>RXJA01000449.1 GCA_003963455.1 Hyphomicrobiales bacterium
CGCGCAGCGATTTTCAGTTCGTTAAGCTACGTTCGAATGATTAAGAGACTGTTTGCCATATGAGCCGCTTCGGGCCGCGAGGACCGCGCCGCCGCTACGCGGCGAGCCCGCCGCGCAGCCTCTGGCGCAAGCTGCTGGACTACGGGCTGGCCATTGTACTGCTTGGGCTGTTGATGCTGGTCGCGGCGCGGCTCGACCGTTTCGAGACGCGCAAGGAGCAAGGCACGGCAATCGTCAATGACGGCGATTCGATCACGCTCGGGGCCGAGCGCATCCGCATGCGCGGCATCGACGCTCCGGAGTATCAGCAGACTTGCCAGAAGGCCGGCGCCGACTACGCCTGCGGCAAGCTTGCCCGGCAGTCGCTGGTCCGGCTGATCGCCGGCAGGCCCGTTTCCTGCAGCGGCTGGCAGCGCGACCGCTACGGCCGCCTGCTCGGCGATTGCAAGGCAGGCGATACCGATCTCAACCGTGCCCAGGTGCAGGCAGGATGGGCGGTTGCCTTCGGCGATTTCGAGACCGAGGAAGCCGTGGCGAGGGCGGCCAAGGCCGGCATCTGGGCGGGCAGCTTCGAGGAGCCGCAGGACTGGCGCGACAGCCATCACGATGCGACGGTCGAGCGAATGCACGGCACGCTGGCTTCGTTCGGCGATGCGGTGCGCGAATTTTTTCGCTTCTGGTGACGGGCGGAGCCGCGCCCTATGATCGGCCAAGAAGGACGGGAAACCGGGAGGATGAAATGAAGCTGTTCGACGGTGGCCGGGCGCCCAATCCACGGCGCGTGCGCGTCTTCCTCGCGGAGAAGGGGCTGACGGTCCCGCTGGTGCCTGTGGACATGGGCGCGATGGAGCATCGCGGCGAGCAGGTGGCTGAGCGCAATCCGCTGCGGCGGCTGCCGGTTCTCGAGCTCGATGACGGCACCGTCATCACCGAATCGATCGCCATTTGCCGCTATTTCGAGGAGTTGCATCCCGAACCCGCGCTGTTCGGCACGGGCGCGCTGGGCAAGGCAAAGGTCGAGATGTGGCAACGACGCATGGAACTGAACCTTATGGCCAGTGTCGCCGCGGCTTTCCGGCATATCCATCCAGCGATGAAAGAGTGGGAAGTGCCGCAAATCCCGGAATGGGGAGAGGCCAACAAGCCGAAGGCGATCGAATTCCTGCACCTGCTCGACAGTGAACTGGCGGAGCGGGAATTCGCCGCCGGCGATGCCTATTCGGTTGCCGATATCACCGGAATGATCGCCATCGATTTCATGAAGCCAGCCCGTATCAAGGTGCCGGAGGAGTGCACGAATGTGCTGCGCTGGTATGCGGCGCTCACAAGCCGGCCGAGCGCAACGGCCTGAGCGATGACAGTTGGATAGTCCGCCTGACATGAGCGAAGCATTGGAGCGCCTCACAGCGAGGGTGCGGGCCTGTCGCATCTGCGTCGAGGAACCGCTTGGCCGGCCCTTGCCGCACGAGCCGCGGCCGGTGTTGAGACCGTCCTCAAGCGCGCGCATCCTGCTCGCCAGCCAGGCACCAGGCACGAAGGTCCACATCTCGGGCACACCTTTCACAGACGCTTCCGGAGATCGTCTCAGAAGCTGGCTCGGCGTCAGCGCGCAAGAATTCTACGACACGGAGAAATTCGCCATCGTGCCCATGGGCTTTTGTTTCCCTGGGCAGGACGCCAAGGGAAGTGACCTGCCGCCGCGTCGCGAATGCGCGCCGGCCTGGCGCGCGCGACTCATGGCGCTGATGCCGCAGATCGATCTGGTCCTGACCATCGGCGGCTATGCACAGGCCTGGCATATGGGCACGACGCGAGCGGCATCCTTGACGGACACTGTGAGAAACTGGCGTGCGATCTGGGACGCGCCGATCGGCCCAAAAGTGCTGCCGCTGCCGCATCCGTCCTGGCGAAACACCGGCTGGCTGAAGAAGAATCCCTGGTTTGAAATGGATTTGCTGCCCTTCCTGAGGTCGGAAATCCGCTATCGCATCGATTAGGCATCCCGCAAGAAATCACTCGCTTTTGCCGTTGTCGGCAGAATTTCTTTCTTGTTAAAGGCTTCGATAAAAGGGATTATCGGGAAACTATTCCACTGGAGCTTCCCATGGATCGCCTCGACAGAAAAATTCTCCGCCTCCTCCAGGAGGACGCGACGCTCGCGGTCGCCGACGTGGCCAAGAAAGTCGGCCTGTCGACCACGCCGTGCTGGCGGCGTATCCAGAAGCTGGAGGAAGAGGGCGTCATCAAGCGGCGTGTCGCCATACTCGACCACGAGAAGGTCAATGTGCGCGTCACCGTCTTCGTGTCGATCCGCACCAATTCGCACAGCCATGAATGGCTGCGGCGCTTCTCCGAGGTCATCCAGGAATTCCCGGAAGTGGTCGAGTTCTACCGCATGAGCGGCGACGTCGATTACCTGCTGCGCGTGGTGGTGCCTGACATCGCCGCTTACGATGCCTTCTACAAGCGGCTGATCGCCAAGATCGAGATCCGCGACGTGTCATCGTCCTTCGCCATGGAGCAGATCAAGTACACGACCGAGATTCCGCTCGACTACATGGTGCTGGACAAGGAATCCGGGGCGAACGCGGCGTGATTGACCGCGAAGTGGCTATGAACCGCCGGGTTACTCTCGACGGTCTCGCTTTTCACGAAATTTCAAAAAAAACCCAAACGCGATATCGGCAAGAATGACGGACGCCGCCACATAGAAGAAATACTTCTGGTAGTGAATGTGTACGAAGTTAAATATGCAGAGCCACACAAAAGCACTGACAGCCCATATTATGGGGCGAGGGCCAAATGATCGTCAAAAAAGCTGCAGCATGAAATTGCCATCGGCCTGCTGTAAATTTCGCTCTTAAGATAGCTTGCCAAGATTATCGTCGCACTTTTGGAATTGCAACTTATTATGGCATAAGCCTCGTGGATATCTCTGGCGTATTTGTTGCAGTTACACTTAGTTCTTCTTTTTGTTGAGGAAGTTCCACGGCGAGTTGACCGGCAGCGTGACCGTATCCGGCACGGTGTCGACACTCGCCACCTCGGCCTTGCGCACCGTGTAGCCCGACTGGACGATCGAGACGCCGTCGAGGATGAAGAGCTGACTCTTCTCCATGCCGGGCTTCAGCACGCCGGTGACCGCCACCGGCTCGTAGGCCTCTTTCATCTTGTAGGGATGCGCCGGCGTCACCAGCACGATCTGGTTCGGCGGCGGTGTCGGCATATGGCTGCAGGCGCCGGTCCAAGGCACCAGCAGGAACTGGTAGACCAGGTCGCCATCGCGATCGACCGGCAATGCATAGCCGGCCAATTGTATCGTCTTGTCCTGCAGATCGAGCGACAGAGTCTCGCCGTGGTCGGGCAGTTTCGCCGCAATCATCGGCAGGTTCGCGTCCTCGGCGATCGCCTGCGTGGCCGGACGCAGATCCTTCCAGAGGATATGCGCGATGTCGGCCGCGGCGTCCGCCTGGGTTGTCGCGAAGAGCAGAGCGGCCGCCAGCGCCGCGCATAATCTGAAACGCTTGCTCATGATCGCTTCATCCTCCGCCAGCCGATCTCCGGAATCGAGTAAAAGCGTCGTGACCGATCCGGGCTCAACGGTCCAGCCGCATCACATGCCGGCGTGCGCCGGCGGTGCCGGTCTCTTGGAAGCCTCGTGCGACGAACATGTCGCGGAAGCCCATGAAGCGATAGCTGGGTGCTGCCTCGTCGACGGGATAGGCCTCGACGATGCGCGCGCCCCTGGCGAAGGCATGGTCGATCGCGGCATCGAGCAGGGCGGAGGCCAGCCCGCCGCCGCGCAAAGCCCTCGGCACATAGAAGCAGACGATCGACCAGATCCCGGTCTCGGAGTCGTCTTGCTGCTTCGAAAGCCTTCGGTAGGTCTCGCGCGGCGCGACCGAGCACCAGCCGACTGGTCTACCGTCCAACTCCGCGAGGATGCCGACCGGAGTGCCGGCACCGATGAGCGCCATCATCATGCGCTTCTTTTCATCGCTCTGCTCGCGGCCGGAATGGCGCCAGGCCATGCACCAGCAATATTTCGGCGCGCCGGGCTGCTCGAAGAGGGTTTCGAAGCGGCCGCGCGTTTCTTGCGTCACTTCGATGAAGCGGATGGAAGCGGGGTCAAGTTTTTCTGGCGGCGAGTCGTTCGAGTTGCTTGGCATCCGTCAGTTCCTTGACAGCGTCCTTGCCGATCCAGCGTGCGGTCTTGTCCGGCGATGCCGTCAATTTTTCCGCCAGGGCAAGGGCAGGGGCGTGCAGGCTCATGGAGCGCTTGCCGATCTGCCGCAGCGCCCAATTCACCGCTTTCTTCACGAAATTGCGCGGGTCGCTCGCGTGCCTCTCGATCAGCGGCAGATAGGCGATGAAGGTCGCGTCGGGCTCTTTCTTCAAATGCACGGTGCTCCAGGCCAGCATGGCAAAGGCGGCGCGGCGGACGAATTCGCGGTCGTCTTCGGCGAACTCGTCGATCAGTCCGCGCCAGAACGGCGTTTCGGCGAAGAGGTCTGCGACAGTGTCGACGATCTCCCAGCTGTCGAAATCCGCGGCCCAGCGCCGGCATTGACCGATGTCGACCTTCTTCGGCTCGCCGGTGAAGGCCGCCATCAGCCGCGCCTCCCGGATACCGCTATCCCACAGCAGAAGCGATCGCTCGTGGTTCCTCTTCAGCTTGCGGGCGAGCGGCCGCAATTCGGAATTGCCGATGCCCAGCGCGTTCGCGGTGTTGATGCCGAAGCGCGCCATACCCGCCAAGTTCGCCTCCGTGCCGATCGAACGCAGATGCGCGACGATGTCGTCGGCGCTCCAGCTCGGATCGGGCGAGGCCATGGTGTCGCCTAGCGTTGCAGGCGCGCAAGAAGCGAGGAGGTATCCCAGCGTTTGCCGCCCATGTCCTGCACATCCTTGTAGAACTGGTCGATAAGCGCCGTCACCGGCAGCTTGGCGCCGTTGCGGTTGGCTTCGGCCAGGCAGATGCCAAGATCCTTGCGCATCCAGTCGACCGCGAAGCCGAAATCATATTTGCCGGCATTCATCGTCTTGTGGCGGTTCTCCATCTGCCAGGAGCCGGCTGCCCCCTTGGAGATCACCTCGACCACCTTTTCGATGTCCAGGCCTGCCTTCTTGCCGAAATGGATGCCTTCCGCCAGTCCCTGGACAAGGCCTGCGATGCAGATCTGGTTGATCATTTTCGTCAGCTGGCCGGCGCCGGCCGAGCCCATCAGGCCGACCATGCGGGCATAGGCGTCGATGACGGGTCTCGCTTTGTCGAAAGCAGCCTGATCGCCGCCGACCATGACGGTCAGCACGCCGTTTTCGGCGCCGGCCTGGCCGCCGGACACCGGCGCGTCAAGGAAGGAGAAGCCGGCCTTGCGCGCGGCTTCGTCGAGTTCGCGCGCGACCTCGGCCGAGGCGGTGGTGTTGTCGATGAAGACGGCCCCCTTCCTCATGGTGGCGAAGGCGCCGTTCGCGCCGGTCGTGACCGAGCGCAGATCATCGTCGTTGCCGACGCAGGAGAAGACGAAGTCCTTGCCCTCGGCCGCTTCGGCCGGCGTCAGCGCCAGCTTTCCGCCATGCTGGGCCACCCAATGCTCGGCCTTTGCCTTGGTGCGGTTGTAGACCGTGACGTCATGACCGCCCTTGTTCCTGAGGTGCCCGGCCATCGGGTAGCCCATGACGCCAAGACCGAGAAATGCAACCGATGCCATAAGCCTGCCTTCCGCAAACGAAATTTCAGTTGCGGAAGCTCTAGGCCTTGCGGCGAATTCGTCAAGGCGCGGAAGGCCGCATCGACTGGCCCAGGCTGATATGGGACCTGAACTAGCGGTGCAGGTGAACGGTGATCCGGCGCTCGATCCATTCGACGCCGTGGCGCAGGATCTCGACCATCACCAGATAGACGATCGCCACCCAGATATAGGCCTGGATGTCGAAGGATTTCGCGTAGGCGAGCTTGGCGTTGCCCATCAGGTCGTAGACGGTGATGATGGCGACGATCGCGGAAGCCTTGATCATCAGGATGAGTTCGTTGCCGTAGGGCCTCAGCGCGACGATGATCGCCTGCGGCAGGATCACCTTGCGCAGCGTCTGCAACTTGTGCAGGCCAAGCGAGGCGGCGCCTTCCCACTGGCCGCGCGGCACGCTTTCGATGGCGCCGCGCAGGATTTCGGCCTGATAGGCGGCGGTGTTGAGCGAGAAGGCGAAGACGCCGCAATAGAAGGCCTCGCGGAAGAACCACCACAATCCGACCGTTTCCAGCTCCGGCCGGAAGGAACCGACGCCGTAATAGACAAGATAGGTCTGCACGAGCAGCGGCGTGCCGCGGAAGAAATAGACGTAGCAATAGGCGAGTCCGGACAGGATCCAGTTCTTCGACATGCGGCCATAGGCGACCGGCAGCGAGAAGATCGCTCCCAGCACCATCGAAATGGACACCAGCGACAGGGTCGTTCCCAGGCCTTGCAGATAGGCCGGCGCGTAACGGGCGAAGAACTCTGGATTCCAGGCGTAGACGAGGTAGGCGACGATGCCGAGGCCGAAGAGGATCCATACGCCGACCAGTGAGTAGCCGACGATGCGGGCGCGCGGCCAGCCGCGGGCCAGAGGGGGCGGCTTGTCGATGACGACCTGGCTGACGCTCATCGCAGCGCCCTCCGCCCGAGATGACGCAGGATGTAGCCGCTGGCGATCGAGGACAGGATGGCCAGAGCCAGGAAGATCAGCGCCGCGACGCTGTAGAAGAGGAAGGCATGCTTGGTGACGCGCGCCGCCACCCCTGATTGGCGTAGAGTTTCGGCGAGGTTGACGACCGAGACCAGCGAAGTGTCCTTGAGCAGACTCAGCCAGCAGTTCTCGAGGCCGGGGAAGGCGATGCGGATCAGCTGCGGCAGGATGATAAGCCGCATCGTCTGCCATTTCGCCAGGCCGACGGCGTAGCCGCCTTCATACTGGCCTTTGGGAATGGCGCGGAAGGCCGAGAGAAAGACCTCGCTGGCATAGGAGGAGAAGATCAGCGACAGCACGATCATGCCGGCGATGAAGCTGTTGACGTCGATCGTGGCGTCCGGGTTGAACAACCGGACAAGGTATTGCAGCAGAAGCGGCATGCCGAAGAAGAACAGGAACAGCGTCACCAGTTCCGGCAGGCCGCGAAAGACAGTGGTGTAGATGTTGGCGGCCAGGCGCAGCGAAGGTTCTTCATGCTGCTTGGCGAAGGCGACGAAAAAGCCGATCACCAGGCCGATCGGCAGTGTGGCAAGCGCCAGCAGGATCGTGACGACGACGCCAGACGCAATATCGTCACTCCAGCCATCCGGTCCCCAGCTGAGAAGTGTCCAAATGCTTTGCGCCGGCATTGACGGGTCGTGTCTCCGTGGAGATCCCGGAAGAAGAGAGGGGCGGCGAGGAGTGCCTCACCGCCCTTGGCACAACGATCAGGATTCGGCGCCGTAGACGTCGAACTTGAAGTACTTGTCGTTGATTTCCTTGTATTTTCCGTTCTTGCGAATGGTGTCGATCGCTTCGTTCAGCTTGTTGACCAGATCGGTCTCGCCCTTGCGCACGGCAATGCCGGCGCCCGGCCCGAAGATATCGACCGGCTGCGGCGAAGGCTGGCCGAGGATCTTGCAGCAGGCGCCGTCCGGCGTATCCAGCCACTGCTGCAACACGACGATGTCGTCCTCGATC
>RXJA01000581.1 GCA_003963455.1 Hyphomicrobiales bacterium
GGGTATGGGGTTCATCCTTAGCTCTGTCTCGTCGGGTTCAAACCTCCAAAGGGAGAAATTGGCATGAAGAAGCTCATGACGATGGCCCGGCAGTTCCGCGACGAAGAGAACGGCGCTGCCATGGTCGAATATTCGATCCTGATCGGGATCATCACGGCGGCCACCATCACGTTCATCGTTGGCGTCGGCTGGTATGTCACCAACGCCTGGAGCACGCTCTGCGCCGACTTGACCGGCTGCGTGACCAACAAGGGCTAATCGAGAACAGCGGTCGAGCCCGAAGGAATTTCGGGCTCGACCAATCTGATATGACGAGCAATCTCGGGCCTAG
This sequence comes from Hyphomicrobiales bacterium, assembly GCA_003963455.1. Classification (GTDB taxonomy): domain Bacteria; phylum Pseudomonadota; class Alphaproteobacteria; order Rhizobiales; family Rhizobiaceae; genus Mesorhizobium. The sequence continues at coordinate 332 of RXJA01000581.1, forward strand.
CAGGATTTGGTGACGCTGCGGGTTTGCTGTAACGGGGCTTGGGGGAAATGCGCGCCAACACACTCATCATGATCGTGCTCGCCGGCATATTCGGCGTGCTGGCGGTCGTGCTCGTCAATATCTGGCTGGCTGGCCAGCGCAGCGCTCTTGCGCAATCCAACGGCGTGCAGGCCAGCACCGTCGTGGTCGCGGCGGTGCCGTTGAAATTCGGTGACGCCTTGAGCGCCGACAAATTGCGCGAAATTGCCTGGCCCGCTGGAGCCGTGCCGGCCGGCGCCTTCAAGACTGTCAAAGAGGCGATGGCCGGCAATGGCGCGCGTCAGGCGCTGCAATCGATCAGCACCAATGAGCCTATTCTTGCCGCCAAGATCACCGGTCCAGGCCAGCGCGCCACGCTGTCGGCCGTGCTTGGCGAGGGCATGAAAGCGGTTTCGATCCGGGTCAACGACGTGCTCGGCGTCGCGGGCTTTGTTTTCCCTGGCGACAGGGTCGACGTGCTGCTGACGCGGGAAGTTCGTGGCAACGACGGTGCCGACAAGAGTTTCGTCGATGTGCTGCTGCAAAGCGTGAAAGTGCTGGCCGTGGACCAGGTCGCCGACGAAAGCAAGGACGCGCCGCAGGTCGTGAAAGCCGTGACGGTCGAGGTCAACACCAAGGACGCCCAGAAGCTGACGCTTGCAGCGGGCGCCGGCCAATTGTCGCTGGCCTTGCGCCAGGCCGCCGAAAGCAAGAGCGAAACGAACGAGAGGGTCACGCTTGCGGATCTGACGGCCGACACGCCGGAGGATGTCGCCAAGCGCCAGGCCGAACTTGACAGGCAAGCGGCCGAGGAGGCCGCACGCAAGCAGGCCGACGACAAGATCGATGGTCTGGCCAAGGCGGTTGAGCGTGTCGGCAGCCAGATCGACCAGATGAGCAAGGTGAAGCCGGTTGCCGTCGTGACCGCCGCTCCTCAGCCGCAGGTGAAAGAAGTGGTCAAATACGTCCAGCCGGAGCCGCCGAAGCAGGCCACGGTGGGGGTGTTTCGGGGCATCAAACTGGAATCGTACGAAGTGCCGCGACAAGACTGACGAGGGTCGCGCGGCGGGAGCTGCCACAGGCAGCAGCGGGGAGACGGGGAATGAAGGGGTTTTGGGTAAGGATGGCGGCGGTCGGGCTGTCCTTCTTGGGCGTATCGGCAACGCTTGGCCACCCGGCCACGGCGGCTGACCGGTTCATCGATGTATCGCGTCCGGCGCTGCATCGCGTGTTCGTGCCGGTTTCTCAATCCGCCACGATCCAGGTGAACGCCACTTTGGGCGACATCGTGGTCGGCGACGAGAAGATCGCCGACGCGCAGCCCATGACCGACAAGACGCTATACATCATCGGCAAAACCGTCGGCACCACCACCGTCAATCTGTTTTCCGAGGACAAGCGCTCACTCGGCGCCATCCAGATCGAAGTGGGCCAGGATGTCGGCGACATGGCGGCCGCGATCCGCCAGGTGGCGCCGAGGGCGCGCATCGAGATCGGCTCGATCAACGGCAAGGTGCGCCTGAGCGGCCACGTCAAGGACGCCGCGACGCTGGCTCAGATCGTCGAGGTGACGCAGCAGTACGGCCCGGACGCGATCATCAATGCCGTGACGATCGACGAGAGCGAACAGGTCAATCTGTCAGTGCGCATCCTGGAGGCCAAGCGCAATGCCGGACGCGACCTTGGCGTGTCGCTCAGAGGCGCCAACCGCAGCGGCAAGACGATCTGGGGAACCGGCGATGCCACTGTCGACAAGGACGGGACCGTGCTCGGAACCGGCGACCTGGTCAGCGGGCTTTTGTCGAACAGCAGTCCATTTGCGGCGCTGATTACGCGGGTCATCGATAGCAACATCAAGGTCGACCTGATCATCCAGGCACTCGAATCGAAAGGGGTCGTGCGCTTGCTGGCCGAACCGAACCTCACCACGGTTTCCGGCGAGACGGCCAGCTTCAATGCGGGCGGCGAAGTGCCGGTGCGCAGCGTCAACGCGCAAGGCGAGGTCGAGATCGTCTTCAAGCAGTTCGGCGTCAATCTGAACTTCACGCCGGTGGTGCTCGACGACGGCAAGATCCACATCAAGCTGGCGCCGGAAGTCAGCGACCTGACCGGCTTCACCAGCGCCGGCGACCCGATCTTCACCAACCGCAAGCTGTCGACGGTGGTCGACCTGCGGGACGGCCAGAGCTTTGCCGTCGGCGGCCTGCTCTCCAGCAAGAACACAAGGCAGCAGGACCAGGTGCCGTGGCTCGGCCAGGTACCGATCGTCGGCGCGCTGTTCAAGAATTCGAGCACACAGAAGGAAGAGACCGAACTGGTCGTCATCGTCACGCCGCATCTGGTGCGGCCGGTGAAGCCCGGCGAGGAACTGGCGACGCCTTTCGACAAGACCAAGCCCGCCAATGATCCGGAGCTGATGCTGCTCGGCCAGCTCGAGGTGAACAAGGACATGATCCGGAAATACGAGCATGGCGACGGCGTCACCGGCCCGTATGGCCACATGCTGGATGTAAAATCGAAGGACAAGCTGGTCTATGTCAAGAAGTAAGCTCCTGCTCATGCTTCTCGGCACCAGCCTGCTTGCGGGCTGCGCGGCCGACTATCTGAACAATTACGACACGATGACGCTGGCGTCGGGCGATTCGCAGAAGGCCAATCAGCTGCTGCAGACGGTCGATCCGTACAACCCGGCGTCCAACAACACGAAGATCGAGGGCGACGGCGCCCGGTCTGTCGGCGTTGTCCAAAAATACAAGCTGCCGCCTAGCACATCCGCGCCGGCGACCGGCATGGCGGCCAGTACTGGACCGTCGATTGGGGCGAGCACGGCCAACTGAGCAAAAAGACGCGGGGGTCGCGCCAGGCGACGAGGGCCGGCGCAGGACAAAAGAGAATAAGGTCATGTTGGGGACCATACGCAAATTCTGGCGCGATCAGCGCGGCATGGCGCTCGTCCTTGTCAGCATCATGCTGCCAGCGATCATCGGCTTTTCGCTTCTCGTCATCGACATGAGCCGAGTCAACAATATGCACAACGATCTGCAGAAAGGCGCAGACGCCCTTGCGCTGGCGGGCGCAGCCGAGTTGGACGGCACCAGCGGCGCCTGGGCCCGCGCCGAGCGCGCGATGGCGACGCTCGTCAGCAATGGAGGCCATTTCTCGACGGCGGGAACGAATGGCACCTTCACGCTTGCCGGTGGACAGCCCGGAGGCGCCCTACGATGCAATAGCGCCGGAAACATCTCCTGGTGTTTCCTGAAGAGCCTCCCTAACGACAACGTCGCCATAACGACAGCCAACTACGCAAACACCGATCCTGCAGTCGGCGAATTGGAGACGCGATTCGTTCAAGTGAAGGTGACGCCATTCGGGTTCGCCGCGATTTTCCCGGTTTCCTTCTTGTCTTCGTCGAGCACCGGCGAATTTGATGTGGGTGCTACCGCGGTTGCCGGCTTCACCTCGAGCGTTTGCGACTACACCCCAGTTTTCATGTGCAATCCATACGAGGACACGAGTATCACCGGGGGTGTGACCCTGGAGCAGGCGGCGCAAAGCAGGCAATATCGTCGACGGCAAATCGTGCTGCGCGGTGACGGCTCCTACGCGCCGGGCAACTTCGCTTTCCTGTCCTCGCCCTTTGGAAACGGGGCCAACGAGCTCGAAAAGATGCTCGCCGATTCCAAGCCGCAGAATTGCTATTCGCGCGATGGCGTCCAAACAGAGCCAGGGCAGAACTCCGGTCCCGTGCTGAACGGGATCAACTCGCGGTTCGGCATCAACTCTTCCAATTATTCGGACGGACCCGCGGTCAACGTGCGCAAGGGCGCGATAAACTGGGACCAGTATGTCGCCGACAACAAGGTCACCTACCAAACCGATCCAACCAAAGGGATCGGTCTTGAGCGCGATTCGTGCCAGATCACCGGCACCTGCACGATGATGGGCGGGCGCATGGGCGCTGGCGACTGGAATTTCGCCCGCTATTGGGCCGCCAACCATCCCACCCGTGCCGTTCCCTCGGCCCTGTCGGGCACCGGCGCCGACCTTCCGACCCGCTACGAGGTCTATCGCTACGAGATCGACAACAATATCTACCAGGATGCTTCTGTCGGCGGCGAAAAAGGCACTCCCCCGGCGGGAGCAGGCACGCCGATCACCACCTCGGATCGCCGCTTGCTGTACGGCGCGATCCTTGACTGCAAGGCGCTCCAGGCAAGCGGCACAAGTTTCAAGGGCCGAGCGACGGTTCCGGTCAGACGCTTCGGCAGCTTCTTCATCACCGAGCCGATTAAGGACAACGGCAAGAATATCTATGTCGAGCTCGTCGACATCACCGGCAAAGGCGGTCGAGGGACGCTGGACAACTATCTGCGCGACGAAGCGCAGCTCTACCGGTGATGGCCATGTTCCGAAACGTCGCACGTCATCTGAAAAAATTCCGGCGAGATCAGCGAGGCGCCGTGCTCGTCGAGATGACACTCGTCGCGCCACTGATGCTGTCCCTGTCGGCCGGCGTATTCGAGTTCGGCAACCTCATTCACGACAAGCTGCTGATGGAAGCCGGGCTGACCGACGCGGCCCGCTTTGGGGCCCGTTGCAACAGTCAGTTGTATACCGATGTCGGCTGGTCGGCGATCGACTGCGCCGACATGGCGACAAACATCGCAGTCTACGGCACGACCTCGCTGACCGTCGTGAGCGGCAAGGTGACGAACACCCCGCGCGTCAGCGGGTGGCAGAAAGCGGACGTGACCGTAACCATCGGCGCCACCGGCTCCTGCCATGACGCCGTCTCTGCCGGCGCTACCCAATATCGATCGGTGACACCGCAGGTGTGCATCGTAAGGGCGGCGGGCACCTACCCCTATAGCGGCGTCGGCATGCTGGCGCTCCTCAACATCGGCCCGATCACCCTGAGCGGCTTCCATGAGGAGCGGTTGATCCGGTTCTGACGATGGTGGGGCGCTTCGCAAAATCAGAGCACGGTGCTGCCATGGTCGAGATGACCATTGTTGCTCCCCTGCTCTTTGCGCTGACGCTCGGCTTCGTCGATTTCGGCTACGCCCTCTATCAGTGGAATGGCGCAACGAAGGCCGTTCAGATCGGGGCAAGGCTAGCCTCGATTTCGGATCCGGTGGTGAAGGCAACCGTGCTTGCCGCCGCGGCGCCAAGCTCGGTGCCGGGCGCGCCAGTGGCGGCTGGCGCCTATGCACCCTTCGTCTGCAAATATACCGGCAGCACCGGTGCCTGTAATGGCAACTCCGCCAACTTCGACGCCAATGCCTTCAGCCGCATTTTCAGAGGCGATACCGCCGTCACGAATGATGATGCCTGCCCTGCCCTCACCGGAACTCAACGGCCAGGCATGTGCCATTTCTTTCCGGGCCTGCTGCGAACCAACGTCGTCATAACCTATTCGGCAACGGGGCTTGGCTTCCAGACCAGGCTCGGCGGCCCTGTGCCGACCATCACGGTCCAACTGCAAAACCGAACTTTCCAGTTCTTCTTCCTGAGCGGACTGATGGGTTTCGGCAACATCAACATGCCCTCCATGCTGAGCACGGTGACGGGCGAAGACCTGAAAACGAGCGCGCCATCATGAACGCCATAGACACCAGAGTTCTCCCGACCAAGCGAAAGCAGGTGGCGCTGTTTTCGGCCGATGCGAATTTCAAGCGCGACGTCACCACGCGGCTCGACGCGCTGGCGATCTATGACGTCAAGATCTCGGATGCGGCGGAGTTCCTGAAGGGGCCGCCGGTCGACAGCCGGCCGGGCATCATCATCCTCGATCTCGGCAATGGCGAGCTGCTCGGCAATCCCGCGATCGTCGAGGCGCGCGCGGCCTGGGCGTCGGTGCCGCTGATCGCGATCTCCGACGAGCTCACCTCCGAGCAGACGCGCGTGCTGGTGCGCATGAACGCGTCCGACTGGCTGCACAAGCCGCTCGACGCCAAGGAGCTGCTCAACGCCGTCACCTTCCACGACACCGGCAGCCAGGGCACCAAGAGCCGTATCATCACCTTCATCGCGGCCAGCGGCGGCGCCGGCGCCACTACGCTGGCGATCTCGGCGGCGGAGCACCTCGCTTCGAAATCGGCCGAGCGGGCGGCGTCGACCTGCCTCGTCGACCTCGACTTCCAGAGCGCCAATTGCGGCGCCTACCTCAACCAGTTCAACCAGTTCGACCTCTCCGGCATCATCGGCCAGCCGGACCGGCTCGATGTCGAGCTCATGGACGTCATCAAGCTGTCGCGGCCGTCCGGCCTCACGCTCTACTCCTTCGAGCGGCCGCAACTACCGTTCGAGCCGCACGGTTCCGATTTCGTGTTCCGGCTGCTCGACCTCGTCGCCTACCGCTTCGACGACATCGTCATCGACCTGCCCAACATCGAGACTCCGTGGCACGATTCGGTGCTGCGCACGAGCGACCAGATCTTCATCGTCTTCGAGCTCAACGTCGCCTCGCTCAGGCAAGGCAAGCGGCTCTACAAGAAGATCCGCGAATTGCGCGGCAACAAGGTCGACATCACGCTGGTGGCCAACAAGCACAAGCGCAAATGGTTCGGCAACCACTTCTCGCGCAGCGAATTGGAGAAGATCTTCAAGGCGCCGCACATCAAGTCGCTGGCGCTGGACAACGCGCTTCTCGCCGACGCGCTGAACCGCGCCATCCTTCCTTCCGAGGTGGACGGACGCGCGCGCTTCAACAAGGACCTCAAGCGCATGTTCAAGGAACGGCTGGACAATGCCCAGCGCTAAAGCCATCGCGGGCAAAGCGCGCGACGGCAGCGTCGGCTTGGCCGGCGCCATGCTGATCGGCTTCATGCTGTCGTTGGGCTGCGATATGGCGATGGCCGGGTCGAGCCTGCCGCCGCTGCCCGCCATGGGCCCCAGCCTGCGCAAGGCGGTCGCCTTCCAGACCGGCGAGCGGCCGGGCACGATCGTCATCCGCAAAAACGAGAAGGCGCTCTACCTGGTGACCGGCCAAGGCCAGGCGCTGCGCTACCAGATCAGCGTCGGCCGCGATGGCTTCGGCTGGACCGGAACGGTCAAGGTAGCCTCCAAGACCGAATGGCCGGAATGGCGTCCACCCAAGGAAATGCGCGCGCGCCAGCCTGAACTGCCGGCAATGGTGCCGGCCGGTCCTTACAATCCGCTTGGTGCCAGGGCGCTTTATCTTTCGCGCGACGGGCGCGACACGCTCTATCGCATCCATGGCACCAACGATCCCAAGGGCGTCGGTTTCGACGGCAC
>RXJA01000212.1 GCA_003963455.1 Hyphomicrobiales bacterium
TTCGGCACCAGCTCGCCGACGATCAGCGAGGCATAGGTGATCAAAGCGACGACGATACCGACGCCGACGGGGTCGGCGATGTTTTCGCGAATGCCGGTCGATGCCAGATATCTTGCCAGCCTTTCGCCGAGCGTCGCGCCCGAGAAAGCGCCGGAGAGGACGCCGACCAGGGTGATGCCGATCTGGACCGACGACAGGAACTTGCCGGGATTGGAGCCGAGCGCCAGAGCGCGGCCGGCGCCATTGACGTTGCGGTCGATCATTGCCTTGAGGCGGGCGGGCCGCGACGAGACGATGGCAAGCTCCGACATCGACAAAAGGCCGTTCACCAAGATGAGGACGGCAACGACGGCGATTTCAACATAAAGCATGAGCGGTCAATAGCATTGCCGCAGTGCATTCGAAAATAGCCCCCCGCTATTTTTGGAAGATGACAGGCGAAGTGTTCAGGGGGCATCCCAGATCAGCGCCGGGAAATGCCCGACAAGCGCGTCGATGACCACGCACATATTCGATATCGACGCGCCGCAAGCAGCCTTACTGAAGCGCCTTCAACACGCCGATCACGGCCATGCCGTCGGTGAAATACGGATCGCCGCCGCCGTTGTGCCCGGTCCGGGTGGCGCCGATCCCCGGTATCTCAGTGGTCGAAGCCAGCAGACCGGCCGCATTCAGGTCGCCGATCAGGAAGTTTCGCTCCGCGTCGATGTCGGGACCGATATGGTGGGTGATAGCGCCCGTGTCGTGGCTGAGGCCGACGCCGCGGTCGAAGCTCGCGGCGCCCAGCCAGAACGGGCGGCCATCGTCGCCAATCGCGTCCGTCCGCCAGAAGCGGACGTGGTGGCGCCGGTCGGCGCTGTCACCGACCGGCTTTTCGAAGGCGAGGTCCTGGGCGCGGCCCTCGAATAAAAGACGGCTCATCGGCGCGTCGGGGTAGGGGCGGGAAAACAACACACTTTCGCCGATGCCGATCGCGGTCCTCAGCGTAACGGCGTCGGCCGTGTCCCAGCCGGCGACCGCGAAGGCGTGGATGACTTCCTTTTCAGTGCCGACCAGGCCGACATTGATCGGGTCGCCGGGAATGCCCTGAGGCGTATGCGTCACCATCTCGAAGGGCCGGGCGCGGAAACCGCGCTCCCGCCACGTCCAGAATTCCGGCGCGGCGACATAGGCGAGCGCCAGATAAGAGGCGCTAAGCGCCGCCAGCCAGATCGCCGCCCGCCGCTTCAGGCTTCTCTCACCCACAACCAACCGCTCCCAAATCCACGCGCGACCATTTTATGCGGTGTTGGCCGTTTTGGGCAGAGCGGCCTCAGCGGCAGGCGCGGTAGCCGCTTTTGCGGTTCTTGACGTCGAAATGGAAATGGTTGCGATGGTCGTAATTGTAGCCCGGGCCGAGCACGGTGTTGAAATACTGGCAGCCGTCGGCGCGCACATTGTTGAGGAAGCCGCGGGTGCGGAAGGCGAACAGGCCCGGCTTGCGAACGTCGATGTCGTCGCCATTGTTGAGCTCGATGCTCATGACGTCGAGCGCGTTGCCCTTGCCGTGCTCGGACAGGACGCCTTCGCCGGCGATGTTGCGGCAGGAATAGCTGGAGCCCTGGTGAATCGCTTTGACGCCGGAGAAATAGCGCCAGCGGGCGGCCGGCTGTAGCTCGTTTTTCGTCCAGGCGGCAAAGGTGGCGGCCATGTTGCAGGTCAGCGTAGCAGCGGGCTTCATCTCGACGTTGCCGATGGCCGAAACCTTGACCGGGAAGTCGATGCCGCACTGGCCTTCATGGATCGGCTGGATGTCCTGATAGACGACGCCCATCCGCTTTAGCTCGTTACGGCAGTCGATCTCGCTGGCGGGCATCTGCTCGACCGGCGACATCGGCTCATCCATGCGCGGATAGGCGGCCTGGGTCATATAGGGGTTAGAGGGAACAAGGCGCTGCATGCCGGAATATTGCGGCGTGTCGGGCTGCGGCACGGCAGCCGTCTGGCTGCCGACATCGACGGCCGGCTGCAGCGCAAAGACGTCGCCGGTGGTGCAGGCCGATATCGTCGCGATGGCAGCACTCGCGGCCAGTCCGGCGATCGTGACGCGCGCACGCCTGTTGCGTTGCGCCGCCAACAGCATGGCGCCAAGTCTTCCAGCCATTGAAAGGCATCCTTGTCCCCAAGATCCGATCCCAACTGGGATCATGATCCGGATGGCTTAAGGTTAACCCGCAACAGTAAAGGAAAGATCAGCACCGGCATTCATGCCTGAGGCGGAATTGCGGCGCTGTTTCTTGCCGAGCGCGATCTATTGGCAGAAGGTCCCGCCATTTCGTCTCGGTTCGAGGTCGAGATGGAAGTGCAGCGCATGGTCGGCGTCGCTGCCCGGACCAAGCACTGTCTTGAACGGCCCGCAGGCCGCCTTGCGGACCGTATTCAGGAACATTCCATCCTTCTCAGTGGGAATTGGTCCGACTTCGATCTTCTTGCCGTCCGACAAGGTGAAGGAAGCGATGTCGAGCGCGTTGCCGAAAGCATGCTCCGACAATTTGCGCGTGCCGTTGCGCGGCCGGCAGACGAAGGCCGAGGCCTGGTTGACCGATTTCAGATCGGCGCCGAACTCGGACTTTGCCGCAGGCTGGACGACATCGGCCATGAAGCGCGCCGCGGCCTCGGCCATGTTGCAGTTCAGCTCCGTCGCGGGATTGATGCCGATCGATTTGCCGAGCGTTTTCAGAACGATGGGGTAAGGGATCGAGCAACCGATTTCGGCATTGCTTTCGGCCTGATGCTCCTCGAATTCGACACCGAGCGTCTTGAGGCGCTCACGGCAAGCAACCTCTTCGGCCGGCATCTCGTCGGCTGGACGATCGGCCGAGCGCGGATCGGGCAGCGGTTTGTTGTCGCCGGTATCAGCCGGTTTTTCAGGGGGGGGCGGCGCGACGGCGGGCGGCTCGATCTCTGGTTTCGCGATATCGGGTCTTTGTGTCGGAATCGGTACCGCGGCTGGCGCCTCAGCTTCGCTGTCCATGTCGGTTGACGGCTCCTGGGCTGAAGGTCCGGGACGCTGCTGCCTTCCCTGACGAGACTTCTCCTGATTGATCCGGTCGGACACGTCAGCGTCCTTTGGACCGCCAGCCTTTCGCTCTTCCATTGTCGCGACGTCGGCCTTTTGCGCCTCCGTGGGATGTGGCTCCGGCACCGGAACATCGGCGGGCAAGGTAGGCTGGTCCTGCGTTTGCTGTTGCGTCAGCTTTGGCGCCATATGCCGCTTCCCCCGCGATCTCACGCGGTGCTTGCTCCTCGGCTTCAGGGGCTGATCGGCCCGCTGCGTCAACGGCTGCTCCATCCGCGGTGTGAGCGGCTGCCTGTGGCGATGCCTCGCATCGGCCTGCGTGACCAGCAAGGTGGCGGCCGCCAAAGACAGCGCCAGTCTGCAAAATCCGGAAAAGCTCAGCGTTGCCATCGGCCGGAAACGGCCCCGGCACGGCGAGGTTGCCTGAGGAGGCGGGCGGTTGCGATCACAATCGGTTACCGGCGCGTCACGCGCCTATGGCTTCAAGGCCTTCTTCCAGCCAGTCCGCGAGCATCGGCAAGCCGAGCAGGTACTTGGCCGCGCGCTTCCTCGGGCGTTCCTTGGCGGCGGCCACCGCATCCGCCCATTCGGATGCGTCATAGTCGCCGCGCCCGACCCAGGCGAGCGCGATCAGTTCGGCCGCTTCGTCGATGTTGAGATCGTCGATCAACTCGCGGAATTCCTCCTCGGTGAGATCTTCCGAGGCTTCCTCGACAAGGCCGTCATGGTGGTGGCTGGCATGCGCGTCACCGTCGAACTCGACCTCATGCTCGGCGCCGTCGTCATAGTCCTCGTTGACGGCGGCGCTCAGCGCCTTCGCCTTGAGGATGAGCAGGCGCACCGTGTCCGGATCGATCGAAAGGTCCCACTCCTTCTCAAGGCGCTGCTGCACGGTCCTTCTCCACGTGATGCGCTGGGCACCGATGATAGCGGATTTGCAGCGCGCGTCACGTCCGCAGGCATGGGCTTCTTTCCGGATTGTCCAAAATAGTTCGGCATCCGCCCGCATTTCGGGATGAAACCGGGCCAAGGCGGCGTTAATCTGCCATTGTCACGCTCATGGAGGCTTCGATGCGCAGACGTTTGCTTGTTCAGGTCATGGCTATCGCGGCGCTGCCGCTCTTCGTTGCGCCGGCCTACACGGCTGGTGAAGGTGGCGGTGGGAGCGGTCAAACCACTACCCAGTGCAAGAAGGGCGAGGTCTGGGACAAGAAGAAGCAGAAATGCGTCGCGCCCCAATACGGCATGCTGGATGATGACAGCATCTACGAGGCAGGCCACGATCTGGCGATGGCCGGGCGCTATGACGAGGCGATCTCGGTGCTGACTTTAGCCGCCAACAAGCAGGATCCGCGCATCCTCAACTATCTCGGTTACTCGCATCGCCATTCGGGCCGCGTGACGGTCGGCCTCGGCTATTACGAGGAAGCGCTGCGGATCGACCCGAACTACACGCTGGTGCGCGAATATCTAGGCGAAGCGCATCTGCAGATCGGCGATCTCGCCGGCGCGCAGCAGCAACTCCAGGAAATCGAAAAGCGGACCGGCAAGGGCTCGCGCGAATACGGCATGCTGTCCGAGCAGATCGATCATTTCCTGCGGAGCTGAACGGGGTTCACCACTGCTTGAACCGGCTGCGAGGAATCGCAGCCGGTTTTTTGTTGCTCGCCGTCAGCCGGGGTCCGCGAAAGCGGTGATCATTTTGCCGAACTTCATTTTTGGGCGTGAAAATCGCGCGAAGATCGCTATATTCGGGGAAATTGTGGTGAAACGGTTCCGTTAGCCCGAGGCTGCCGGACCGTTTTCTTTTTGTACCATTTGACAGGGTTGCTCCCGAAAACGGGGGCGGCGGCAGGAAAGGTCAGGCATATGATCAAGGTCCCGATGACAGGCGAGGGGTTCGCGTCATTGAAGGAAGAACTCCGTTGGCGTCAGCAGGAGGAACGTCCTCGCATCATCGAGGCGATTTCCGAAGCGCGCTCGCATGGCGACCTGTCCGAAAATGCCGAATATCACGCTGCCAAGGAGTCGCAGAGCCACAATGAAGGCCGCATCAACGAGCTCGAGGATCTGATCGCGCGCGCGGAGGTCATCGACGTCTCGAAGCTTTCCGGCGACAAGGTCAAGTTCGGCGCGACCGTCGTGCTGGTCGACGAGGACACCGAGGAAAAGAAGACCTACCAGATCGTCGGAGACCAGGAAGCGGACGTGAAGTCCGGCCGCATCTCGATCTCCTCGCCGATCGCGCGGGCGCTGATCGGCAAGGAAGTCGGCGACGCCATTGAGGTCAATGCCCCGGGCGGCGCTCGTGGTTATGAGATCGTCCAGGTGCAGTTTATCTGAGGACCTTTGGATAATTCTGCTTCGGCGGCCGAGCAGCGTGGTTTCCTGCGCTCCCGGCCTTCGCCGGCCGGAGCACTCAGGACATGAGAATGGCGTGGCAGTTAAGGCTACGGCCGGCGTAGGCTGCTTCTCAAAAACTATGCCATTCTACTCGCCAGAGCGAATTCCAAAAAGGTCCTCACGCTGGCGCTTTTGAACTGAGTACCAGCAGCCGTTCCGCCTCCGCCATCACTTCAGGCGGCGTGACCGTGCCTCCGGGCGGCGCAAGCAAGGTCGAGGCAAACGGCCCGCGCGGGCCGGTGAGACCTGGTTCGGTCGCCAGGAAGATGGCGACGGTCGGCAGGCCGAAGGCACTGGCGAGGTGGGTGAGGCCGGTGTCGGCGCCGATCACCAGCGTGGAGCGGCCGAGGATTGCGGCGACATCCGCGAGCGGCGATTTCGCTACCAGCGCCGTCTTAGGCACGGCTTTGGCAATGGCTTCCGCCACTTTCTGTTCCGGCTCATTCGACCAGGTGACCACCGGCGTGAATTGCCGGTCGGCCAGTCGGCGCGCGGTTTCGACCCAGTCCTCGACCGGCCATTTCTTGTCCTCGCGGCTGGTGCCGTGCAGCAGGAAGGCGGATTTGCCTTCAATGCCAAGGGGCCTGCCCGCAGGCGGCACGATGCCTGACTCGAGCGCCGACAGGTCGGGCTGGTAGCCAAGCGCCAGCCCGAACAGCCGCCTGGTGCGCTCGATGGCGTGCAGGTCGCGCGGCACGGCATATTTGCGCTGATAAAACAGCGTTGCCGAAGGCTCGCGGGCGCTGGCCCTGTCGAAGCCGGCAATCGGCGCGCCGGCCTGGATGGCGACCAGGGCCGATTTCAGCAAGCCTTGCGCGTCGATGACAAGATCGTAGCGGGAGGCGCGAAGCGCTTTGCGCAGTGCCGCCATCTCGCGCCATGTAGCACCGTCGAGAAGCCGCTTGCGCCAGCGCCGGACCGCCACCTTGTGGGTGGTTCCGATCGCCGGGTGCAGCGCCACGATCGCGGCAAAGGGTTCCTCCACGCACCAGTCGAAGTCTATGTCGGGGCGATTGCGTACGGCGTCCTCGAGGGCGGGAAAGGTGTGAATGACGTCGCCCATCGACGACGTCTTGACGATCAGCACCTTCATGCGGCTGCCGGGACCTTCAGCAAGCGCTCGGCCGCGGCCGTGACGCGGGCGACATCGAGTGTGTTCAGGCAGTTGAGATGCCCAAGCGGGCAGATCTTCTTGTGGCAGGGCGAACAGGGCAGGTGAAGCCAGATCAGCTCGGAGCGCTCGCTGAGCGGCGGCGTGTTCTCCGGCGAGGTCGAACCATAGACGGCCACGATCGGCGTGCCGACTCCGGCCGCGACATGCATCAGCCCGCTGTCGTTCGACACCGCAAGCTTCGCCGCGGCGATCAGGTCGATGGCGTCCTCCAGCCGGGTCTTGCCGGCGAGGTCGATGGCGCCGGGCGCGAGCGCGGCGATCTCGCCGGTCACGCCGGCATCGTTCCTGGAGCCGAGCAGCACGGCACCCAGGCCCTTTGCCATCATATCCCGGGCGAGTGCGGCATAGTGGTCGCTCGGCCAGCGTTTTGCCGGGCCGAATTCGGCGCCGGGCATCAAGGCAACGAATTTCTTTGCCGTGAGCCCGAAGCGCGCCAGCAGATCGGCCTGGTTGGCCTGGTCGACGGCAAGATGCGGCGCGCGAAACGTGCCGCCGCGCGCGAGGCCGAAATAGGCGCGCGCCGTGCGCCGTTTCAGGGTTTCCGGCAGCGGCACGATGTCGGTCAGCAGGCCATATCGCATTTCGCGCAAATTGCCGACACGATGCGGGATGCGGGCAAAGAACGGGATCAGCGCCGATTTCCAGCTCCCCGGCAGCACATAGGCCATGTCGTAGCGGCCGCGCAGCAGGCGGCCGAAGCGCCTGCGGCTGCGGAATTCGAGCGCTCCGGGCGTCAGCGGAAAGTCGATCTGGCTGCGTATCTCGGGCATGCGCTTGACCAGAGGGGCCGCCCAGGCCGGCGCCAGCACATCGATGGCCGCCTGCGGATGCTTTTCCTTCAGCGCCGCAAACAGGCACTGCGCCATGACCATGTCGCCCACCCAGCGTGGGCCGATCACGAGGATCGTTGGGCCTTCAGCCATTCGA
>RXJA01000349.1 GCA_003963455.1 Hyphomicrobiales bacterium
AGTGTGACGGCGCTGCGCCACCTTTGGCGCTTCGACGACCTGTTTTCGAGTACAGTGATGATGGAGTTCGACAAGAATTCCGACCTGAAACTTGACGACAAAGAGCTCAAGGAAGTGGCCGACACCGTCCATTCCTCGCTGGCCGAGTTCAACTACTTCCAGCTCGTCACCCAGGACGGCAAGGACGTGCCCATGGTGCCGCCGCCGCATCTGATGGCGAACTTCGACAACGACCAGCTGATCATCCTGTTCGAGTCGCAGCCGAAGACACCGATAAAGCTCACGGGCAAGATCGACATCGGCGTCTACGATCCGACCTTCTACACGGCGATCGACTTCACCGACGACACCAACCTCACCGTCGAAGGCCTGCCCTCGAGCTGCACAAAGAAGGTCATCCGGCCGGATCCGGACGAAGCGATCAAGGAAAACCAGAAGACCCTGACGGACGCGTTCTTCAACGATCCGACAGGCACCGACATGAGCAAGATCTTCGCCACCAAGCTCGAATTGGACTGCCCGCCGGAAGGATGATTTGGTGATGAAACCGTCGCTGCGCCTTACGCTCGGCCTGTTGGCCGCCATCCTGGTTGTCACCCATTTGCCGGGCGCCGCGCATGCGCAAAGCTCGCTCGGCATTGGCACCAATGACGGCATGGCGCCGACCACCACGGGTCCGTTCGCCCACATCCTGATGTGGATCAATCTCAGGCAGCAGGAATTCTACCACTCGCTCGCCGCCGCCATGAAGGCGATGCGCCAGGACGGCAGCAAGCTCTGGCTGCTGATCGGCCTGTCCTTCGCCTACGGCATCTTCCACGCCGCCGGCCCCGGCCATGGCAAGGCGGTGATCTCCTCATATATGGTCGCCAACGAAGTGGCGCTCCGGCGCGGCATCATGCTCTCCTTCGTCTCGGCGCTGCTGCAAGGACTGACCGCGGTCGTCGTCATGATGCTCGCCTATTTCGTGCTGCGCGGCACCGCCGTGTCGATGACCGACGCGGCCTGGTTCCTCGAAATCTCGAGCTTTGTGCTGGTGACGCTTTTCGGCGCCTGGCTGCTCTGGCGCAAGCTCGGTCCGTCGGTGCTGCGTCTGTTCGGCGGAACGCCCACCTACAGCCTGTCGGCCGCCCATGCCGGCCATTCGCATGGCGGCCATTCCCATGCGGGGCATGCGCATTCGCATGCCGGCCATTCGCATTCGACGCATGCCGCGCAGTCCCATGCCCTGCACGCGCATCACGACCACGATCATGGCCACACGCATAGCCATGATCACGGCGCGCACGATCTCCACCATCATGACCACGCCGCGCACGACGGCAGCCATGAGCATCATCACGACCACGGCCCGGGCGAAATTTGCGAGACCTGCGGCCATTCGCACGCGCCGGACCCGGCGATGCTTTCGGGCGACCGCTTCGACTGGAAGACGGCATGGTCGGCCGTGGCCGCCGTCGGCATCCGTCCCTGCTCCGGCGCGCTCATCGTGCTGAGCTTCGCGTTGCTCAACGGACTTTGGCTAGGCGGACTGCTGTCGGTGCTGGCTATGTCGATCGGCACCGCGATCACCGTCTCGGCGCTGGCGACGATCGCCGTGACAGCCAAGAACTGGGCGGTCTATTTCGCCGGCGACGGGCGCATCGGCAACCGCATCCATTCGATCGTAGAGATCGGCGGCGCGGCCTTCATCTTCGTGGTCGGACTGCTCTTGCTGTCGGCCAGCCTGTCGGGCGGCGTCTGATCGTAGACATCGCTCCACGTCAAAGCGTAACGATCTGTCCAACCCCGCGTGACTTGGCTGCCGAATAAGCAAGGTTGGCGGCGATCATATCTTCCATCGCAACGCCCATCGCCTTGTACAGGGTGATTTGCCCAGCCGACTCGCGCCCGCGTCGCTTACCCGAAATGGCGTCGCCGAGCAGCGTGGCGGATGACGAATCGCGACCCTTCAGCTCGGCGCAGCCGACGGGCGGAGACTTGAAGGCGTCCGCCGTCTCAACAAAGAGTTTGCTTTTGTCGAGAAGCTCGACGGGCAGTTCGCCCAGCGGGGGAGCATAACCGACGGACGTCACATGCGTGCCCGGACGGACCCATCCGGCTTCGATAACGGGCTGGTAGGAATGACTCGCCAGGCAAACCACATCGGAAGTTCGAACCGCCTGCTCGACATCTTCCACGGCAACCGCCTTTGGCTGCAGCTTCGCAAGGGAAACCGCGTCTTCGTGGCGAAGCGAGGCGATACGAATTTCGTCAAACCCCCTGATCAGCGGCAGCAGATGCAAATGCTGGCGCCCCTGCACGCCAGCTCCAACAATCGTCGCGGTCCGGCTATCCCTGCGCGACAATTCCCGCACCGACAGCACAGCCGACGCTGCCGTGCGTATGGCTGTGATGTAGGTACCGTCCATGACGCATTGAGGCGCGCCAGTGCCAGGATCGAACAGGTTGATCGTTGCCAGGTGGTTGGGAAGGCCGATATCGAGATTTTCTTCGAAGACGTTCACGACTTTCACAGCGATGCTCATTCCAGCCCGCCAAGCGGGCATGGCAAGCGAGAATCCCTTCTGCGGCACGATGATTTCGGGGCGTTCGGGCGCTTGGATCAACCCAGCCGAGAGATCGCGAAACCCTTCAGCCAGCGCATCGAGCAACTGCAGCGGGTCGAGAAGCGCCTTCACATCCGCTTCGCTCAGCATCAGAACCGGCAGGCCACCCTTTTCGATCTCGGCGGAACTCTTTCGAATGGCTTTCATGATTTTGATCCATCTTGAAGATGGCTCACCCTGATGGCATGAGATGCTGACAATCAAATGAGAAAATCTCTGAAGCTATAACCAAAGGTAATAGCGCGGTGCCCCGCAAACTTCCGCCTCTCTCGGCGCTGAGAGCATTCGAGGCTGTCGCTCGAACGCTCAGCTTCTCACGCGCCGCCATCGACCTTGGAGTGTCCCAGGCCGCCGTCAGCCGTCAGGTCAAAAGGCTGGAGGATCAGTTGCGGGTGGACTTGATCGCTCGCAGCGGCGCGTCGAACAGGCTCACGGATGCCGGAGAGCTGCTGTTCGGCAGCGTCTATCGCGCATTCGAGGATATCGAAGCGACCGTAGCCGGAATTGCAGGCAGCGGAGACCGGCAGATCCTCAATGTCAGCGTCGCGCCTTATTTCTCCTCGCAATGGCTGACGCCGCGCCTGATGCGCTTCATCGCCAGACATCCCGAGATCGACGTTCGCCTTCATCACTCCTACCATCCGGTCGACCATCGCCGAGAACGAATTGACATCGGCATAAACTGGGGTGAAGGCCGGTGGCCAGGTGTCGACAAAGTCAAGCTTCTCGACGGAAGCCTGACACCGGTGGCCTCCCGCGCCCTGCTCTCCCGGATCGGGGCGGAAACGCTATCACCGGCGCAAATTGCCACGCACCGGCTGTTCTATGAATTCGATATTGCCCATTGGCACGAGTGGTTCAGGCTGGAAGGGGTCTCGCCGAGGCACCTCGACGCGCAGCGGTTGAGCGACTCCCACGCGCTGCGCAGAGCGGTCGTGGACGGGCACGGCATCGGCCTGTTCTTTTCTTCGCTTGTCGGCCAAGTCTCGGAAGACGCAAGTCTTGTGCGTCTCTCGCAGCGATCCGTCCACATAGGCTACGACTACTATCTGAACTATTCCTCGGAGATCGAACTCCCCCACAAGGCGAAGCTGTTCAAACGCTTCGTGCTTCAAGAGGCCGGCACCTGAAACCTGCCCTGGAGACTATGCGATCTTCCCGCCCAGCTCATCCTCGATATGAGCGCGGATAATCTCGTCGAAGCTGCTTTCAGCGGCAAAGCCGAGTTCCCTCGCCCGGCGCGCCTCGAACCGTGTCGGCCAGCCCTTGACGATCGCCCAGATGGTCTCGTCGGGCTGCTCGCGGATCCGCTTCGCCACCTCGGCGCCGGCAATGCGCTCCAGCGCCTCGATCTGCTCGCCGACCGTGACGGCGACGCCGGGCATTGTGAGGTTGCGGCGCGGTCCGACCGCTTGGCCGTCGATCTCCGCCGCATGGATGAGGAAATTGACCGCCGAGCGCGGGCTGGCATGGGTGTGCAGCACCGAGCGCGGCACCGGCAGGATGGCCTCCTGCCCGGCGAGCGGCTCGCGGATGATGCCGGAGAAGAAGCCCGACGCCGCCTTGTTCGGCTTGCCGGGGCGTACGCAGATCGTCGGCAGCCTTATGCCGATGCCGTCGAAGAAGCCGCGCCGCGTATAGTCGGCAAGCAGCGCTTCGCTCATCTGCTTCTGCGTGCCGTATGATGTGAGCGGCGTCGGGTGGAATTCGTCCGGAATGACATCGGGAAACGGCGCGCCGAATACGGCGATCGACGAGGTGAAGACCAGGCGCGGCGCGAACGCCGCCAGCCGCACGGCGTCGAACAGCGCGCGCGTGCCGTCGAGATTGACCCGGTAACCGAGATCGAAATTGGCTTCTGCCTCACCCGACACGATGCCGGCCAGATGGAAGATCACATCCGGGCGGGAAGCCACCAGAGCAGCCATGGCGCCGGGCGCCGAAAGGTCGCCGGTGTGGATCGAGACGTCGACGCCCGCAAACGCCGGCGCCTGCGGCGCCACGATGTCATGCAGATCGAGCGCGGTAATCTTGCGCCCGCGCAAGGCGCCGTCCCTGGCCAACCGCGCGATCAGCTTGCGGCCCACCATGCCGGCGGCGCCCGTAACCAGAATTCTCATCGTCAGAGACCTTTCTTGCGCTGGCTGCGTCCGCGCAGCCATAGGACGACGAACAGCCCGACCATGAAGATCACGGCGATGATTGCCGCCAGGACCGTCGATACCTTGCCCGCGGCCAGCATCATGGCCGGCAGGAAATAGGCGGCAAGACCGAACAGCAGCAGTATCACGGCCGCGGCGGTCGCCGCATTCCTTGTGTCACGATCCATCAGCAGGTGTTCCCGATTTCGAGACTGTTCGGCTTCGTCATAATGGTGATCAGTGGTAGTGCCTGCGATCGGCGGGCGCGCCATGCGCATGGTCGTGGTGATGGTGGTCATGCTCGTCACGGCTGTCGGCGCATTGCCCGAATTCGGATTCGACCGTGGCATGATCGATGCCATGCCTGGCGGCAAGCCGTTTCTTGATGGCGCTCACCGCCACATGCGGATTGACGCCGTCACTCAGGCAGGCGTGCAGCGTCGCCATGTTGGAGGTGCCGTCGAGCGACCAGATATGCATGTGGTGCACCTCGCGCACGCCCTTGACCGAGGCTTCCAGGTCCTTGGCGATCAGGTCGCGATCGAGGCTTGCCGGCACGCCTTCGAGCAGCACATGGGCGGCCTCGCGCATCAGCGACCATGCCGTCGACAGGATGAGCAGCGACACCAGCACCGACAGTACGGGATCGATCGGCGTCCAGCCCGTCGCCAGGATGATGATGGCGGCGACAATGGCCGCGGCGGAGCCCAGCAGATCGCCCAGCACGTGCAGGATGGCGCCGCGCATGTTGAGGCTCTCGCGGTCGCCGCCATGCAGTACGAAGAATGAGGCGATATTGACCAGGAGACCGGCCGCCGCCACCACCAGCATCGGCCCACCGAGCACGGGCGCGGGTGCCATCAACCGTCCCCAGGCTTCGTAGACGATCCAGAGCGCGATGACGAATATGGCGATGCCGTTGGTGTAGGCGACCAGAGTCTTCACCCGGGCGAAGCCATAGGTGAGCCGGCCGGTGGCCGGGCGTCCGGCGAGATGAAAGGCGTACCAGGCAAGACCGAGCGCGATGGCGTCCGCCAGCATGTGCCCAGCATCCGCGAGAAGCGCCAGCGACCCGGTGAGCAGGCCGCCGAGCGCCTCGGCAACCATGAAGCCGCCCGTCAGGCAGGCGGCGATCAGCACCCGCTTCTTGTCGGTCGAGCCATGCACGTGGCCGGCGCCATGGCTGTGTCCATGCGAACCCTGGTCATGCGCCATCGCGGAACTCCTGTTACGCGCCGAAGTCGGCCCGGAAATCCTCCAGCCGCCGCTTCTGGACGCCTTCGCCATCGAAATTCGTCGGATCGAGCCAGGCCTCATAGGACTTGCGCAGCGCCGGCCACTCCTTGTCGATAATCGAATACCACGCCGTATCGCGGTTTTCACCCTTGACCACAAGATGCTGGCGGAAGATGCCTTCGAACTTGAAGCCGAAGCGTTCCGCCGCGCGCTTCGAGGGCTCGTTGCGGTTGTTGCATTTCCACTCGTAGCGGCGGTAGCCGAGATCATCGAAGAGATACTTCGCGAACAGGAACTGCGCCTCGGTCGCCGCTGGCTTGCGCGAGATCAGCGGCCCCCAGTAGATGTTGCCGATTTCGCCGACGCCGTTGGCTGCGTCGATGCGCATCAGTGTCTGGCGCCCGGCGATCTTGCCGCTGGCCTTGTCGATGACGGTGAAGAACAGCGGATCCTCGCTCGCTTCCGCCTTGTCGAGCCACGGCTGGAAGGCGGCGCGGGTCTCCGGCGGGTAATCGGGCAGCCAGGCGAAACGTCCGCCGACATCCGAAACCGACGATGCCTCGTAGAGGCCGTCGCCATGCCTTGCCGCGCTCAGCGGCTCGAGCCTGACGGTGCGTCCCTCGATCGTCTTGCGTTCCGGCCGTGGGCGCGGCCGCCAATTCTTCAGATCTTCCGACACCGACCACTCCAATCCGTTGACATTTCCTAGCGGACGCTCACAAAAACGCTCGCTCACAGAAAGAACCACAGGGACGGGAAAAATGCTCCACACGATCGCGGCCTTCGACCGGCTCGGCGAAGAAAATGCCTTCGCGGTGCTCGCCAGGGCCACCGCGCTTGCCCATCAGGGGCGCGACATCATCAACCTCGGCATCGGCCAGCCGGACTTCAAGACGCCGCAGCACATCGTCGAGGCGGCGATCAAGGCGCTGCGCGACGGCCATCACGGCTACACGCCGGCGAACGGCCTTTTGGCCACCCGTGAGGCGGTCGTGCGCCGCACGCTGACCACCACCGGCGTCGAGGTGTCGCCCGAGAATGTGATGATCCTGCCGGGCGGCAAGCCGACCATGTTCGCCGCGATCCTGATGTTCGGCGAGCCCGGTGCGGAAATCCTCTATCCCGATCCCGGCTTTCCGATCTATCGCTCGATGATCGAATTCACCGGCGCCGCGCCGATCCCGGTGCCGATCCGCGAGGAAAACGGCTTTGCCTTCTCGGCCGACGAGACGCTGGCGCTGATCACGCCGAAGACCAGGCTGCTCATCCTCAACTCGCCCGCCAATCCGACCGGCGGCGTCACCCCGCGGGCCGAGATCGAGAAGCTGGTCAAGGGGCTGGAGAAGCATCCCCATGTCGCCATCATGTCCGACGAGATCTACGACGTCATGACCTATGACGGCGAGAAGCACTGCTCGCTGCTCAATTTCCCGGAAATCCGCGACAGGCTGATCGTGCTCAACGGCTGGTCGAAGACCTGGGCGATGACCGGCTGGCGCATGGGCTGGTCGATCTGGCCG
>RXJA01000025.1 GCA_003963455.1 Hyphomicrobiales bacterium
CAGGACAAGTCGGTCTTCGTCAACCAACTGCTCGGCGACCTGCAGAACCATGTGATGATCGCCGTCATCCTGGTGTTCATTGTCATCCTCTACGCGCTGTCGGGGCGGGCCTCGCTGCTCATCGGGCTTGCCATCCCATCGTCGTTCCTGATGGGCATCCTGCTGCTCGCCATGATGGGCTACACGATCAACATGATCGTGCTGTTCAGCCTGATCCTGGCGGTCGGCATGCTGGTGGACGACGCCATCATCGTCACTGAATTCGCCGAACGGCGCATGAGCGAGGGCATGCCCAAAGCCGACGCCTTCGCGCTGGCCGCAAAGCGCATGGCGGGCCCGGTCATCGCCGCGACGATGACGCGCATCGCCGCCTTCTCGCCGCTGCTGTTCTGGCCCGGCATCATCGGCGACTTCATGAAATACATGCCGATCACGCTGATCGTGACGCTGTCGGCCTCGATGCTCTACGCGCTGGTCTTCGCGCCGACCTTGGGCGCGATCTTCGCCAAGGCGCCGGAGCATCACGAGGAGGGCAACCGCGACGGCTGGTACATGGCCGTGGTCAAGCAGGCGGTGCGCTTCCCGATCACCGTCATCCTGCTCACGGTGGGCCTGCTGGTCGGCGTCGGCTTCGCCTATTCGAAATATGGCGCCGGCGTCGAGTTCTTCCCGAGCGTCGAACCGGATTACGGCCTGCTCTACGTGCATGCCCGCGGCAATCTCTCTCTGGCGGAAATGGACGCGGCGACGAAGACGGCGGAGAACCGGCTGCTCGGCTGGCCCGGCGTGAAGTCGGTCTATACGCGCGTCGGCAAGACGCAAGGCGGCCAGGACATCCCGGAAGACGTCGTCGGCGTGATCCAGTACGAATTCGTCGACTGGCGCGAGCGCAAGTCCGCCAACCAGATCCTCGACGACCTGCGCGGCGTGATGGCGGGCATTCCCGGCGTCGATGTCGAAGTGCGCGTTCCGGAAGCCGGCCCGCCGACTGGCAAGCCGATCCAGATCCGGCTGTCGGCCGCCGATCCGGCCGGGCTGGACGACAAGGCGCGCGCGGTCGCGGCACGCATCGCCAAGATTCCCAACGTCATCGACATTTCGGACGGCCTGCCACCGCCCGGCGTCGACTGGGCGCTCGAGGTCGACCGCGCCAAGGCGGCGCAATACGGCATCAGCCCGACTTCGGTCGGCACGGTGGTGCAACTGGTGACCAACGGCCTCAAGCTCTCGGAGTACCGGCCGGCCGGCGCCGACGACGCGGTCGACATCCGGCTGCGGCTGCCGGAGGATCGGCGCACGCTCTCGACGCTCGACGAGCTTCGTGTGCAGACCTCGCAAGGATCGGTGCCGATTTCGAACTTCGTCGTCAGGAAGCCCGAGCCGACGGTCGGTATCCTGAACCGCATCGACGGTGCGCGCACCGTGGTGGTGCAGGCCAATGTCAGCGCCGGAGCGCAGGTGGCGGCGGTGCAGGAGCAGGTCACCAAGGCCGTCGCCGAGATGGATCTCGGCAGCGGTATCCGCTGGAAGCTGGCCGGCTCCAACGAGGACAGCGCGGAAGCCAGCGCCTTCCTCGGTAAGGCCTTTGGTGCCGCGATCTTCCTGATCTTCCTGGTGCTGCTGGCG
Organism: Hyphomicrobiales bacterium; assembly: GCA_003963455.1. Taxonomy (GTDB): domain Bacteria; phylum Pseudomonadota; class Alphaproteobacteria; order Rhizobiales; family Rhizobiaceae; genus Mesorhizobium. Next base: position 1,627 of record RXJA01000025.1, read on the forward strand.
CAGTTCAACAAGTTCACCAGCGTGTGGCTCGTGCTGTCCTGCGTGGTCATGGCGACGATCGGCGTGTTCCTCGGATTGCTTCTGACAGGCGAGGCCTTCGGCATCGTCATGTCGGGCATCGGCGTGATCGCGCTCGCCGGCGTGGTGGTGAACAACAACATCGTGCTCATCGACACCTATGACCGGCTGCGCGAAGAGGGCTGGGACAAGATGGACGCGGTGCTGCAGACCTGCCGCGAGCGTGCCCGTCCGGTGGTGCTGACGGCGGTGTCGGCCATTCTCGGCGTGCTGCCGATCGCCTTCGGCCTAGGCCTCGAAATCTTCCATCACGAGACGACGATCAACGCGCCGTCGACGCAATGGTGGATTTCGCTGTCCTCGGCGATCGTCTTCGGCCTGTCCTTCGCCACGTTGCTGACGCTGGTGGTGACGCCTTCGATGCTGATGGTGTTCACCCGCGCCAAGGTGAAGCCCGGCGAACGGCGCGGCTGGTTCGGCCGCCTGTTCCGCAGTGGCAAGGGCAAGGTCACGACCGACGAGCCGGCCAGCAAGTCGGGCGCCGGGCCGGCGGAGGCGTTCCCGAAGGCGGCGGAATAGAGCGATTTCCCAAGCCCAACGAAAAAGCCGCCCGGAACTACCCGGCGGCTTTTGCATTGTCCCCTCGGTTTCAATCAGAAGGCGAGGGTTTCCATGACGATCAGCACGCTTCTCATCATCATCCTGATCCTGATCCTGATCGGCGCCGTGCCGGCATGGCCGCATTCGCGGTCCTGGGGTTACGGGCCGTCCGGGATCGTTGGCGTCGTCCTGATCGTGCTGCTGGTGCTTTTGCTGATGGGCAGGATCTGATCAGGCGGCCCGGCGAACGGGTTCCATGGCGATACCGATATCCCGCAGCGCTTCCTTCACCGCCTGGTCGAGCGGGCTGTGCGGGATTTCGCCGATGACCTCTTCCAGCCGCGTCGAGACCAGCCGGTGCGCTTCGAAGCGCAGATAGGACATCGAGACGATCTCGCGCCACATCGCCACGAAGGGGCTGCCGGCGCGCAGCACCCACCAGGGCATGAAGGAGAGCTTCAGCTTGCGGTTCAGCGCCTTCTCGGCGGCGGCCTTGATGTCGAGATCGGTAATGGCATGGCCGGGGAAGTTGATGGCTTCGTAGAAGCCGAGCTTGTCGAGGTTCTTCGCCAGGCCGACAAAGCCGACGGCAAAGTCTGGCAGGTAAGCCCATTCATGCGTCAGGTCGGCCGGGCCGGGCGCGGTGTAGACGCCCTTGGCGATCTTGGCGGCGACGACGAGGTCGAACCAGGAGCCTGAGCCCGTGCCGCCGAAGAAGTCGCCTGCCCTGAGCACGATGGTGCGCACCCGGCCGGCTTCGGCCTCGCCACGGAACAGGTCTTCCATGGCGCAGCGGATGCGGCCCTTCTCGGTGGTCGGGTGGAACGGCGTCGCCTCGGTGACTACCCGCGGCATCGGTGAGCCGTAATTGTAGACCGTACCCGGGAAGAGATGCAGAGCGCCATTCGCGCGGCAGGCGGCCATGACGTTCTCGGCCATGGGCATGCACTTGCCCCAATCGGTGTAGATCGGGTTCAGGCCGTTGAAGACGATGTCGACGCCTAGCGTTGCGCGGATCAGCGACTCGCGGTCCAGCGCGTCGCCGGCAATTGCAGTGGCGCCCTTGAGTTCCGCCGGCACCTTGCCGGTGCGGGTGACGGCCCGGACGTCGAAGCCGGCATCGATGAAAGCCTTGCCGACCACGCGGCCGAGCCGGCCATTGGCGCCGAGGATTGCGATCTTGGTCATTTGTTCTCTCCGTTGTTTGCGCTTGCCCCTGCAATCTGATGCCTTCATCCGCGAATTGAAATTGACTGAGATCGGCGATCTGTTATTCAAAAATGAATGAAGGAGTTCGACTGGAACCTGATCAAGAGTTTCGTCGCGGTCGCCGAGACGGGCAGCCTGTCCGGCGCCGCGCGCAGGCTCGCCGCCAGCCAGCCGACGCTCGGCCGCCACATCGCCGAACTGGAAGCGGCGCTCGGCGTCACGCTGTTCCGGCGCGGGCGGCGTGGTTACGAGCTGACCGAGGCGGGCAGCACCCTCTATGAGCGTGGCCGGGCCGTCAGCGAGCAGGCCAATTCATTCTCGCTGCTGGCGCTGGGGTCGGTCGAGGCGATCGAGGGCACGGTGCGGATCGCCGCCTCGGAGGTGGTCGCCGCCTATGTGCTGCCGCAGATGATGGCGCGTCTCGGCGAGGAGGAGCCCGGCATCGAGGTCGAGATCGTCGCCTCGAACCAGGTCGAGAACCTGTTGCGCCGCGATGCCGACATCGCCATCCGCATGGTCAGGCCGGCGCAGAACGAACTGGTGGCGCGCAAGGTCACCGACATTGCGCTCTGCGCCTGCGCGTCAACGTCCTATCTAGTCCGGCATGGCCGCCCGACCCAACCCGGCGACCTCGCCGATCACGCATTGGTCGGATTCGACCGCAGCGACGAGATCATCCGCGGCTTCACCGCCTTCGGCATCCCGGTCAGCCGCGGCAGCTTCCGCTTCAGGACCGACAACCAGATCGTGTTGTGGGAAGCAGTGCGGGCCGGGAACGGGATCGGCCTTGGCCAGCGTCCGTTGGCCGAGCGCGATCCGATGATCGAGATCGTGCTGCCGAGCCTGCCCTTGCCGGTCCTGCCCGTGTGGCTCGCCATGCATCGCGACGTGCGCACCAGCATGCGCATCCGCCGCGTGGCGGATTTCCTGCATGAGGAGCTGAAGCGCTATTCGGCCGGTGCCAGCTAGAGCATGATGCCGAAACGTGCGAAGCGGTTTTCGGACGACATCATGCTCTATTTCCCTGATCCTAGAGCCGGACGATTTCAGGTCGATCCGACCTGAAATCCATCCGGCTCGGGAGCGAACTCGGCCCGGTGAGCGAGGCCCGCCATCAAAAGCACGATGACCAGCAGCCCGGACAGCGCGATGAAGATCGGCCCGAAGCTGGAATGCTCGGCGACGAAGCCGATCGCCGACGGGGCGACCAATATGCCGGAATAGCCCATGGTGGTGACGACGCTCATGCCGGTGCCGGAAGACATGCCTTCCTGGTTGCCGCCGGCCGAGAACAGGATCGGCACCATGTTGGCGATGCCGAAGCCGCAAAAGGCAAAGGCGGCGATGGCGAGATAGGGCGAGGGCGAGAGGCCGGCGACCAGCATGCCGGCGGCCGCGACGAGCGCCGAGCCGCGCAAGGTCGACACCGCGCCGAAGCGGTTGCGCACACCGTCGCCAAGGAAGCGCATCAGCGCCATGACGCCGGAGAAGGCCGCGTAGGCGAGACCGGCGACCGCGAGATCAGCGCCCAGCTCCTGGTGCAGGAACAGCGCCGCCCAGTCGAGCACCGCGCCCTCCGAGACCATGGTGAGCAGCGCCATCAGCCCGACCAGATAGACGGTCGCGTGCCGCGGCAGAGTGAATTTCCGATGCTCGACCGCCTGTGGCCGGTCCTCGGCGATCAGATAGCCAATCGCAAAGGCGATGACGGCAAAGGCGATTATCGTGACCGCGACGGCATGGGCGAGATAGCCGTAATTCTGGATCGAGTAGCCGCCAAGGGCGCCGCCGGCGAAGCCGCCGAGGCTCCAGAAGCCATGCGAGGACGACATGATCGCGCGAGAGAGCTTTCTTTCCACCACCACCGCATTCGAGTTCATCGCGACATCCATGCCGCCGATCGAGCCGCCGAAGATGAGCATGGCGATGGCCGCCAGCGGCACGTTGGGCGCGAGCGCCACGATGAGAAGGCCGAAGCTGCCGCAGATGCCGAACAGCCGGGTCACGGTGCGCGAGCCATGCCTGGAGATGAGATGGCCGCACCAGGTCATGGCCATGACCGCGCCGACGCCGAACAGGAGGATCAGCAGGCCGAGCGTGAATTTAGTGATCTCCAGCCGGGTCAGGAAGACCGGTATCTGCGGCGCCCAACTGCCAGTCAGGAAGCCATTGGCGAGGAAGATGCCGGCCACGGCCCAGCGGCCGCGCGTCGCGGCCTGCATCGTGGTTTTCACGCTCATGGTCTGAATTCCGCTGCGCTAATCGCTTTGCGCGGCAAATTAGATCGATTCAATTTGTAGTCAAGCACCGCGTCGAGGAAGTGCTTGGACCAAGGGCGCGACCGAGGAGCCAGCGTCGTGCGTGGCAGGCTGCAGCTTTGGAGGTTCGCAGAAGCGCCTCTCCGTTCGTCATCCACGGGCGGAGCAAGGAGCGAAGCGACGCGCGCAGACTCTAGAATGACGAAGCCGCAGGGGCGAGCCATATGAGACCTCAGTGATCCTTCGGGCGCTTCGCCTCGAACTCGGCCTTCTTGGCCGCGGAAGCCTCGGTCTGGTTGAGCGTCTGCCATTCGGCATAGGGCATGCCGTAGATGATCTCGCGCGCAGCGTCCTTCGACAGCGCCACGCCTTCGGCTTCAGCGGCCTCGCGATACCAGTTGGACAGGCAGTTGCGGCAGAAGCCGGCGAGGTTCATCAGGTCGATATTCTGGACATCGCCGCGTTCGCGCAAATGCTCCACCAGCCGGCGGAAAGCGGCCGCCTCGAAGTCGCGCTTCTGGTCGTCGCTGAGCTCGGTCATTTGGGAACTCCCAGTCTTGCGGCCTTCATACCGGCCCGGTGCGCGAGCCGAACATCTTCACCTCGTGTATATCGGCACGGCGGTCGATGGCGTCAACGATGGGCGCCAGCCGCTCGGCCCAGGCAAGCGCCCCGGCGTGGTCGGCGATCAGGTCCTGGCGGATTTCGATCAGCGCATGGGCATAGCCGTTGACGATGGCATGGCGGAACATGGTGTCGCCGCGCAACGCGCCGTCATAGGGCTCGTTGTCGCCGACGACGATGGATTTGTCCTCAGCCAACATGTCGATCAGCGGCCGCGCCACGCGGTCGTCGCGGTCCCAGAGCACGCCGACATGCCAAGGACGGACAAAGCCCTGCATCGCCGGCGTGAAGGAATGGACGGAGAAGATGAACGGCGCCTTGCCCGAGGCATGCGCGACGGAAGCGATCATCGCGCCGACGGCGTCGTGATAGGGGCGGTAGAAGCGATCGAGCCGCCGCTCGCGCTCCTCCCCGGCGATCGGATAGTTTCCAGGCACCACCGTGCCGTCATAGAGCTGACGGATCATGGTCGGATCGTCCTCGCCCCGGTTGGGATCGATCAAAAGCCGCGAGAAGCCGGCCAGCACCGCCGGCGCGTCGAGCGCTGCCGCAAGCTCGCGCGTCACTGTCTCGACGCCGATGTCATAGGCGATATGGCGGTCGAACTCGGACGCCGGCAAACCGAGGCTGCCATATTCCTCCGGCAGATCGCGGCGGGCGTGATCGGCGAGAAGCACGACGCCTTTCTTGCGGTCGCCCTCGACAATGTCGAATGGCGTGAAAACTGTGGATCGGGTCATCGGCTGAAAAGGGGGTGGCGGCTGCTATGGTATCGTCATTCCACGAAGAGGATGCCGGCGCAATGCCGTTGTTTGGCCAAGGTTTCCGCAAAAAATCCCCGATGGCGGGAGAATTTGCGCGACGGGCCCTTCTAAATCGATTGGATTTGAACAAAACGGCGCGTTGACATGCGACCGGAGTTTGCTGAAAAGGGGCTTCGAGAGATGCAAATGTGGTTCGCAAGGGGATCTGCGATGGGTTTTACCGGCCGGTTGCGCAAGCGCCTGGCCGTGCCGTTGCTGATCATCGGCGCGGGATTTTTCGCGATAGCCGCGACCTCGCCGGCCCGGGCCGACTTCCGCGTTTGCAACGCAACGCAAAATCTGGTGGGCGTCGGCATCGGCTATCGCGCCAAGGCCGGCTGGATCACCGAGGGCTGGTGGCACATCGAAGGATCGACCTGCAAG
>RXJA01000159.1 GCA_003963455.1 Hyphomicrobiales bacterium
AAATATCTGAGCGAGCCCCCGCTTGCCTATCGCCAGGCCGCCGCCACCGCGCCGCAGAATGAGCTCGGCGAGGATGAATACAAGAAGGAGCGCCGGCTCAAGGCGCAGGCGGAAGGCAAGAAGGGCGGCTGGTTCGACTGGCTCGGCCTGTAAGGCCTTAGATTTCCCGCCTCTCCCGAAAGAAATCCTTGAGGATGAGGGCGGCGGCGCTCTCGCAGATCCCCGGATAGATGTCCGGCGCATGGTGGCAGGTGGGCGAGGCGAAGAAGCGCGTGCCGTTGACCACCGCGCCGCCTTTCTCGTCGGCGGCGCCGAAATAGAGCCGCCGCAGCCTGGCGAAGGAGATCGCGCCGGCGCACATGGCGCAAGGCTCCAGCGTCACATAGAGGTCGTGGCCGGTGAGACGCTCGCTGGCGAGCTTCCGGCAGGCCTCGCGGATCGCCAGCATCTCGGCATGCGCCGTCGGGTCGGCGAGCTCGCGTGTACGGTTGCCTGCTTTCGCGATCACCGTGTTGCCGCTGACGATCACCGCGCCGACCGGCACTTCGCCGCGGCCGGCCGCCGCCTCGGCCTCTTCAAGCGCCAGGGCCATGAAATCCGGTCGTTTCAAGCGGTTTCCATTCCGATTACTCCTCGCCACCCGGGGGTGATCCTGTTATCTAGCGCGAGACCCTGAAAACCGGAATCGGTTTTTGCCGCGCCGCTGGATGCGCAAAATCAAGATGACACTGCCTGCGTTCGGCGTCCGAAAGGGCGCGCGGCGCTGTAGCAGGCGAAGACGAGCAAAGTAATGGACGACGACAAGAAATCTTCACGCGGGCCGCGCAAGGGCGGCTCGAAACCGGCTGGCCCGCGAGGCGGCAAGCCGGCCTACGGCGCCAGGAAGCCGTTCGCAAAGCGCGAGCGGCCGATGGCCGCCGAAGGCGCCGAGCGTGGTGACAGGCCGTCCCGCAAAGGTCCGCCGCGCGACGGCAAGCCCTTCGAGAAGCGCGAGGCTCGCAAGCCTTACGCGCCGCGCGGAGACCGGCCGATGGCCGCCGAAGACGAGCGCCCGTTCCGCAAGGGGCCGCGCCCCGACGGCAAGCCTTTCGAAAAGCGCGAGGGCCGCAAGCCTTATGCGCCGCGCGGGGATCGGCCGATGACCGCCGAAGGCGAACGCCCGTTCCGCAAGGGGCCGCGCCCCGACGGCAAGCCCTTCGAGAAGCGTGAGGACCGCAAGCCTTATACACCGCGTGGCGACCGGCCGGTGGCCGCCGAGGGCGAGCGACGCTTCGACCGCCCCAAGCGCGAGTTCGGCGATCGCCCGGCACGCGATTTTGCCGACCGCCCGAAGCGCGATTTCAGCGATCGTCCGCCGCGCGACAGCACCGCAAGGAAGCCGGAAGGCGGCTTCAAGCCACGGCCGCGTCCCTCGGAAGCCGCGCCGGAGATCGGCGAGCGCATCGCCAAGCGGCTGGCGCGCGCCGGCATCGCCTCGCGCCGCGACGCCGAGGAACTGATCGCGGCCGGCCGCGTCAAGGTCAACGGCAAGGTGCTGGACTCGCCAGCCTTCAACGTCAGCGCCAACGACGTCATCCATCTCGACGGCACCGAGATCCCGCCGATCGAGCGCACGCGTCTCTTCCTGTTCCACAAGCCGGCGGGGGTCGTCACCACCAATCGCGATCCGGAAGGCCGCAAGACCGTCTTCGACGTGCTGCCGTCCGACCTGCCGCGATTGATGACGATCGGCCGGCTCGACATCAACACCGAGGGCTTGTTGCTGCTCACCAATGACGGCGGGTTGTCGCGTGTGCTCGAACTGCCGGCCACCGGCTGGCTCAGGCGCTATCGCGTGCGTGTCCACGGCAAGGTCGAGGAGAGCGCGCTTGCCGGCCTGCGCGAGGGTATTGCCGTCGACGGCGTCTTTTACGGTTCCATCGAGGCTTCGCTGGACCGCGAGCAGGGCACGAATGCCTGGCTGACCCTGGGCTTGCGCGAAGGCAAGAATCGCGAGGTGAAAAACATCCTCGGTGCGCTCGGCCTCGACGTGACGCGGCTGATCCGCATCTCCTATGGTCCGTTCCAGCTCGAGGACCTTCCCGAGGGCCATGTGCTGGAGATCAAGGGCCGGGTGCTGCGCGAGCAGCTCGGCGAGCGATTGATCGAGGAATCCGGCGCCAATTTCGATGCCGAGATCCAAAAGCCGTTTTCCAACAAGCCCGTCCGGGGCGGCGGACCGCGCCGCGAAGAGGCCGACCGGCCGAAATTCACGCGCGACGGCGATCGTCGGCCGATCGGCGAGGGCGGTCTGATCAAGGCGCGCAAGCGCCGCGAAGACAGCCGCGACGAGGCGCTGAGCAAGCTCTCGACGAAACCGGACAGGGCGTTTGGGTCGGACAGGGCGTTTGGCGAACGCGGCCCGAAATCCGACCGCGGTTTCGGCGACAAGCCACGCGGTGGGTTTGGCGACAAGCCCCGTTTCGGCGGGAAAAAATCCGAGCGCGAGCAGCGGCCGATCGAGCCGCCGGGCCAGCGCAAGGCCAATGTCTGGATGGCGCCGGGTGCCCGGCCGATCGGCAAGGGCAGGGCGGAAGCCGACGCCGCCAGGGCCGCCGAAGCGAAGGCGCGCAAGGCATCCTACAAGCCGGGCGGCAAGGGCAAGCCGGGCGCGAAACCGTTCGGCAAGCCCCGTGGCGAGCGCCCCGAAGGCGATGGCGGCGATCGCCCGCGTGGTCCGAAGAGGGGCGGCAATGCGGATCGTCGGCGGTGAGTTCCGCGGGCGTCCGCTGGCGACGCCCAAAAGCAACGCCATCCGCCCGACCACCGACCGCACCCGCGAGGCGGTGTTCAACGTCCTGGCGCATCGCCATGCCGACAAGCTGGAGGGCGGCCGCGTGCTCGACCTCTTCGCCGGCACGGGCGCGCTCGGGCTGGAGGCTTTGTCGCGCGGCGCCTCCTACTGCGTCTTCATCGAGGAATCGACCGAGGGGCGCGGCCTGATCCGCGAAAATGTCGAAGCCTATGGGCTCACGGGCCGCACCAAGATCTTCCGCCGTGACGCCACGCATCTCGGCGAAGCCGGCACGATCTCGCCCTTTGGCCTGATCTTCGCCGATCCGCCCTATGGCAAGGGGCTCGGCGAGCGCGCGCTACGCTCGGCCAAGGCCGGCGGCTGGCTTCTGCCCGGCGCGCTTTGCGTCGTCGAGGAGGCAGCCTCGGCGCCGTTCTCGCCGGGCGCCGGTTTTTCCGTGATGGACGAGCGTAATTACGGAGAAACGGTTATCCGTTTCATCGAAGCCAACTAATGCATGTCGCCCAAAAGTGCGCAGCGGTTTTTAGATTGCTCTAGTCGCGCCTCGAAAATGACGAACAATTAACTTTGCCTCGTCTGGAAACCTTGCCTATCGTCGCAAGACCGAACCGGAGCATTTGATGACATTAGGCACCAGACGGCTGCGCGCAGCGCTTCTCACCGGCGCGCTGGCGCTTATGGCGGTTGCTCCTGCCCGCGCCGCCGAGGATGGCGAGGTCAAGGACTTCCTGCTCGACAACGGCATGGAAGTTGTCGTCATCCCGGATCATCGCGCACCGATCGTCACCCACATGGTCTGGTACAAGATCGGCAGCGCCGACGAGCCGCCCGGCAAATCCGGCATCGCGCATTTCTTCGAGCATCTGATGTTCAAGGCCACGACCAACCATGCCGCCGGCGAATTCGACCGCGCCGTGTCCGAGATCGGCGGCTCCAACAACGCCTTCACCTCCTATGACTATACCGCCTTCCACGAGACGGTGCCGCCTTCCGCCCTCGAGGAGATGATGGGCTTCGAGGCCGATCGCATGCGCAACCTGATCCTGACCGACGATGTCATCAAGACCGAACGCGACGTGATCCTGGAGGAGCGCCGCTCGCGCATCGACAGCAATCCGCAGGCGGTGCTGGACGAGGAGGTCGATGCGACGCTCTGGCAGAACCAGCCCTACCGCATTCCGGTGATCGGCTGGATGCAGGAAATGGAAGAGTTGAACCGTCCGGACGCGAAAGCCTTCTACGATAACTACTACCGGCCCAATAACGCGGTGCTGGTGGTGGCGGGCGACGTCGAGCCGGATGCCGTCAAGGCGATGGCCGAGCGCACCTATGGCAAGGTCGCGCGCGGCCCGGATCTGCCGCCTCGCATCCGCCCGGTCGAACCGGAGCAGAACACCAAGCGGACAGTGACGCTCACAGACGCGCGCGTTTCGGTACCGAGTTTTTCGACCCAATGGGTTGTGCCATCCTATCACACGGCCAAGCCCGGCGAGGCCGAGGCGCTCGACCTGCTGGCCGAGATCCTCGGCGGCGGCAACCGCAGCCGGCTGTACCAGGAGCTCGTGGTCAAGCAGGGGATCGCCTCCGAGGCCGCGGCCTATTTCCAGGGCACGATGCTCGATGCCACGAACTTCACCGTCTATGGCGCGCCGCGCGGCGACGCCAAGCTTGCCGATGTCGAGGCGGCGGTCGATGCCGAGATCGCCCGCATCGTCAAGGACGGCGTAAGCGACGACGAGCTGGAGCGGGCCAAGACCCGCTATATACGCTCCATGATCTTTGCCCGCGACAAGCAGGACGACATGGCCAACATGTATGGCTCCACGCTCGCCACCGGCGGCAACGTCAAGGATGTCGAGGAATGGCCGGACCGCATTCGTAAGGTCACCGCCGACGAGGTCAAGGCGGTCGCCGCCCAATACCTGGTGCTCGATCGTTCGACCACCGGCTATCTCTTGCCGCAGCAACAGGCGGGGAATTGACGATGAGCATGGTTCTTAGCCGCACGGACAGCTTTGCGTCTCCCGCAAGGGAAGAGGGAGGGCGCGTCTATCGCGCCGTCGCCATCCTTTGCTTCGCCCTGTTTTTCCTGCTCCTGCCGGCGCTTGCGGCCCGCGCGGAGATGAACATCCAGGAGGTGAAGTCGAAGCAGGGCATCACCGCATGGCTGGTGGAGGACCATTCGATCCCGCTGATCGCCATCCGCTTCGTCTTCGACGGCGGCAGCGCGCAGGATCCGGCCGGCAAGGAGGGGCTCGTCAATCTGATGACCGGCCTGTTCGACGAAGGTGCCGGCGACCTCGACAGCGATGCCTTCCAGCAGAAGCTCGACGATGCCGGCGCCGAGATGAGTTTCCAGGCCGCGCGCGACGGCACCTATGGCACGATGCGCATGCTCTCGCAGGAGAAGAACGAGGCTTTCGACCTTCTGAAACTCGCCGTCGACCGACCGCGCTTCGACCAGGCGCCGATCGACCGTATCCGGGCCCAGGTGCTCTCCGGCATCCTCGCCAACGAGCGCGATCCGAACACGGTGGCGCAGCAGCGCTGGCTGCGCGCCATCTATGGCGAGCATCCCTATTCGCGTTCCGATCAGGGGACGAAGGCGAGCCTGAACGCCATCACCGCTGATGACATCAGGGCCTTTCACAAGGCCAATTTCGCCCGCGACGGCCTGCATGTGGCCGTGGTCGGCGACATCGATGCCGCGACGCTGAGCGACAAGCTGGACGAAGTGTTCGCAGGCCTGCCGGAAAAGCAGACGCTGGCCCCGGTGGCCGATGTCACGCCCCGACTCGGGCAACAGCTCGAGGTGAATTACGACCTGCCGCAGACCTCGCTTCAGCTCGCCTGGCCGGGCGTGAAACGCAGCGATCCGGATTTCTTTGCCGCGGTGCTGATGAACGAGATCCTTGGCGGCTCGACCTTCACCTCCCGGCTCTTCTCGGAGGTGCGCGAGAAGCGCGGCCTTGCCTATGGCGTCAGTTCCGATCTCGTCGACAATGAGCACTCCCACTCATTGCTGGTGACGACGGCGACGCGCTCCGACCGCGCCGCCGAAACACTTTCGATCGTGCGCCAGGTGGTGAAGGACATGGCTGAGACAGGCCCCACAGAGGAAGAGCTTGCGGCGATCAAGAAATACCTGATCGGCGCCTACGCCATCAACAATCTCGATTCCTCCAGCTCCATTGCCGCGACCCTGGTCGAGCTACAGGTCGACAAGCTTGGCATCGACTACATGAAGCGGCGCGCCGCGCTCATCAATGCGGTCACGCTGGCCGACGTCAAGGCGGCGGCGAGGAGGCTTCTGTCGGCCGATCCCGCCGTCATGGTCATCGGCCCGCCGCTGGTGCAGGTGGCGGGAGGCGGCAAGGGATGAGCCCGACCTTCGGGGTTGCGTTTGGCGGCGGCGGCGCGCGCGGTCTCGCGCATATCCATATCATCGAGGCTCTCGATGAACTCGGCATCACGCCGGCGGCGATCGCCGGCTCGTCCATCGGCGCCATCATGGGCGCCGGCATGGCGTCTGGCATGACGGGCGCGGAGATTCATGACTATGCCCGATCGATCCTCGGCAGCCGGGCCGAAGTGGCGGCGCGCATGTGGCGTTCGCGGCCGGGCACGATCGCGGAGGCCATGCAGGGCGGCATCCGCGTCGGCCAGTTCAACATCGAGCGCATCCTGAAGGCCTTCCTGCCCGAGGCGATCCCGCGGACGTTCGAGGCGCTGAAGATTCCGCTCAAGGTGACCGCGACCGACTATTTCGGCCACAGCCTTGCGGTGTTTGCGGAAGGCGACCTGCATTCGGCGCTTGCCGCATCGGCGGCCATTCCGGCGGTCTTCCGCCCGGTGACGCGCGAGGGTCGCGTGCTGATCGACGGCGGCATCTATAACCCGGTGCCTTTCGACCTCATCGAGAAGGAAGCCGACATCATCATCGCAGTCGATGTCGTGGGCGCGCCGAGCGAGGCAGAGCGCAGGCATCCGACCACCGTCGACCTGATGTATGGCGCAACGCAGCTGATGATGCAGTCGATCATCGCCAACAAACTCCGGCAGCACCCGCCGGACATCCTGATCCGGCCCAATGTCTCGAAATACCGCGTGCTCGAATTCCTCAAGATCGAGACGCTGATGGCCGAGACGGTCGAGATCAAGGACGAACTGAAGCGTGCCGTCGGGAAGGCCGTGGAGGCGCATGGCGGCAAGCGGGGGAAGAAGGTGGTATGAGAGCCTCCCCGGCAACTCGGGTGCGTCCGATGGCGGCGCAGTTGACAATGCCGCTCGCAGATTGGTCGATGTCTGCAATCTGATGGCTGCGGTCGTGGCGCGAGCGCCGCAGGCCCGCAAAAAGAAAGCCCGCCATTTGGCGGGCTTTTCTGCTTTGGCTGGAGGCCTTTGCTTAGTTGAACTTGTACTTGGCGTCGATGCGCACGGTGTGGAAGGATGGCGTCGAGGTCACGAGCCCGCTCTGGATCGGGAATTCGTCCGAGAAGTCTTCCTTGGCGAACTGCGAGTAGCGGTATTCGATGCCGACGGTCATCTTGTCCGACACGGCCGTTTCCAGGCCAGCGCCCACCGAGAAACCGCTGGAGCCCCAGTCGACGTCGAGCGGTGCCGGAGCATCGAGCTTGAAGTGCTGCCAGCTATAGCCGGCGAGCGCGTAGGCCAGCGTCGCTTC
>RXJA01000275.1 GCA_003963455.1 Hyphomicrobiales bacterium
CGACACCAAGCGCATCAAGAACTGGGATTCGATCTTCCCGGTGTTCAAGAACCTGCCCGACCTGCAGGCCGGCGACGGCAAGGTGTGGATGGTGCCTTGGGACTGGGGCAACACTTCGATCCTCTACCGCACCGATCTGGTGAAGAACCCCGAGGCGAGCTGGAACCTTTTGTGGGACAAGCAATATGCCGGCCGCATGGCGACCATCGATGCGGTCCATGACACGCCGATCGTCGCAGCACTTCTCGCCGGTGTGAACCCCTTCGACATGACGCCGGACCAGATGGACAAGGTGGCGGCAAAACTGCGCGAGCAGCGGCCGCTTCTGTCGAGCTACACCACCGACATGACCTCGGTCGAGCAGGCGCTGGCAAGCGGCCAACTGGTCGCCGCCATGACCTGGAACGCGTCCGCCACCTCGCTGAAGAAGCAGGGCGTGCCGGTCGAGTTCATGAAGCCGAAGGAAGGCATGCTGACCTGGGCCTGCGGCTTCGTCATGCTCAAGGACGCCAAGAACGTCGATCTCGCCTATGACTTCATCAACAGCCGGCTCGACGCCGACTCGGGCAAGTTCCTGATCCAGTCCTACGGCTATGGCAGCTCGCTCTCGACCGCCTTCGCCGGCGTGTCGAAGGACGAGCTGGACAAGCTGCAGCTGCCGGCGGATCCGGAGGTGATGCTGAAGACCACCATCTTCACCGGCCCGATGAAGCAGAACGACGATATGGCGAAGATGTTCGAGAAAGTGAAGGCTGGGGGTTGAGCGGCACGGACTCCCCCTTCTCCCCTTGTGGGAGAAGGTGGCCGCGAAGCGGCCGGATGAAGGGTGTTCCAGGGAAAGCCAGCGTCTCATTCCGCTGGAACACCCCTCATCCGTCTCGGCGCTATCGCGCCGATCCACCTTCTCCCACAAGGGGAGAAGGGGGAGCCAGGCGGCGCTGCGCCGCACCGGGGGAAAGAAAACGAGGACCATTGCATGGACATTCTTGACGAAGCGGCGACAAGATCGAAGGACGATGCCGACATCCGCGTCGGCCGGCGCGTGCGGGCGCTGAGGTTGGAGCGTAACCTCTCGCTGGCCGAACTAGCGGCCAGGGCCGGCATCTCCATCGGCGCGCTCAGCCAGATCGAGCGCGGCATGTCCTCGCTGCGCGTCAAGGTGATCTGGCCGCTGGCCGCCGCGCTCGACATCGAACCGTCGGCGCTGATCACCGACGGCAGCGAGGCGGTCAGCGACCTCTATTGCGTGCGCGCCGACAAGCGCCGCGCCATCCCGGTGAAATCCGAGGGCATCGCCAAGGCGCTGCTGTCGCCGCCCGCGGCAACGCTCACCGGCATGCTGGTCACGGTGGAGGCCGGCGGCGGCACGGCGGACGCTTATGCCCATGCAGGCCACGAATTCGGCTTCGTCATGACCGGCGAAGTCGAGCTGGTGGTGGACGCCACGACCTATGTGCTCAAGGCCGGCGACAGCTTCGCCTTCAAGAGCACGCTGTTGCACGCCTTCCGCAACCCCGGCGCCGAGCGCTGCCAGATCCTGTGGGTCAACACCACCAAGCCGTCCGTGGTGCGCGATGGCGCCTGAACCACTCGTTCGGCTGCAGAACGTATCGAAGGTTTTTCCCGGTGGCGTGGTCGGCCTCGATGCCGTCGATCTCGATATCGCCCCCGGCGAGTTCCTCACGTTGCTTGGCCCCTCCGGCTGCGGCAAGACGACGAGCCTGCGCGTCATCGCCGGCTTCGAAAGCCCGACCAGCGGCAATGTCTTGCTCGACGGCCGCGATATCACCGGGCTGCGGCCTTTCGACCGTCCGGTCAACACCGTCTTCCAGGACTATGCGTTGTTCCCGCATATGGATGTCGCCGACAATGTCGGCTTCGGCCTGTCGTTGCGAAAACTTTCCGGAGCCGAACAGGCCAAACGGGTCCGCGAGGCGCTCGACATGGTCGGGCTCGCCGACAAGCTGCGTGCCCGCGTTTCCGAGCTTTCCGGCGGCCAGCGCCAGCGAGTCGCGTTGGCCCGCGCCATCGTCTGCGAGCCGCGCGTGCTCCTGCTCGACGAGCCGCTCTCGGCGCTCGACGCGCATCTGCGCGAGCAGATGCAGGTCGAATTGAAGCGGCTGCAGTCGAGCCTCGGCACCACCTTCGTCATGGTCACGCACGACCAGACCGAGGCGCTGTCGATCTCCGACCGCATCGTCGTCATGAACAAGGGCCGCATCGAGCAGACTGCCGCGCCGGCCACGCTCTACGACCGGCCCGCGACGCGTTTCGTCGCGTCCTTCATCGGAACGATGAACATCCTGCAGTCGCGCTTTGTCGGCCGCGACGGCGAGCGCCTGCGCTTTGCCGCCGGCGAATTGCCGCTGGAGGCGACTTCCGAAAGCGGCGAGACGCCGGCCGCCGGCGACATGCGCACCATCGGCGTGCGCCCTGAGGATCTTCTGGCTGCAGGCGAGGCCGCCGACGGAACCGCGCCGGCGCGGGTGAGCGGCGTCGTCTTCCATGGCCGTACGCTGCGCCTTCATGCCGAGCTGGGTGAGGGGACGGAAATCGTCATCGATGCGCCGCGCCGTGCCGACGGTTTTCAATTCAGCGTCGGCGACGTGGCGCATGTCAGCCTGCGGCGCGGCGCCAACTGTCCCATGCTTGCGAGCTGATGCGATAGACCGCTGGCTCTACGACGCCTTGGCGAAGAATCCCTGATAGTCGGACTTGGCTTGCAGCAGGCGCAGGATGTTCTCGCGCGAGCCGCGCACATGGGCGCGGGCACGCTCGCCGGCCAGCGTGACGTCGCCGGCGCAGATCGCGTCGACGATGCCGGCATGTTCCTCGCGGGTCAGCTTCCATTCGTCCAGCCACAGGAGCTCCGTCCACACATATTGCTGGCACTTGTCGAGGATGCCGCAGAGCATGCCGTGGAGCATCTCGTTGCCGCTGATCTCGGCGATGACCCGGTGCAGGTCGATGCCGACCTGCAACTCCTCGAATTTCTCCCTGGTGCTGCGGTCGGGGATCGCCGCCAGCCGCTCGCATTCGGCGAGCATGTCGCGCAGCTTCGCCTTGTCGGCGGCGGTCGCGTTGGCCGCCGCCAGTTCGGTGGCGCGCCCGTCGAGCAGCTCGCGGATGTCGAAGGCCTCGCGGAACATGGTGAGGTTGAATTCGGCCACGACGTAGCCTTGGCGCGGGCGGCCGATCACCAGCCCGTCGCGCTCCAGCCGGTTGAAGGCCTCGCGCACTGGCGTGCGGCTGACCTTCAGGCGCTCGGCGATCTCATTTTCCGTCACGCGGCCGCCTGGCGGGATCTGGCCGGTGATGATCAACGCCTTGAGCTTCTCGAACACCGAGTCGCGCAGCGTGTTTTTTCTCTCCTTGCTCAAGCGTCCCGCCTCCAACGGTCAGTCATGGAATCGCAGTCTAGTGCTTTTTAGCGCCTGCTTGAAACTGCGCGCCTTCGGCAGGGGCAGACGCGCCGAGCCGAGCCCTGGATGCGTCCCACCAAAAACCACCTGTCTCGTGTTGACAACGGCTTCCCAGGAATTACACTCAAAATTGTATACAAATTCGCATACCAAATCAACGATAACGGGAACACCGGTTGGAGAAGCGAAAATGACGAAGAGACTTTGCATTCATGGCATGGCTGTCGCCGGCCTGCTCGCCTCGGTCGCCGTTCCGGCGTCGGCCGCCGACACCATCACCGTCGCCTCATGGGGCGGCACCTATCAGGAGGCGCAGACCAAGGCCTTCTTCGATCCGGCGGCCAAGGAACTCGGCATCACCATCAAGCAGGACACCACCAACGGCCTCGATGACGTGCGCCTGCAGGTGACAGGCAACGCCGTCAAATGGGATATCACCGAGCTTGGCGCCGACGAATGCGCGCGCGGCGCCAAGGAAGGCCTGTTCGAGAAGCTTGACTACAATGTCATCGACAAGAGCGGCATCGATCCGAAGCTCGTGCATGACGATTGGGTAGGCATCTCCTACACCTCCGTGGTGCTGATCTACCGTACCGATGTCTTCGGCGACAAAGGCCCCAAGACCTGGGCCGATTTCTGGAACGTCGAGAAATTCCCGGGCCGCCGCGCGCTTTCCGGCAGCCAGTCGACCGAGACGCTGAGCGTCGCCGCCTTGGCCAAGGGCATCCCGATCGACAAGGTCTATCCGGTCGACATCGACGGCGCGCTGCAATCCGTCGACAAGATCAAGGGCCATATCGATGCCTGGTGGACCTCCGGCGCTCAGGCCATGCAACTCGTCAAGGACGGCGAGGTCGATATGGCGAGCATCTGGAACGGTCGCGCCGGCACGCTGAAGAAGGAAGGCGCGCCGGTGAGCTTCTCCTTCGATCAGGGCGTGCTCACCGCCGACTGCATGGTCATCCCGAAGGGCTCGAAGAACAAGGACATCGCCATGAAGGCGCTGGCCAAGTTCGTCAGCCCCGATCTCCAGGCCAATCTGCCGCTCTATGTCGACAACGGTCCGGCCAACGAGAAGGCCTTCGAGACCGGCAAGATCCCGCCCGAGCGCATCAAGGACATCAATTCCGCGCCCGAGAACGTCAAGAAGCAGGTGCTGCAGGATCCGGCGTTCTGGCGCGACAACCTCGTCGATGCGACCGAGAAGTTCAACAACCTGATCCAGCAATAGACGGATCGCCCTCGCCGGAGCGGCGCCTCGCTGCGCAGCTTCGGCGGTTCCCGCCATGGAATGATCCGGAGCTCAAGGAGATGCTTTTGTCTATTGCGCAGTCCGCGCTTCCGATCGGCATCAGCGGTATCGAGAAGCGCTTCGGCGGCGTGTCGGTGCTGCACGATCTCGGCCTCGATGTCGCCGCGGGCGAATTCCTGACGCTGCTCGGACCATCGGGCTCGGGGAAGACGACGCTCCTGATGATCCTGGCCGGTTTCGTGCGGGCCAATGCCGGCTCCATCAAGGTCGGCGGCGAGGAGATCATCGCCATGCCGCCGCACAGGCGCAGCATCGGCATGGTGTTCCAGAACTATGCGCTGTTCCCGCATATGAACGTCTTCCACAACATCGCCTTTCCGCTGAAGCAGCGGCACGTATCGGCGGCCGAAACCGTTGAACGTGTGGAGCGGGCGCTGGACCTGGTGCAACTGAAAGGCCTCGGCGAGCGTCGCGTCGATCAGCTCTCCGGCGGCCAGCGCCAGCGTGTGGCCCTGGCCCGCGCCGTCGTCTTCGAGCCGCGCATCGTTCTGATGGACGAGCCGCTGTCCGCGCTCGACAAGAGCCTGCGCGAGCACATGCAGATCGAATTAAGGAACCTGCACCGAAGGCTCGGCATGACGACCGTCTACGTCACGCATGACCAGCGCGAGGCGATCACCATGTCGGACCGCATCGCGGTGATGAACGCCGGGCGCATCGAGCAGATCGACCGGCCGGAAGTGCTCTATGCCAATCCCAAAACACGCTTCGTCGCCGGCTTCATAGGCGATTCCAGCTTCATTCCGGTCGAATGCCGCAGCGGCAGCGTCTGGTACGAGGACAGGAAGATACGCATGACGGCCGCGGCGCCGTCCTCCGGCAGCCATTTGATGGTGGCGCGGCCCGAAAAGCTGCATCTGGTCGCCGATGGAGAGACGGCGGGCAAAGCCAATATCATCCCGGCAACGGTCGGCGACGTCATCTACCAAGGCGACAGCTTCATCTGCTACGCCACGCTGCGCGACGGCCGCCAGGTGGCGCTCCGCGACTATTGCCGGTCCGACGTGCTGGCGAAGCTGCCGAGGCCCGGCGAGCCGGTCAATCTCGGCATCGATGCCGACGACGTGGTGCTGGTGGCGGCGGACTGATGAGCATGCGATCCGCACGCCTCCACGACGGCGTCGGCGCGACGCTCAACGCCGGTGCGCTGCGTGCCGATGCGCGCCGGGAATCCTTCGGGCTGCTGGCGCTGCTGTCGCCTGGCCTGCTGCTCGTCTTCGCCGTCATCATCGTGCCGATCGGCTGGCTGTTCTGGCTCTCGCTTTTCGATGAAGCCGGGCAACTGAGCGCCGCCAACTATGCGCGCTTCTTCGAACAGGCGTCCTACATCAAGACCTTCGTCACCACCTTCAAGGTTGCCTTCACGGTCACGGGCGCCTGCGTCGTGCTCGGCTATCCGCTGGCCTATATGCTGTCGCAACTGCCGCGCCGCGCCGCCGGGGTCTGCCTGATCTTCGTCATCCTGCCATTTTGGACGTCTGTGCTGGTGCGCACCTATGCCTGGCTGGTCATCCTGCAGCGCAAGGGCCTGGTGAACACGTGGCTGATGGATCTCGGCGTCATCGCCCAACCGCTGCCGCTCGCCAACAATTTCGCCGGCGTCGTCATCGGCATGACCCACATCATGCTACCCTTCCTGGTGCTGCCGCTCTACGCCTCGATGAAGACCATCGACATCGACTGCCTGCGCGCCGGCATGAATCTCGGCGCCAGTCCGGTCGCCACCTTCCGCCAGATTTTCCTGCCGCTGTCGCTGCCGGGCCTCGCCTCGGGCGTGGTCATCGTCTTCGTGCTGTGCCTCGGCTTTTTCGTCACCCCGGCGCTGATGGGCGGCGGCAAGGTGATCATGTGGGCGATGCGCATGGAGCAGACCACAAGCCTCTATTCCAACTGGGGCGCGGGTGCGGCGCTGGGCGTCGTGCTGCTCGCCTTCACGCTGGCGCTGCTTGGCCTCTTCCAGTGGCTGCTCGGCGCCCGCGCTACCGGAGTTTGGAGCCGGCGATGAGCATGGAAAACAGCTTGCCCATCTCGCATCGGCAACGCCTCTGGCTCTATGCGCTCGGCGGGCTCGTCATGCTGTTCCTGATCGCCCCGTCGGTGATCATCGTCATCATGTCCTTCTCCGCTTCGTCGCTCTTGCAATTCCCGCCGCAGGAATGGTCGCTGCGCTGGTATGAGAGCTACTTCGGCTCGCTCGAATGGCGCGACGCCACCATCGTCTCGGTCAAGGTGGCGGTGATGACGGCGATCGTCGCAACGCTGCTCGGCACCGCAGCCGCCTACGCCATCAACGCCCGCACGCTCAGGCTGACCGGCGCCATCAACGCGCTGCTCACGGCATCATTGATCATCCCGGTCATCCTGATCGGTATCGGCACTTTCTTCCTCTATGCCCGGATCGGCCTCAACAACACGCTGACCGGCCTCGTCATCGCGCATACCGTGCAGGCGCTGCCGCTGGTCGTGTTGACCGTGCTCTCGGGCTTGCGGTCCTACGACATGAATCAGGAGATGGTCGCGCGCAGCCTCGGCGCCGGCCGCTTCTCGGCCTTCTTCCAGGTGACGATGCCGCAAATAAGATTCTCGATCGTCTCGGGCGCGCTGTTTGCCTTCATAACCTCCTTCGACGAGGTGGTGGTGTCGCTGTTCATCTCCGGCGGCGAGACCACGACGCTGACGCGCCGCATGTTCAATGCGCTGCGCGACCAGATCGATCCGACGATTGCCGCCATTTCGACTTGCCTGATCGTGCTATCGATCGTCTTGTTGTCCGCCGC
>RXJA01000282.1 GCA_003963455.1 Hyphomicrobiales bacterium
CTTTCGTCGTCGGTCGAACCGGATCGAGGCAAAGTCGAACATGGGCGCCTCCGCTAGCACCAATTTTGTGCCGCTGCAATCGGCGCATTTTGTGTTTCTTCGCGTCATTCGAAGAACCGTTCGTCGTTTGACGAACTGTTCAACGCCTGAGGGGCTTCGCCAACCCGGCCGTCAGCCTAGATATTTGCAAACCGCAAGGAGATTTGCATGGGTTTGCTGATCGAAGGTCGATGGCAGGACAGCTGGTACGATACAGCCAGCAGCGGCGGTAGGTTCGTGCGGGCGCAATCGCAATGGCGCGACTGGGTGACGCGCGACGGCGCTCCGGCGCAAGGCCGGGCGCGCGGCTTCAAGGCGGAGCCCGGCCGCTATCACCTCTATGTTTCGCTCGCCTGCCCATGGGCGCACCGTACCCTGATCTTCCGTGCGCTGAAGAAGCTCGAGGGCATCATTTCGGTCTCCGTGGTGCATCATTTCATGGGCGAAAACGGCTGGACCTTCAAAGCCGAGGACGGCGCCACCGGGGATACGTTGTATGACCTCGACTTCCTGCACCAAGTCTATACCAAGGCCGATCCGGCCTATTCAGGCCGTGTGACGGTGCCGGTGCTGTGGGACAAGAGGCAAGAGACCATCGTCAACAACGAATCGTCCGAGATCATCCGCATGCTCAATTCCGCCTTCGACGAATGGGGCGATGCGAGCCTCGACTTCTATCCGGCGGCGCTGCGCGCGGAAATCGACAAGATCAACGCGCTGGTCTATCCGGCGATCAACAACGGCGTCTATCGCGCCGGCTTCGCCACCACGCAGAAAGCCTATGAGGAAGCGTTCGGCGAATTGTTCTCGGCGCTCGATACGATCGAGGAGAGGCTGTCGCGGCGACGCTATCTGACCGGCGAGCACGTCACCGAGGCGGATTGGCGGCTGTTCACCACGCTGGTTCGTTTCGATCCCGTCTATGTCGGCCACTTCAAATGCAATCTGCGGCGCATCGTCGACTACCCGAACCTGTCGAATTATCTGCGCGACCTCTATCAGGTGCCCGGAGTCTCCGGCACGGTCAACCTGCATCACATCAAGGCGCATTATTACGGCAGCCACAAATCGATCAATCCGACAGGGATCGTTCCGGTCGGGCCGGAGCTTGATTATGCGGCGCCACATGACCGGGGGCGGTTCAGGAAGGCGGCGTGAAAGACTTGCTTCTTGCCCGCAGTGCAGCGCGGGGGGCTATTGGCTTAGTCGGGCTTTCTGTTTCGGTACCTGAACAGTGGTACGTCTGCATAACCCAATGCGGTCGTGCCAAATATCAAAAGTGAGACCATGATTCGATCGTAAATTTGTATCGGTTTAATATCATAAGTCCATAAAATATTCTGTACTAATATTGTAATAATCGCAGATGCTGTTACTAGTATCCAATACTCTGCTCTGCTCGGCGTGCGAAAATTTTTCTTATAGAAATAATCAAGTGTTTGAATAGCTGAAAGCCATTAGGATCCTGAAGGAAAAAAGTGATTTATAATATTTGATTTGTTAGAAAATGGAGACGTTATTGTCATAAATCCGGCCACAAAAATCCAAAGACCAACCAGAATTGCTGAGAAGAAGAGGACATAGCGGCCTAAGGGAAGAACGGTTTTCAACGAAAACGCTCCAGCATATCTCTGTGCAGCATACGTTTGGGCGGGAACCTCGGCAATCCGGCTCGGCCTAACGGAAGGCCTCGGAGTCGGTCCGGGCTCGCCTGGCAAGTTCTGCTTTCAACAGAGTTTTGCCAAACCGGCTTGAATACCAGGCGGCATTCAAGCCAAACGTCAGCAGGAAAGCGAACAGAACGCCTCCAACCCACACGGTCAGGGGAACGCCGCTCAGGTCGTTTTGTTTCGTTTCTCCTACAATGGCTAACCAACCCAGCGGCGCCGAAATCAAAAAGGCGGCCAGGGTTGAGAGCATAACTATCGTCCAATATTCCCTGCGACTGAACAATCGGCCGTTTCTTCTGACGAACTTATATAGCGCGACGTTGGCCGATCCGAAGCTTATGGCAAACCCCGCGGCTTTACCGAATTCCTTTGAAAGGGTTGGGATCACGACCACCAAGACGCCAAGCGCAACCGTTAACGCCACCATCGTTAAAGTATAGTACCCAACATAAGGCCAGACGCTTAAGGACGGTTCATCGCTATTGCTCACTGTCTTCCCCCGGATCAAAATCGCCTGAAGTAGAGCTTAGGGTCCCTGCAAAGGAGAAAGCAAGCCTACCAATATGCCGATACAGGCCGGCTTTCAAAAATCTCCGCTATCCGCCGGAGCGTCGCGGGTGTCGTCTCCCGTGGCAAGCGGTCTATCGGGAAGAAACCCGCTTCGGCGATCTCGTGATCGGGCAGTTTCGGAGCCGTCTGGCTGAAGGCTTCGATCAGATAAAGGCCGACATGGTCGCGCCTGCTGGAGCGGCGGTTGAAATGCATCGACTTCAGCACCGGCGGAACGGTCAGGGCGATGTTGCCTTCCTCGGCCAGCTCGCGCGCCAGCGCTTCCTCGAGTGTTTCGCCGGCTTCGACACCGCCGCCCGGGAGTTGCCAGCCCGGACCATAGGTGTGGCGGATCAGGAAGACGGAATTGGCGGCGCGGTCATAAACCAGCCCACGCACGCCGAGCGTCATCGGGGCGGCGCAGCAAGAAATAGAAATGGAAGAGCCTGGCCCGCAGCCCCGGCCAGCCGGTCTGGCGGAATGCCTCTTCCGGATCAGCTCGGCCGTTCATACGCCGATCCTCAAGCAGATGTTCGTGGGCTGCCCCACGAACATCTGCTTGGCCTTCCTCGTTTTTCGCAGGTTCCGGCCGCAAAACCGTGGGACACTTTTGCGGAACCTGCTTGGGCGAACAGCAAAGGGTGAGTGGAAAGCCTCGCCGGCGTCGCTTAAGAAGGGGCCATGTTCAGGCTCGCGCATATTTCCGATGCTCATCTGGGACCGCTGCCCGATGTAACCTATCGCGACCTCGCATCCAAGCGCGTGCTGGGTTACGTCAACTGGCAGCGCAACCGCCGCCGCCACATGCATGATGCGGTGATCGACACCATCGTCGCCGACATCAAGGCCCGCGCGCCCGATCACCTCGCCGTCACCGGCGACCTCGTCAACCTGGCGCTCGACGGCGAGATCGAGATGGCCAAGCACTGGCTTGAGACGCTCGGATCGCCGCATGATGTTTCCGTGGTTCCCGGCAATCACGACGCCTATGTGCCGGGCGCTTTCGACAAGGTCTGCCGGGCGTGGGCTCCCTGGATGACCGGCGACGGCGCCAACGGTCCGGTCGACCGCAACTCCTTTCCGTATCTGCGTGTGCGCGGCAACGTTGCGCTGATCGGCGTCACCACGGCGCGCGCCACCGCGCCCTTCATGGCAAACGGCTTCTTCATGGAAGGGCAGGCCGAACGGCTCGGCAAGGTCCTCGACGATATGGCGAAACAGGGACTGTTCCGGATCATCATGATCCACCACCCGCCGGTGCGCGGCGCGGTCCCGCAGCATAAGCGGCTGTTCGGCATTGCCCGTTTCCACAAGGTCATTCGCCTGCATGGCGCGGAACTCGTCCTGCACGGCCATTCGCATCTGCCGTCCCTGTTCAGCATCGGCGCGCGCGGCGCCAAGGTGCCCGTGGTCGGGGTCGCCGCCGCTGGCCAGGCGCCCGGCGGCAAACACCCCGCGGCGCAGTACAATATGTTCGAAATCGATGGCGAAAAAGGCAACTGGCGCCTCCGCCTGACCAGGCGCGGCCTGACCGGGCCGGCGATGCCGCCTTCGGACCTGGAGACCGTGGACCTCGATGTGCCGGCCGGCGCGGCGCGGCAGGTGGGGCAGTTCGCCGTTTAGTGGAGGCGGCGGAGCCGTCGAGCCCAACCGTTCACTCTGCCTCGAATTGCTCGGGTCAGAAGCTGATCTTCATCTGCATGATGCGGTCCCAGAACAACGCCAGCGAAACGGCCAGGCCGACAAGGGCGCCGGCGGTGATCAGGCCGAGGCCGGCGAAGAAGGTCGTCCAGCCGTTGCGGCTGGTTTCGGATCGGATAGGCGGCTCCGCTTCCCGGACCACGGGGCGATGCAGGCCGGGAGCGGCGCTCTCCATGCCGCCCTCCATCATGCGCTGCCACTCGACGACACGTTCGGCCACATAGCGCGTCACCGCGTCGGCGACGGATTTCATCTCGGTCGATTCGGCCAACACCACGCGGCCGATGCGCGTATCCTTGAGAAAGCGGTAGGTGCGGCGGTCGCGTCCCATGGCAACGTGGCTCACCGCATCGATCCACAGCCGTGGCTGCAGGCCAGACGAGACGGCGAAGTCGAAGCTGTCCATGTCGGCGGGGACATCGGCAAACACCGGCGCAAGCTCGGTTGCCAGCAGATCGAGCCGCATGCGGTGCGCCTCGCGCATCTCGACGACCACGTCATCGCGGTCGGCGAACGCGTTCTTGACGTCGCGTATGGCATCCGAAAGCTTTCGCGATGGCTCGATCGGAGTGATTTTGTCGCCTGCATCCTTCATGGGCGGCTGCCTCGCTGTTGGTTAACAGCGAGTTAACACAATCGCCGGCAAAATGCACTGCCGACGACGAGCCGCGCGATAGGTTCGGTCCAGGCAGACGCCTGAGACGAATATGCTCCGGGCTGGTCCGCAGCCAGTCCCGTTGGGTATCCGCCTCGCGATCAGCTCGCCGCGGCGCCCAGCGCCGGACGCAACCGCCTGGCGCGCCGTCGTGTGTTGCGCCGCACGATCTCGGCAACCAGGTCAGGAGCCTCCTCGACCAGCATGTGACCCGCGTCAAGAACATGATGCAGATGGAAATGCGACGGCAGGGCCTCGGTCTGCGAGACTGGCAGCAGCGGATCCTCCACTCCCCAGACAACCATCACCGGCATGTCGAGTGTATCCAGTTGCGCGCCGGGGATGACCCCTTGCCGGTCATCCTTGGTCATCGCGGCCGCCATATCGATCAGGGCCTGCAACTGGCGTGGCCGCTTGCGCATCCGGCACAGCGCATCCACCACGTGGTCAGGCGGCACGCTGCGTGGACCTGACATGGCCGCAAGGCTGGCGCGGATCTGTTTCCTGCCGGTGGCGGCGGCATAGCGGCGCAGCAGGGTTGCGTTGATTTCCGGACCGAAGCCGCCTGGCGCCAACAGGGTGAGCGAGGCCACACTGCCGGGATCGGCAAGCGCCATCAACGTCGCGATCGCGCCGCCCATGGAGTGACCGACGAGATGGACCTTGCCCAACTGGCGGGCGGCAAGATCGGCAAGGATGGCTCGTGCGGCCGGCTTGGCGCCGCCCATGCCTTCGCACTCCAGCGAATGACCATGGCCCGGAAGATCGTAGGCCAATAGTTTCGCCTCAGCGGCCAGCGATGTCATCACGTCGCGCCAGATCTCACGGCAAGCTCCGAAGCCGTGCAGAAAGACGATCGTCTTCGGACCAGCGCCGCCTTCGACGGTATAGGGGAATGGAAGCATGAAAAATGGAGCGGTGAGGCAGCAATTCCAGATTGTGGCTGAATTGCTCCCGATCCAAACCGATAGCCAGTAAAATTTTCGCGACCGAAGCGGTCAGTCAGGCCTCCGGCGCGCAAACACACCCTGAATACTTGCCGGATCGCTGTATCATACTTGCGCAATCCGACGATCTGGATGCCCAAACATGGCCGAAGGCATAGTCAGCTCGGGTTGCCGATCCCGGCGGCACGCAAGGATTGCACCAGCCGGTCGGTGAGATCGGCGGGGTATTTGCGGTCGACGAATGTCGCGCGCGGGTTGGCGGCGAATTTCGGGAATTCGGCGGTGAGCTCGTTGGCAAGCTCTCCCGCCAGCTTGTCGCGGCCCGAAATCTTGGCGCCGATAAGACGCGCGGCCAGATAGTGCGACTTGGATGCCGTCGTGCGCAGCGACTCACTGGCGATGGCGGCCTTCTTCATGTCGCCCTGCATGAAGGCTCCGACGAACAGGCCATAGTCCCACCAGGTCGGGTGGCCGCTGAAGGCGTCCACCGCGCGACCCAGGATCGGCGTTCCCTCCTCATATTTGCCGGCGAAGATCAGCCCGTAGCCATAGGCGGCGGCCATGCCGAGGTCGTATGGATTGAGCTCGTAAGCCTTGCGCGTCAAGCGGATCGCTTCGTCCGCGTTGCCAAGGCGCGAGTTGAGGTAGCCGAGCGCGCGATGCGCGTGCGGGTTCATGGGCCCCATCTGAACGGCGCGGTGCGCAAGCGACATGGCCTTTTCGAGCGTCGCATCGGGCGGATAGGGATAGTGGGCGGTGACGGCCTCTCCATGAAGCGCGGCCAGTTCCGCATAGACGAGCGACGATTTGGTGCCTTCGCTGGCCAGCTTCTCCAGGCAGCGATACGCAGCCTCGTGCGTCTGTGCGTTCATGTCGAGAAAGTAGCGGTCGTCGAGCACCAAGCACCCGATCTGGCTGGTCCGGATGTTGCTCTGGTCGATGTAGCTGTAGATGGCGCCGGAAGCGGGAACGGTCGATGTCAGAAGGCTGGCGATGTTGCTTTCGACCACGCTGGGCGCGGTTTCGGCCGGTGTGAGGTTGCGCGACAGCAAGACCCGACCGGTCGCGACGCTCTGCAGTTCGACCGTGACTTCGCCGGCGGCGGGACCGGGAACAACATCGAAGACGAAACTGATCGGGTCGGCAGATTGATCGCGCGTTGAATCCGCGTCCCGACCAATGAAGTCGATGGTGTCGAAGCCGGCAAGGCCGACGCGCAGCGACGATGCGACGCGAGCCGCCTCCGCTCCGTTGGCTTTCACGGCAATGTAGATCAATGGCAAGGAATCGAATACCGGCTCGACGCCGGCGCCGGCCACGCTCGCCGTTTCGAGCGTGGCTGCCGTGTCGCCGCCGCCAAGGAATGCGTTCCCCTGACGAACGATGAGCAACCCGAGCATGGCGATGACCAGAACCATGGCAGCCCAGAAGAATCGCAGTTGCCGCGTGAGCGACTGCGCGGGCGCGGCCGGCGCCACCAAAGGCTCGCTGGTCGCGCGGGTATCGAGATGTTCGGGCGCAGCCGCGGAGGCTTCGGCCGACGCGTCGGGCCGCTGCGCGATGCCGCCCATAGCTGACCTGGCGTCGCTCGGCAGCCGGATTGCGTTCAGCTCATAGGAAGGGACATAACCGCCGCGCGGAATGGCGATGCGCACCGGCTCGGCGATACCTTCATTGGCGAAATACTGCTCCAGGAGTTCGCGCAGCCGGCCGGCCTGGACCCGGACCACTGCATCGGTGGAGGCGTCGAAATCCCCGTCCTTGCCGAAGACGTCCATGGCGATGGAAACGCCCTTGAGCCTGTCCGCCTCGCCAGCCTGCTCGCGTTCCACCAGATAGCGTAAAAGCCTGCGGGCACGCTCGGAGCGTCCGAACGTTTCGCTGGCAAGCAGTCGCTCCAATGTCTCGCGCACTGCGGGGGCGGCAGGCGGGGCA
>RXJA01000161.1 GCA_003963455.1 Hyphomicrobiales bacterium
GCGTCGCCGTGTAGCGGTCGGGCGCCGCCTGCTCCAGCGCACGGGCAAAGTCGTGGGCGAAATCCTTGACCTGATCCCAATCGGCCGACGGTTTCAGCGGCACCAGCACATGATAGCCCTTGCCGCCGGAGGTCTTGACCAGGTTGGGCAGCGACAGCTCGTCGAGCCGCTTGTGGATGTCGAGCGCCGCTTCGCGCACTTTGCCGACATCGACGCCTTCGTCCGGATCGAGGTCGAAGACGATCTGGTCCGGCTTTTCCAATTCGTCAACTGTCGAGCCCCAGATATGGACCTCGACCACGCCATACTGGACAAGCGCCGCAAGGCCGTCGAAATCACGGATGAACAGGATCTCCTCGCCATCGGTCGGATCCTTCATCCTGGCGATCTTGTCGCTCATGCCGGGCGAGGCATGTTTCTGGAAGAAGCGCGGGCCCTGGACGCCGTCCGGCGCCCGCACGAGGGCCAGCGGCCGGTTGACGACGAACGGCTCCATGCGCTGCCACACCAGAGCGTAATGGTCGAGCAGATCCTGCTTGGAAACCTTTTCATCGGGCCACAGCAGCTTGTCGGGATGCGAGAGTTTCATCGAGGTCTTCGCCGTTCCGGCCGAGGGTCTCGGAGCGGCCTTGCCGCTACCCGTTTTTGCATCGCCCTCGGCTTTGCCGGCTTTCTTCGGCTGTTCCCGCACGACTTCCTCCGCCGGCTTGTCCTCGCGAAGCCCCTGGAACGAGGCGTGGCGGATTATACGGTCGGATGTCCAACTGCGGAACTCCACCTCGCCGACAAGCTCGGGCTTGACGAAGGTGAGCCCCTTGCCCTTCGGCACGGCGGCCGAGAAGGGCGACTCCTTCGCCTTGAGCTCGTCGAGCTTTTTCTTGAGGTCCGTCGCCACCTTGCCGGAGAAGCCGGTGCCGACACGGCCGGCATAATTCAGCTTGCCGCCTTCATGATAGCCGACCAGCAGCGAACGCAGGCCACGCCCGGTCTTGTCCGAAGGCAGGTAGCCGCCAATGATGAATTCCTGCCTGAGCGTGCATTTCGACTTGATCCAGGAGAGCCCCCGCCCGCTGCGGTAGGGCGCGTCGGCGCGCTTCGACACCACCCCTTCCAGCCCCATGCGGCAGACATGCTGCAGCATGACCTTGCCCGGCTCGTGGAAATGGTCGCTGAAGCGCAGCGCCGAATTTTCCGGCTGCTCGCCAAGCAACTCGGCCAGCGCCTGCTTGCGCTCGACCAGGGGCTCGCGGCGCAAATCCTCGCCGTCCAGGCGCATCAGGTCGAAGGCATAATAGACGAAGCGGTCGGCGCGGCGGGCCGACAGGTCCGCCTGCAGCAATGGGAAGGACGACACGCCGTTGTCGGCCAACACCACGATCTCGCCGTCAATGATGGCGTCGCGGCATTTCAGTCCGGCCAGCGCCGCTGTTACCGGACCGTCGAATTTCTCGGTCCAGTCGAGGCCGGTGCGGGTGAGCAGCCTGACGTCGCCGCCGGCGATCTGCGCCTGGATGCGGTAGCCGTCGAATTTCACTTCATGCAGCCAGTATTCGCCGGCGGGCGCTTCCTTCTCCAGCGTCGCCAGCTGCGGCTCGATGAAGTCGAGGCGCCGCGTAGCCTTGGCCTTGCCGGCAGCCGGCTTGTTGGACTGCCAGACCTTCGGTGTCTGCCCCTTGGCGGCCTTGCCTTCGCCGACCTCCTCGATGGTCAGGCCAGACTTCACGGATTTCGGCTGTTCCTGCAGAACGTCCTCGCCCGGCCGGGCGGCGGCATCGTCCGATTTGATCAGCAGCCAGTTGTCGCGCTTCTCGCCGGGGCGCGGCCTCAGCCTGACCAGATGCCAGCGGCCGTTGAGCTTGTGGCCCTCGAGCTCGAAATCGATATGGCCTTTCTTCATGCCCTCGGCCGGATCGCCATCCGGCGTCCATCTGCCTTCGTCCCAGACGATGACCGCGCCGCCGCCATACTGCCCCTTCGGAATGGTGCCTTCGAAGGAAGCGTAGTCGACCGGATGGTCCTCGACATGCACGGCCAGCCGCTTCTCATGCGGATCGAGGCTCGGGCCGCGCGTGACCGCCCAGCTCCACAGCACGCCGTCATGCTCCAGCCGGAAATCGTAGTGGAGGCGGGTGGCGGCATGCTTCTGGACGACGAAGATGCCGCCACCCTGCTTTTGCTTGCCGACTTTGCCGGCGGGCTCGGCGGTTTTCCTGAAATCGCGCTTGGCGTGATATTGTTCGAGGCCCGCCATGCCATCCCTCCTATGCGGATTTGCGCTTCGGCGCGGAAGCCTTGGCCTTCGCCCGTCGCGCCGGCGTCCTTGGCGAAGATCTGCCGGCTTTCGCGCCGCCCTCCGCCTTCAGACTCTTCTTCAGCGCGTCGAACAGGTTCACCACATTGGACGGCTTAGGCGGCGCCTTGGCCTTGGGCGCCTTCTTGCCGGCCTTCTTGGCGCGGATCAGTTCGAGCAGCGCGTCCTCGTAACGATCGTCGAATTTCGTCGGATCGAACTTGGTCTTCTTGCCGTCGATGATGTGCTGGGCGAGGTCGATCATCTCCTTGTCGGTCCTCGCGGCGATGTCCCCGAACACCGTCGCCGGCCGGCGCACCGTGTCGTCGTAGCGCAAGGTGGTCAGCACCATGCCCTTGCCGAGGGGCTCGATCACCACCGGGCGCTCGCGCTGATAGAGCACGATGCGCGCCAGCCCTGCCACCTTCCTCGCCGCCATCGCGTCGCGGATGACGGCGAAGGCTTCCTCGGAGACCTTGTCGGCCGGCGAGACGTAATAGGGCGTGTCGAGATAGATCTGCTCGATCGAGGATTTCTCGACGAAGCCGTCGAGGCTCATCGTATGCGAGGATTCGATCTGCACCGCCTCGATCTCGTCCTCCTCGATATGGACGAATTCGCCTTCGCTCACCTCATAACCCTTGATCTCGTCGCCCTCCTCGAGCGGTTTGCCGGTCCCGGCATCGACATAGATGCGTTTGACGGTGTTGCCGGTCTTGCGGTTGAGGATGCGGAACGAAACCTTCTCGGCATGGGTGACGACGTTGGTCAGCTCGATGGCGCAGGTGACCAGCGACAGTTTGAGATAGCCTTTCCAGGCCGGGCGTGGCGCCATGGCGAACTCCTGCGGCGAAATCCTGTGATGCAACCTTACCGCAACGGGCGGAGGCTCGCTCGGGTTCCCGGAGGAACGGATCGATCCCGGCGGCGGCAAGCAATGAAATTTCGCCGGGCCCACATCCACGTGAAACAGAAGCGCGCCCAAGCGACATAGGAACGAAACATATGTGATGCAAAAGCCACATGGAGCGGAAACGCGACGAAAGGCACCGAAAGACCGCGAATCAGCCGCAATCCGGCCATGATGCAACGACTTTCGGACCAGAAATTAACATCACGTTCACCGACTATTCACGCCTCGACGCTATGCTCTCGAATAATTCGGACGGGACATCCGAAAGCGGGACAGGGACAGGTAAAATGAACTTCTGGAACCACATCGCCGGCTACGCCGCCGCCATTCGCGAATTCGTCGCGCCGACCTACCGGCCGGAGCGCTACTACATGCGCGGCCCGGGTCCGGCCTGCGCACGCCGCGGCAACTCGCTCGGCGTCAGCGCGCACTGATCATGACCCGCGAACGAGGCCACCACAGCCGCATCTGCCGGCCAGCCGTCGACCAGCGCGCCACGACCTATCGCGCCGAGTGCCTGGCGCGTGCCGCCGACTGGCGTGCGACAACGCCGCGACTTTGACGCCGCCGCCGGCTGGCTTAGTGTCGTCCCTAGCTTAGTCTCCCCTTTGGCTTAGTGTAGGGAGGCACAAGCAGCCGGGGCCGCCATGACCGACCTGCCCGAACCGAACCGTCCCGTCCTCCCGTACCAGACCTATGACACGCGCCAGCCGCTGATCGTCTTCGACGGCGTCTGCGTGTTCTGCTCGGGCTTCGTCCAGCTCATCATCAGGCTCGACCGGAAAAAGCGCTTCCGCTTCGCCACGGCGCAGTCGTCCTTCGGCGAGGCGCTGTTCCGCCGGCACGGCCTGCCGACCGACGATTACGACAGCAACCTCGCCATCATCGACGGCGCCGCCTTCACGAAGCTCGACAGTTTCGTCGCCGTCATGTCCGCGCTCGGCTGGCCATGGCGCGCGGCGAAGGCGCTGCTAATCCTGCCGCGGTCGCTGCGCGACTGGCTGTATGACCGGGTCGCCAGGAACCGCTACACGCTGTTCGGCCGCAAGGACAGTTGCGAGATCCCGTCGGCCGAACTGCGCCAGCGGCTGATCGGCTGATGCATGCCGCCCAAAAGCGCGCGGCGGCCTGGGCCAACGACATCGATAAAACGGAAGACAAGAAGGGCCGGACGATCTCTCGCCGGGCGGAGGCCTGTCGTGGCGTCCTTGCGCTCATCACGCCAGCGGGCGAAAATTTTCCGGCACCTGTCGAAATCGGTCGATGCCGCGCGACATAGGTCGGCACGCGACGGAGCGGCCAGCGAAAAAGGGAGAACAACCATGCGATACATGCTTTTGATCTATGCCGACGAAGCCGCGATGGCGAACGTGCCGGCCGAAACGACCTACCAGATGAGCGCGGCCTATGGCGCCTATACCGAGGCGCTCAAGAAGTCGGGCGTCTGGCTGGCGGGTGACCGGCTGAAGCCATCGCAGGCCACCACCCGGGTGCGGATGAGCAACGGCAAGACCAACGTGCTCGACGGCCCCTATGCCGACACCAAGGAGCAGCTCGCCGGCTTCTACATGATCGAGGCGGCGGACATCGACACAGCCATCGAATGGGCGGCGCGCTGCCCGGCGGCCAGCGTCGGCACGGTCGAGCTGCGGCCGATCTGGGAGATGGCCGAGTACGCGGCCAAGGCAGGATAAGCCTGTGCGGCGGAAATGATCCGGTGATGGATGATCGCTCGGAGATCGCGCGGGCGGCGGCGGAAAGAGCCGCCCGGCAAAGCTACGGCAAGCTGGTCGCCTGGCTCGCGGCCCGCACGCGCGACGTGGCCGGCGCGGAGGACGCGCTGGCCGACGCCTTTGCCGCCGCGCTGGAGCGCTGGCCGCGCACCGGCGTGCCCGAAAGGCCGGAAGCGTGGCTGCTGGCGGTGGCGCGCAGGCGTGGCGTCGACACGATAAGGCGGCGTTTGACCGGCGAGGCGGCTCGCGACCACCTGCAGCTCATTGCCGAGGAGGCGGAGGCGCGCATGACCAATGACGAGCTGCCCGACGAAAGGCTCAGGCTGATGTTCGCCTGCGCCCATCCGGCGATCGACACCGGCGTGCGCGCGCCGCTCATCCTGCAGACGATCCTCGGTTTCGACGCCGCGACGATCGCCTCGGCTTTCCTGGTTTCGCCGGCGACGATGGGCCAGCGGCTGGTGCGGGCCAAGGCGCGCATCCGCGAAACCGGGATCCCGTTTCGCGTGCCCGAGCAGGCGGAGCTCGGCGAGCGGCTGGACGCGGTGCTGGAGGCGATCTACGCCACCTTCGCCGAGGGCTGGTCGGATCCGACCGGCACCGACAGCCGGCGGCGCAACCTCGCCACCGAAGGCATCTGGCTCGGCCGGCTGGTCGCCTCGCTGATGCCGGAGGAGCCGGAGGCGCTCGGACTGCTGGCGCTGATGCTGTTCGCCGAGGCGCGCCGCTCGGCGAGGCGCGGCCCGGAAGGAGATTTCGTGCCTTTGGCCGAGCAGGATATCGCGCTGTGGGACGGCAGCCTGATCGACGAGGCGGAAGCCTTGCTGGTGCGCGCCGCGCAAAGGGGCATCATCGGCCGCTACCAGTTGGAGGCCGCCGTGCAGTCCGCCCATACGGCGCGCCGGCGCGGCGGCGGCACGGACTGGGCGGCGATCCGCCAGCTCTATGACGCGCTTCTCTCCGTGGCCGGTTCGCCGGTGGTGGCGATCAACCGCGCGGTGGCAATCGCCGAAACCGAGGGCGCCACGGCCGGACTGGCGGCGCTTTACGTGCTGGGCGAGGACAAGCGGCTGCAGGACTACCAGCCCTATTGGGCCGCCCGCGCCGGGCTGCTGACCAGGCTCGGCAATACGAAGCAGGCGGCCCAGTCCTACGACCAGGCGATCGGCCTCGAGCGCGACCCGGCGCTGCGGCGTTTCCTGCAGGGCGAGAAGGCGAAGCTTATCGGAAATTAGAACAATGCCGGGGAGACTGGCTGCAGCCTCACAACCTCGTCATTCTAGGGTCTGCGCGCGTCGCTTCGCTCCTTGCTCCGCCCGCGGATGACGATGCCGGACCGTTTCGGCCAATCTCCAAGGCCTGCGATCTGCCAGCGCAACCGCTGCGCACTTTCCTAGAATTGCCCTAAGCCCACATCTCGTGGGTGGCATTCAATTTCCGCATCAGCTCATTCCCGCGCAGCCTCGCCCACAGGCGTTCGATGTTCGGCCAGGCGTTGCGCGCCCTCTCTACCTCGGGATGCCAGGCCACCAGCATCACGAGGTAGATGTCGGCCAGCGACAGCGTCTCGCCGGCCAGCCAGTCGCGACCGGCAAGCGCCTGGTCGAGAATGGCAAAGCCGCGATCCATCTCGGCGACCGCCGCCTGCTTCACCGGCCGCAGGCCTTCGCCATCGGCGGTGTAGCGATGGGCGTAATAGAGGCGCAGGACCGCCGGATAGAGCACCGACGACATGAAGGCCATCCAACGCAGGAAATCGGCGCGGCCGGGCGAGCCCGCTTCCGGCGCGAGACCCGCCTCGGGGTGACGCTCTGCGAGCAGGATGCAGATCGCCGCCGATTCGGTGAGCGAATGGCCGTTCGGCAGAGTCAGCGCCGGCACCTGGCTGAGCGGGCTGATGGCCAGGAAAGCCGGATCGGGCGTTTCCTTCTTCGGCACGTCGATCTGTTCGAAGGGCACGCCGGCCATGGCCAGCGCCGCCTCGACGACGAAGCCGCCGCTGCCCGGGCGCGTATAGAGCTTGTACATGAGAAATCCTCCCGCCGGCCGACCGGGCCGCAGGCGATATGAGCCGGAAGCCGAGCCTGGCTCAAGCCGGACATCGCTTGCCACG
Source organism: Hyphomicrobiales bacterium (assembly GCA_003963455.1). Classification (GTDB taxonomy): domain Bacteria; phylum Pseudomonadota; class Alphaproteobacteria; order Rhizobiales; family Rhizobiaceae; genus Mesorhizobium. Next base: position 7,050 of record RXJA01000161.1, read on the forward strand.
GATGCTTTTTGAACAGTCCAGCCAGAATCACCTGGACCGCGGCATTCCTCGGCCACGGTCACGGTATGGGCTTCTCGGGTCAAGCCCGATGACGGGGGGCGTGCCTAAAGCGCGTCGCGCTGAAACGGATTCAGGCGACGCGCTTTAAGTCCTTGTTTTGATACATGTCGTTGTCCCAGAACCGCTGCACACTTCTGGGCGACATGCACTAGGCGCCCAGCCCGTCGAACAGGATGGTCGAGAGATAGCGCTCGGCGAAGGAGGGGATGATGACGACGAGGTTCTTGCCCTTGTTCTCGGGCCGCGAACCGACGACGACGGCCGCCTGGAGCGCCGCACCAGACGAGATGCCGA
>RXJA01000179.1 GCA_003963455.1 Hyphomicrobiales bacterium
TGGTGCAGGAGGCCAATCTCGGCGAGCGCGTCATGCGGGCGCTGATCCTGCGCCGCGTCGGCCTGCTCGAAAGCGGCGCCAGCGGACCGGTGGTCATCGGCCCTCCGGGCAATGGCGACGTGCTGCGACTGCAAGGTTTCCTGCGGCGCAGCGGGCTTCCCCACCGTGCCCTCGATTCCGATACCGACCCCTGCGCCAAGACGCTGATCGAGCGTTTCCATGTCGACCCGCACCATCTGCCGATCGTGCTCTGCCCGAACGGCAAGCTGTTGCACAATCCGGGCGAGAACGAGCTTGCCCGCTGTGTCGGACTGCTGCGGCCGGTCGATGCCGGCAAGGTCTATGACGTGGCGATCGTCGGCGCCGGGCCGGCCGGGCTGGCGGCGGCGGTCTATGCGGCTTCCGAAGGGCTGTCGACCATCGTGCTCGACTGCCGCGCCTTCGGCGGGCAGGCGGGCGCCTCGGCCCGCATCGAGAACTATCTCGGCTTCCCGACCGGGATCACCGGCATGGCGCTGATGGCGCGCGCCTACAACCAGGCACAGAAATTCGGTGTCGAGATGGTCATCCCCGACGAGGCGAAGCTGCTCGACGACGCCGGCGACGGCGCCCGCTACCGGCTTGCCATCGGCGATGGCGAGAGCGTTCGCTCACGCGCCGTGGTGATTGCCAGCGGCGCGCGCTACCGCCGCCTCGACGTCGCCAACCTGGCGCAGTTCGAGGGGACCTCGGTGCATCACTGGGCCTCGCCGATCGAGGCCAGGCTTTGCAAGGACCAGGAGGTGGCGCTGGTCGGCGCAGGCAATTCGGCCGGGCAGGCGGCCGTCTATCTGGCCAGCCAGGTGCGCAAGGTGACGCTGCTGGCGCGCCGCGACAGCCTCGACGCCACCATGTCGCGCTACCTAGTCGAGCGCATCGCGGCGCAGCCCAACATCGAGGTGCTGACCGAGACCGAGGTGGCGGCGCTGGAGGGCAGCGAAGGCAATCTCGAGCGGCTGCGCTGGCGCAACCGGGCGACCGGCGAGGAGACGACGCGCGGCATCCACCATCTCTTCCTGTTCATCGGCGCCGATCCGAACACCGACTGGCTGGCGAACTGCAACGTGGCGCTGGATGCCAAGGGTTTCGTGCGCACCGGGCCGGAAACGACACCAGGGCATGGGCTGATGGAAACCAGCCGGAGCGGGGTGTTCGCCATCGGCGACGTGCGCTGCGGCTCGACCAAGCGGGTCGCGGCGGCCGTCGGCGAAGGCGCGCAGGTGGTGGCGGCTCTGCATGCCTATCTGGCGCAAAACGGCGCCGCCTCAAACCGATAAGCCCGAACCGGCGAGGAGACCGTGATGGACGAATGCAGGCACACCAAGGACATCAAAAAGGTCACGCCGAGCGCGCTGGGCTGCGAGGAATGCCTGAAAAGCGGATCCTGGTGGGTGCATCTGAGATTATGCCGCACCTGCGGCCATGTCGGCTGCTGCGACGACTCGCCCAACCGCCACGCGACAAAGCATTTCCATGCCACGCAGCACCCGATCATCGAAGGCTACGACCCGCCGGAGGGCTGGGCATGGTGCTATGTCGACGAGGTTTTTGTCGATCTCGAGGGCGATACCACGCCGCAGAACGGGCCGATTCCGAAGTTTGTCTGAGGGAACGCCTCGAACTAGTCTACCGCACCGAGCCCGTCACGGTCGGATCGACGGCATCGGGCACGGATTTGCGCTCGTTGCCGGCGAAGATGCCGATGAGAAGGAGGCTGAGCACGACCGGCACAAACAGGATGGCGACGCGGGCCTGCACGTAGAAAATGGCGCGCCATTCATTTCGCTTTTCGTCGTTCATCATGCTCGCTCTGTCTGCGCCTCCCCGGACCGGGACATAGAGACGAAGCGTTAAACATCTCCTTCCGATTCCGTTAACGCCAGACGATTTGCCGCAAATCTCACAGTGCAACGTTGCCCTGTGCGATTGGATTTCGGATGCGATTCCAGCCCTTGATGACCGCCTGAAAGTCCGCCCCGCCGATCAGTTGGCGGGCAGCGCGAACAGCCTGGCGCCGGCCGGCACGACGTCGTCGATACCGGCAAGGCGCAGGCAATGCCAGGCCATGGCGTGGTTGGAGGAGGTGACGGGAATGCCGATGCGCCGTTCCAGCTCCGCCACGGCTTCCGCGACGCGCAGGCTGGTGCAGGAGATGAAGATCGCGTCGACGCCCGGCACCCTGGCCATGCGTTCGGCGGCCGCCTCGATCGAGGCGAGCGAGATGCGCGCGGCCTCGCGATCGTCGCGGCGGTCGAAGGTGGCGACGGCCGATATGTCGAGGCCGCGGCCGGTGAAATAGCGCACCAGGCCCTGGTTGATCTCGGGCGCGTAGGGTGTGAGCAGGCCGATGCCTTTTGCGCCCAATGCCTTGAAGGCGGCCAAGGCGCCGGTGACCGGCGTGGTGCAGGCGACGCCCGGCCGCGCCTTCCTGATCTCGGCGAAGACAGCCTCCTCGCCGAGCGTCATGGTGGCCGAGGTGCAGCCGAATCCTACGACATCGAGCGGGATCGAGGGCAGGATGAGGTCGACGGTGGGCGCGATGCGCGGGCCGATGGCGCGCAAAGTGTCCGGCGTGATGTCGTTGTCGTTGAAGAGGCGGGCCTCGTAGAAGGCGACGCCCGGAATGCGCACCAGCGCGCGGAATTCATGCTCCAGCGTCTGGTCGGTGGCGAGGATCGCCAGGCCGATCGCCGCGCGCGAGGCGAGGCCGCCGTCGATTTCGGACGGAAGAACACCCAGATCGACCGGCCCCGAAGATTGAGGGCGTGTAGCAGCCGCGCTGACAGACATGGCATTCCCTTTCTTCCTGTCGATCCCTTCGGACCGAGCGTTCAGTTCAAAAGACCGTCCATCGAGATCGCCGGCTCGCGGCCGGCGATGAGGTCGGCGGTGATGCGGGCGGAGCCATGCGACATGGTCCAGCCGATATGGCCGTGCCCGGTGTTGAGGTAGAGGTTGCGCAAGCGCCGCCGGCCGAACTCGGGCAAATTGTTCGGCGTCATCGGCCTGAGACCGGCCCACATCTCGGCGCGGTCATAGTCGGCGCCTTCCGGATAAAGCTCCTCGGTCACGCCCTTCATGAAGGCGAAATCGGCCGGCTTGTGGCTGGTGTCGTAGCCGGCGAACTCGGCGGTGGCGGTGACGCGCAAACGGTCGCCGAAGCGCGAGACGGCGACCAGATTGTGCTCGTCGATCGAAGCGATGGTCGGCGGCGCCGGCCGGTTGCCGATCGGAATGGTCAGCGAATAGCCCTTGACCGGATAGATCGGCAGGCTGAGCCCGATGGTCTTGGCGATCAGCGGGCTGTAGGAGCCGAGCGCCAGCACATAGGCATCGCCCTTGACCGCGCCCTTGTCGGTCAGCACCTGTGCGACGCCGTCTCCGGATGTCTCTACGCCGGTGATGGTCGTGCCGGTGCGGATCTCGCCGCCGCGTTCGACCACCTTCGCCGCCAGAGCCCTCGTGAACTTCGCCGGGTCGCCGGTCTCGTCGGTCGGGCAATGGATGCCGCCGGCGATCTTTTCCTTCGCCGAGGCCAGCGACGGGTCGAGCGCGACGATGGCGTCGCGGTCGAGCACTTTGATCAGCTGGCCGTCGGATTCGAGCAGCTTCATATGCTCGACGCCTTTGTCGAGCGCCTGCTGGCTGCGGTAGAAATAGAGGATGCCGCGATCGTTGCGGTCGTAGTCTATTCGCTCATCGGCGACGACCTCGTGAAGCACGGATTGCGAATAGACGGCCAACCGATGCTTGAGCAGCGTGTTGCGCCTGGCCTTCTCGGCCGTGCATTCCATCAGGAACAGCCAGGACCAGCTGTAGAGCCGGGGATCGGCCGAGAGCCTGAAGCGCAGCGCCTGGTCCTTCAGCACCAGCGATTTCAACAGGATCATCGGCGCCCTGGGCGACGACCAGACGAAGGAATGACCGGGCGCGATCATGCCGGCATTGCCCCAGCTGGTCTCGGCGGCGACCTGAGGCTGGCGCTCGAGGATGACGACCTCGTGCCCGTCCTTCTGCAGCTGGTAAGCGGTGGTGACGCCGACCACGCCGCCACCCAACACGATCACGCGCATCACGCCTCCGGAGAACGCAAAGTGAGTACACTTTAGAATGGAATTCGCGATCCGCAAGGGGCAGCCTGCAAGCGGCAAGTCTTTGGAGACGACGGCGTGACCGCGCCCCCCCTCTGGCCTGCCGGCCATCTCCCCCACTTGGGGGAGATCAGCCTTCATTGCCGCCTTCGCCAATCGCCGACGTTGCAAGAGGAGCGGAGCGCCGAAGCTGCCAATCTCCCCCCAAGTGGGGGAGATGCCCGGCAGGGCAGAGGGGGGCGCGAAGGATCACTGCGACGTGGTTTTGAGCGAAGACCCCTACGCGGCAGTATCGGGGAAAAGCTTCGCCAAGCCGCGCGCGGCCACCTCAATGGCATGGGCGGAGCTCAGCGTGATGTGCCTTTCGAGAAGGCTTGCTCCATCGGCGGCATCGCGGCGGCGCAAGGCATCGATGATCGCGTCATGTTCGTGATAGGTGCGGTCCCGGCGCGGCGCGGACTCCAGATCGATACATCTGAAGAAGCGGATGCGCGCGCAAAGGCCTTCGAGCGCGCCGATCATCTGCGCGTTCTTCGACAGCTGCGTCAGCGCCCTATGGAAGCTTTCGTCGGCGACGGCGATCTTCGCCCATGAGCCTTCGTCCTTCAGGCTGCTGTGCCTCGTCCAGGCCTCGGCCGCCGCCTCGATCTCGGCATCGGTCGCCCGTTCGCAGGCAAGCACGAAGGCGGCCCGCTCGATCGCCGCGCGAAGCTCATAGAGATCGCGCACCGCTTCCGGCGTCAGTTCGCGGGCGAAAAAACCCTTGTTTGGCACCGCGGTGACAAAACCGTCCCGCTGCAGCCTGTTGAGGGCGGCGCGCACCGGCGTGCGGCTGACCGCCAGCTCGGCGGCGAGCTCGACCTCGTTGATCCTTTCGCCGGGCCGGAAGCGGTAGTCGATGGCGAAGTCCTTGATCCGCGCATAGACCCGCTCGACGCTGTCGGCGGCGCGCACGGCGCGCGTAGCCGCTGATTTTTCGCCACCGCTGCGTCTTTGTGTCATCAGCTCTCATCCCGGCGCCGCCGGCCAATCGGCAGGCGCAGCTATGATACGTTCCGAAATCGCAAAGTGCACTCAGTTGCGCTCAGTGCGCCAACGCCTGCTCCAGGTCCGCAATCAGATCGTCGCCATCCTCGATGCCGCAGGACAGCCGCACCAGCGAATCGGTAATGCCGATTTCGGCGCGTTTCTCGGCCGGGATCGAGCCGTGCGTCATCAGCGCCGGATGCTCGATCAGGCTTTCGACGCCGCCCAGGCTCTCGGCCAGCGTGAAGAGCTGCGTGCGTTCGAGGAAGCGTTTCGTTCCCGCGAGGTCGCGGTCGAGATCGACCTAGATCATGCCGCCGAAGGCGTGCATCTGCTGGACGGCGATGGCGTGCTGCGGGTGGCTGGCGAGGCCGGGATAGATGACCCGGCGCACGTCTTTTCGCGTTTCCAGCCATTGCGCTATCTTCAGGCCGTTGGCCGAATGGCGCTCCATCCTCAGCGCCAGGGTTTTTATGCCGCGCAACGCGAGAAAACTGTCGAACGGACCGGAGATGCCGCCGATGGCGTTCTGCAGGAATTTCAATTGCGCCGCGAGGTCCTTGTTGTCGCCGACCACCGCGACCCCGCCGACCATGTCGGAATGGCCGTTGAGATATTTCGTCACCGAATGGACGACGATATCGATGCCGAGCTCCAGCGGCCGCTGGATGTAGGGGCTGCAGAAGGTGTTGTCGGCGACGGTGAGCAGGCCCTTGCGCTTGGCCAAGGCCGCGACCGCTTCGAGATCGACGACGCGCAGCAGCGGGTTGGTCGGCGTCTCGACCCAGAGCAATTTCGTCTCCGGCCGGATCGCGGCCTCGACCGCCGCCAGATCGGTGAAGTCGGCGAAGCTGACCTGCAGGCCGGCGGAGCGTTTGCGCACGCGCTCCATCAGCCGGAACGATCCGCCATAGATATCGTCGGTGGCGACGATGTGGGCGCCGGCGTCGAGCAATTCCAGCACCGTGCCGATCGCCGCAAGGCCGGAGGCGAAGGCGAAGGCGGCCGAGCCGCTTTCGAGGTTGGCGACCGCGCGCTCGAAGGCGAAGCGCGTCGGGTTCTGGCTGCGGGCATACTCAAAGCCCTTGTGCACGCCGGGCGACTGCTGGCCGTAGGTGGAGGTGGCGTAGATCGGCACCATCACCGCGCCGGTCAGCGGATCGTGGCTCTGGCCGCCATGGATGGCGCGGGTGGAAAAGGCCAGGCGGTTCTTGCCGGTGGAAGTCATCTTGCGCGGCGCCTCAGATGGTTGATCAGGTCGATACGGGTTATCAGGCCGATGAACTCCTCGCCATCGAAGACGATGGCGACCTCGTTGCGGTCGAAGACAGGCAAGAGCGCGTCCAGCGTCTGATTGGCCTGCAGCGTGTGCAGGTTCGATGTCATGGCGGTGCGCACCGGGGCGTTGAAACGGTCCCAGCGGCCGTCATAGGGGCCGTCGACCTTGGCCAGGATATCGCTCTCGTCGATGATGCCGACCAGCCTGCCCCCGTCCAGCACCGGCAGTTGCGAGACGTCGGAACGGCGCATGCGGCCATAGGCGTTGAGCAGGCTTTCCTCAGGCCCGACGGTCACGATGTCGCCGGTGCGCGGCGAGCGCATGACAAGGTCGCGCAGGTCGCCGTGCTGTTCCTGGTCGCCAAGGCCCTGCTCGGCCAGCCAGATGTCGTCGAACACCTTCGACAGGTATTTGTTGCCGCTGTCGCAGACGAAGGTGACGACGCGCTTGGGCTCCGTCTGCTCGCGGCAATAGCGCAGCGCCGCCGACAAGAGCGTGCCCGAGGAGGAGCCGGCGAGGATGCCTTCGCGCGACAGCAGATCGCGCACCGCCAGCATGCTCTGCTTGTCGGTGATGGAATAGGCCTTCCTGACCAGCGAGAGGTCGGCGTTGGGCGGCACGAAATCCTCGCCGATGCCTTCGACCGTCCAAGAGCCCGCCTCTTCCATCTTGCCGGTCTTGATCAGCGGCGCCAGCACCGAGCCGACCGGATCGGCCAGCACCATCTCGGTCTTGGGCGAATTTTTCGCGAAGTAGCGGCCAAGCCCCGTCAGCGTGCCGCCGGAGCCGACGCCGACCACCACCGCGTCGACGTCGCCTTCAAGCTGCCAGAAGATTTCCGGGCCGGTCGTGGTCTCATGCGCCTGCGGATTGGCCGGGTTGGCGAACTGGTTGGCATAGAAGGCGCCAGGCAGCTCGGCGGCGATCTTCTGCGCCATGTCCTGGTAATATTCCGGATGGCCCTTGCCGACATCGGAGCGGGTCATGCGCACCTCGGCGCCCAGCGCGCGCAGATGCTGGATCTTCTCGCGCGACATCTTGTCGGGCA
>RXJA01000139.1 GCA_003963455.1 Hyphomicrobiales bacterium
GTCAAGCTGATGGGCTTCGACGAGCGCGGCAAGGTTCGCCTGTCGATGAAGGTCGTCGACCAGGCGACCGGCAAGGAAATCGTCCAGGAAAAGAAGAAGTCGGAAGGCGAGGAAGACGCCGCCTGATCGTCCTGATCGAATAAATCAAGACGGGCGCGCCGCAAGTCGCGCCCGTTTCTATTTCAGGGCCATCGGGACCCGTCCGCAATTGCGTCGGAACGAAAAGTTCTACGGAGCAGGTGAATGGCCGCGGAGCCGCTGAAGACGCTGTTCTATCCGTTCGAGGCCGAGGCGCTGCCTCTGCCGGGAAAGCATGCCCGTGTTCTGTTCCTCGGTGCCGAACCCGGCTTCCGTCTGCCGGCAGGCTTCGATGCGGCGCTGAATCTTGTGCAGGGTTTCAGGCCGCATTTTCGCGCCTTGCAGGCGTCTGGCTATGCGGTCTCGCCGCGCGCTGAGGATACCGGCTTCGACATGGCGCTGGTGCTCGCGGGCCGCCATCGCGGCCAGAATGAGTTGCGCATCGCCGAGGCCATCGAGCGCACCGTGCCGGGCGGGCTGATCGCGGTCGCGGGCGGCAAGGAGGACGGCATCGACAGCCTGCGCAAGCGGATCAACGCGCTGGCGCCGCTGGAAGGCCATCTGCCGAAGCATCATGGCGTCGCCTTCTGGCTCAGGCGAACGGGTATGGAGGCGGTCGCGACGCTGCGCGCCGGCAACCCCGACCTTGTCGTCGAAGGCGGCTTCAAAACCGCGCCTGGCATGTTTTCCTTTGATCGTGTCGACGCCGGTTCGGGACTGCTCGCCGCCAGCCTGCCCGGCGACCTCAGAGGCAGCATCGCCGACTTCTGCGCCGGCTGGGGCTATCTGGCGGCCAAGGTTCTGCAGCGCTCGCAGGGCCTCACCGCGCTCGATCTCTACGAAGCGGATTTCGAAGCCTTGGAAGCAGCCAGGCTGAACGTCCATGGCGCTGTCGAGCCGGGCTTCTTCTGGATAGATCTTCTCACCGAGACGGTCGAGCGGCGTTACGACGCGATCGTCATGAACCCGCCCTTCCACAGCGGCCGAGCCGCCGATCCGGGCATCGGCGCGGGCATGATCCGTGCCGCATCAAAGGCGCTGAAACCGGGCGGCCGCCTGTTCATGGTCGCCAATCGCCAGCTTCCCTATGAGGCGGTGCTCGCCTCTACCTTCGCGAGCCATGCCGAGATTGCCCGCGACGGCATGTTCAAGGTGTTTTCGGCGCGCCGCTGAAAGTAATTCCAGGAAAAGTGTGAAGCGGTTTTCCGTCCGGAATTTGCGCCAGGAAAAGTAATTCCAGGAAAAGTGTGAAGCGGTTTTCCGTCTGGAATTGCGCCAGGAAAAGCCGAGATCCCTACTGCATGCTGACGATGCGGGCGGGCTCGTGCGTGCCGAAGGCGGGCCGCGCTTCGCCGAGCTCGACCCTTAGCGGCGCCGGCCGGCCGAACAGATAGCCCTGGACCACCTCGCAGCCCGCGGCCCTGAGCAATGTTGCCTGGTTCTCGGTCTCCACGCCCTCGGCGATGATGCCGACGCCCAGCGCCCGCGACAGGCCGACAATGGTGGAGACGATCGCGCCGGAGCTGGAGTCGGTATCGATGCGGCTGACGAAGGAGCGGTCGATCTTCAGCTTGCCGAAGGAGAAGTCGATCAGGTAGCTCAAATTGGAATAGCCGGTGCCGAAATCGTCGACGGCCACCGAAATCCCCATCTCGGCAAGCTGCTCCAGGATCGTGGCGGCGCGATCACGATCCTGCATCATCGCCGTCTCGGTGACCTCGAGCTCCAGCCGCGACGGCTTGATGCCCGTCGATTCCATCACCTCCCGCACGATCCCGACAAAATCCTTGGTCATGAACTGGACCGGCGAGATGTTGACGGCGACGAAGCAATCCTGCGGCAGGTAGCGGGCGTCGCTGCAGGCCTTGCGCAGCACCCATTCGCCGATCGGATTGATCATGCCGGTTTCCTCGGCGATCGGAATGAACTCCATCGGCGGGATCATGCCGCGCTCCGGATGCTTCCAGCGGATCAGCGCCTCATAGCCGATGACGCGGCCGCTCGGCAGGTCGAGCTGCGGCTGATAGTGGAGGCTGAAGTCGCCGCGGTCGAATGCGGTCTTCAGCTCGGACTCTATCCATTGTCGATAGTCCGCCACGCGGCCCATGTCGGAATGGAAGACAGACCAGTTGCCGACGCCGCTGGCGCGCGCGTTCTGCAGCGCCAGGTTCGAGCGGCGCAGGATCAGAACCGGGTCGACGCCGTCCTTCGGCATCGCCACGATGCCCACCGACAGGCTGACCGACTGCATATGCGTCTGCAACTGATAGGGTTCCATCATCTCGTTGATGAGCTTTTCGATCAGCCGCTCTATCGAACCCCTTATGTCGCGGTCCGGCAGAAGCACGCCGATTTCGCCGGCGCCGATGCGGCCGATCACCGCGTTCTTCGGCATGTTCTCCTTCAGCCTGCTGGTGAAGGCGCGGATCAGTTCGTCGCCCTGGCTGTAGCCGATGGCGTCGTTGATCTGCTTGAAGCGGTCGATGTCGATGTCGATCAGGAACACCGGCTCGCCGGTCCGGATGGTCCCGGAGGCGGCCTCGGCAATCTTGCTGACCATGGCCTGGCGTGACAGCAGGCCGGTCAGCTTGTCGAAATGGGTTTCCTTGAAAACATAGGCCGCCGATTCATCGACACCTGCGAAGAACGACAGCGCGGCGCCGCCGGCAGCTAGCGCGCAGAGCGCGGCGATGACGCCTGCCATCGTTTCGGCCGGCATGCCGGCCATGCCGTCGCCGAAGCCGAATCTCAGGCCCCACAGACCAAGGATGAAACTGCCCATGCCCGCGCTGGCGATGGTGATCAGCCGGAACAACGGCGTTCGCTTCGGATTGCTGACTGCAGACATGCAAGGTCCCTGGATTACAGGGACCTATAGCGGATATCTCCTTAAAATGAGTTTCCGCTGATGCATCTAATTTTACTGGACCGCTACTGTCACGGCCGCGAACTATTCGCGAATACCGTCGTTCTGCTTCAGTTCTTCCAGCGCCGGCATCGAAACGATGTGGTAGCCGGAATCCACATAATGGATCTCGCCGGTGACGCCCGACGACAGATCGGAGAGCAGGTAAAGCGCCGAGCCGCCGACCTCGTCGATGGTCACGGTGCGCCGCAGGGGCGAATTGCGCTGCTGGTAGGAGAACATGTGGCGGGCATCGGACACGCCGGAGCCAGCCAGCGTCCGCACCGGCCCGGCCGAGATGCCGTTCACCCTGATGCCGCGCGGACCGTAATCATTGGCAAGGTAGCGTACGCTGGCCTCCAGCCCGGCCTTGGCGACGCCCATGACGTTGTAGTTCGGCATTACCCGGACCGAGCCGGCATATGTGAGCGTTATCATCGAGCCGCCATTGCCCATCAGCGCGGCCGCGTTGCGGGCCACCTCGGTGAAGGAGTAGCAGGAGATCACCATGGTGCGCACGAAATTGTCGCGGCTGGTGTCGGCGTAGAGGCCCTTGAGCTCGTTCTTGTCGGAAAAGCCGATGGCGTGCACCACGAAGTCCAGCCCGCCCCAGGCTTTGCCGAGGGTCTCGAAGGTCGCGGTGACCGAGGCGCTGTCCTCGACGTCACAGGGCACGATCAAGGAGGCTCCGACCTTCTCGGCAAGCGGCTTGACCCGCCGCCCGAAGGCGTCGCCCTGGTAGGTGAAAGCCAGCTCCGCCCCATGTTCCGACAGCTTTTTGGCGATGCCCCAGGCGATCGAATGGTCGTTGGCGACGCCCATGACAAGCCCGCGCTTGCCCTTCATCAACCCATCCATGAAAGGCAATCCTTATGCGGAATAGCGCTGGAAAATCAGCGTTGCGTTGGTGCCGCCAAAACCGAAGGAGTTGGACAGGACGGTGTCGATCCTGGCGTCGTCGATACGCTTGCGCACGATCGGCATGCCCTCGAATTCCGGATCGAGCGCCTCGATATGGGCGCTCTCGCCGATGAAGCCGCCCTGCATCATCAGGATCGAATAGATCGATTCCTGCACGCCGGCCGCGCCCAGCGAATGGCCGGTGAGTGACTTGGTCGAGGTGATGTAGGGCATCTTGTCGCCGAACACCTCGCGGATGGCGCCCATTTCCTTGGAATCGCCGACCGGCGTCGATGTGCCGTGGGTGTTGATATAGTCGACCGGCGTCGAAACCGTGGAAAGGGCCTGGCGCATACAGCGCACGGCGCCTTCGCCCGATGGGGCCACCATGTCGTAGCCGTCGGACGTCGCGCCATAGCCGACGATCTCGGCATAAATCTTGGCGCCCCGCGCCTTGGCGTGTTCCAGCTCTTCCAGCACCAGCACGCCGGCGCCGCCGGCGATGACGAAACCGTCGCGGTTGACGTCATACGCGCGGGACGCCGACGAGGCCTTGTCGTTGAACTTCGACGACATCGCGCCCATGGCGTCGAACAGGTCCGACATCGTCCAGTCGAGGTCCTCATGGCCGCCGGCGAACATCATGTCCTGCTTGCCCCACTGGATCAGCTCGTAGGCGTTGCCGATGCAATGCGCCGAGGTCGAGCAGGCGGATGAGATCGAATAGTTGACGCCATGGATCTTGAACCATGTGGCCAGGGTGGCCGATGCCGTCGACGACATCGCCTTCGGCACGGCGAACGGACCGATGCGCTTGGGACTGTTGTTCTTGATCGTGGTTTCGGCCGCTTCGACGATGGTTCGGGTCGAAGGACCGCCGGACCCCATCACGATGCCGGTCCGCTCATTGGTGATGTCGCTTTCGCTTAAGCCGGCATCGGCGATCGCCTGGTCCATGGCGACATGGTTCCAGGCAGCACCCTGGCTCAGGAAGCGCATGGCGCGACGGTCGATCATCGGTGTGGGATCGAGCGTCGGCGCGCCCCAGACCTGGCAGCGGAAGCCGTGTTCGGCGAAGGAATTGGAAAAGCTGATGCCTGATTTGGCATCGTAAAGCGAGCTCTGCACTTCATTGGCATTGTTGCCGATCGACGACACAATGCCGAGCCCTGTCACTACGACCCGTCTCATTCGCAACTCCTTCCGGCGTATTCCGGCGGAAAACCTAGCCGGTTTTCACCTGTGATCATACGCAAATAAACTGACGTGGCGCCCATTGGGTACACAGGCGCCGTGGCGAAAAACGGTCAGGTGGCCGACTGCTTGGACAGACCGACCTTCAGATCCGTGGCCGCGTATATGGGTTCGCCATCCGCCTTGAGCCAGCCATCGGCGATGCCGAGCACCAGGCGGCCGCGCATCACGCGCTTGAAGTCGACGCCGTACTCGACCTTCTTCACCGACGGTGTCACCATGCCCTTGAACTTCACCTCGCCGGTCGAAAGCGCCATGCCCTTGCCCGGTTCGCCCAGCCAGCCGAGGTAGAAGCCGGTCAACTGCCACATGGCGTCGAGACCGAGGCAGCCCGGCATGATCGGATTGCCGATGAAGTGGCAGGCGAAGAACCAAAGATCCGGCTTGATGTCGAATTCGGCGCGGATGAAGCCCCTGTCGAAAGCGCCGCCGGTTTCGCTGATCTCGGTGATGCGGTCGAACATCAGCATCGGCGGGTAGGGCAACTGGGCGTTGCCTGGCCCGAACAGGTCGCCGCGGGCGCAGGCGAGCAGTTCCTCGTAATCGTAGCTGGACTTTTGACCCGCCATCAAATTTCTGTCCCCGTGTTCCTCGCGGGCGGCAGGGCGCCCTTGTCGGTGGTTTCCTAACACACTCTGTTTGCGGCCGGAAACCGGCGTTTGCGCTTAACCCGTGCGCCTGCCCGGGTCAATGCGCGCTATTGATCGCATTCGGACTACAGAATATATGTCGATTGGTGTCCGGTTTTGGCTTTTGACGTCTTTTCGCCATTCTGGACCTGTTGATGGGCTGGGCAACAAAGCTTCGACGCGAAGATGGATTCGGGCTATCGGAAGGATAATGTCGCTGTGGACAAGCGGGTTCGCGAAGCCGGCCTGAGGCCGACGCGCCAGCGCATCGCTCTGGCCGACCTGCTTTTCGCCAAGGGCGACCGTCACCTTTCCGCCGAGGAACTGCACGAAGAGGCGGTCGCCGCCGGCGTGCCGGTTTCGCTGGCGACCGTCTACAACGCGCTCCACCAGTTCACCCAGGCCGGCCTGCTGCGCATCCTGGCAGTCGAGGGCGCGAAGACCTATTTCGACACCAACACCTCGGACCATCACCACTTCTACGTCGAGGGCGAGAACCGGATTTTCGATATCGAAAGCGGGCCGGTAACGGTCTCCAACCTGCCGGTGCCCCCCGAGGGCATGGAAATCGCCAATGTCGACATCGTGGTGAGGCTGCGCCCCAAACGCCGCGACTGATCCGCTCGCGATGCGCCCGGTCGACCTGGCAGTCCGGCTGGAATGGGTCGCCGCTGCCGCGGCGGCCATCATTTTCTACGCGATGTCGGGCGTCTCCTGGTGGCTGTTCGCGCTGCTCATCCTGGCGCCCGACCTGTCGATGCTCGGCTACCTCGCCGGGCCGCGCGCCCTGCACATCCTGATCGTGCCGCTGGTTCTTGCGCTCGCCGGCAGGCTCCTCGGCAATTCAACGGTCACGGCGATAGCGCTGATCTGGATCGCCCACATCGCCATCGACCGCGCGCTTGGCTATGGCTTGAAGTTGTCCACTGGTTTTCAGGACACCCATCTCGGGCGCATCGGGCGCCATGGAGATCCTTCCGGCAGACTCAGTTCTTGACCTTCTCGCCGGGATAGGCGCCCCAGACCTGCGACTGCGCCATCCAGCCGGTGTGCCCATCGAAGGTCATTTCGCACCATTGGCCGTCGCATTTCTTGATCGAGCCGATCACGCCGGGCTCGATGATGGCGACGACACCGGCATCCTTGTCCGGCTCGTTGAGCAGGTTGATTTGCCCGCCCTTGCCGCGCTGCCAGGGCGCGACGATCGCGGTGCGGCGGCCGGAAAGCAGCGACTGATTGATCCAGCCTTCCGACCCGTCCGCGTCGCGCACGCGGCGCCAGGTGTCGAATTCCTGGATGACTTCCATCGGCAGGCCGGCCTTCAGATACATCCAGTTGACGGAATAGTTGGCGCCGGGGCCGACGCGCGAATTGACGCGGGCCGGCTTCAGGCTGACGAAGCGCGGCAGCGGCAGCCCGCTGGGCCCGAGCGTTATGGTCTGCGCCGGTGCGGCCGCGCTTTGCGCGAATGCCTGCGGCGCGCAGACGAGGGCGCCGAGGATGGCTGCGCTGAAGGCCAGGCGAAGCGACGCGAAACCAGACACTTTCGTTCCTTTCGGCGCCGGTCCGTCGGATGAGCGCCCCTTTTTCTTTGTCTTCGGCGACACCGCTTGTTACAGGAGTGGGCTGATGCCGCGACTGGCTACAAGTTTCGCCGGTCTTGGTTAAAGAGGTCTCAACGAGATCGGTTTCGAGAG
>RXJA01000546.1 GCA_003963455.1 Hyphomicrobiales bacterium
TATCTCTTCATCATCATCCCGATGATGCGGCCGGTCTTCATCACCACGCTGGTGATCATCGCCGCCGGCATCGTCAAGGTCTATGACCTGGTCGTGGCGCAGACCAGCGGCGGTCCCGGCATCGCGTCGGAAGTGCCGGCGAAATATGTCTACGACTACATGTTCTTCGCCCAGAATCTCGGCCAGGGTTTCGCCGCCTCGACCATGATGCTCTTGTCCGTAATGATCGTCATCGTGCCATGGGCCTATCTCGAATTCGGAGGCAAGAAGCGTGGTTGACGTCGCCTCCCTGTCCACTGGCGCCGAAGCGCTCAGGCGCAATACCGCCGGCCCGAGCGGGCCGAAGCCGAGGCATGTGCTGTCGCGCCGCAACATCTTCCTCTACGGCACGCTCATCGTCGTGGCGCTCTATTACCTCCTGCCACTCTACGTGATGGTCGTCACCTCGTTGAAGGGCATGCCGGAGATCCGCCTCGGCAACATCTTCTCGCCGCCGGTGGAGATCACCTTCGAGCCCTGGGTGAAAGCCTGGGCGACGGCATGCACCGGGCTGAACTGCGACGGGCTCTCGCGCGGTTTCTGGAATTCGGTGCGCATCACCGTGCCGTCGGTCATCCTGTCGATCGCGATCGCCTCGGTGAACGGCTATGCCTTGGCCAACTGGCGCTTCAAGGGCGCCGACACGTTCTTCATCATCCTGATCGTCGGCGCCTTCATCCCTTACCAGGTGATGATCTATCCGATCGTCATCATCCTGCGCGAGATCGGCATCTATGGCACGCTGACCGGCCTGGTGATCGTGCATTCGATCTTCGGCATGCCGATCCTGACGCTTTTGTTCCGCAACTATTTCACCTCGATGCCGGAGGAGCTGTTCCGCGCCGCGCGCGTCGACGGCGCCGGCTTCTGGGGCATTTATCTGCGCATCATGCTGCCGATGTCGCTGCCGATCTTCGTCGTGGCCATCATCCTGCAAGTGACCGGCATCTGGAACGACTTCCTGTTCGGCGTCGTCTACACGCGCCCCGACACCTATCCGATGACGGTGCAGCTCAACAACATCGTCAACTCGGTTCAGGGCGTGAAGGAATACAACGTCAACATGGCAGCGACCATCCTGACCGGGCTGGTTCCGCTCATCGTCTACTTCATTTCCGGCAAGCTCTTCGTGCGCGGCATCGCCGCCGGCGCGGTGAAAGGATGATGATGGAAGCTGAAATCGCCAATCCCAGCGTTTCGATCCAGGACCTGTCGCTCAATTTCGGCGCCGTCTCGGTGCTGCAGACGCTCAATCTGGATGTCGCCGAGGGCGAGTTCATCGTGCTGCTCGGGCCGTCCGGCTGCGGCAAGTCGACCCTGCTCAACTGCATCGCCGGCCTGCTCGACATTTCCGACGGGCGAATCTTCATCAAGGGCAAGAATGTCACCTGGGAAGAGCCGAAGGATCGCGGCATCGGCATGGTGTTCCAATCCTATGCGCTTTATCCGCAGATGACGGTCGAGAGGAACCTTTCCTTCGGCCTGCGCGTCGCCGGCTTGGCGAAAGACGAGATCGCCAAGCGCATCGCTCGCGCCGCCGAGATCCTGCAGATCGAGCCGCTGCTGCAGCGCAGGCCGGCAGCGCTTTCCGGCGGCCAGCGGCAGCGCGTGGCGATCGGGCGTGCGCTGGTGCGCGACGTCGACGTCTTCCTGTTCGACGAACCGCTCTCCAATCTCGACGCCAAGCTGCGTTCGGAATTGCGCGTCGAGATCAAGCTGCTGCACCGCCGTTTGCAGAACACGATGATCTACGTCACCCACGACCAGATCGAGGCGATGACGCTGGCCGACCGCATTGCGGTGATGAAGGGCGGCGTGATCCAGCAGCTCGATGCGCCGCAGACAATCTACAACCGTCCCGTCAACCGCTTCGTTGCCGGCTTCCTCGGCTCGCCGGCGATGAATTTCATCGACGGCCGCCTGGAGAAGGACAGCGGCGATTGGCATTTTGCCGTCGAGGAAGTGCGCATCCCGCTCGCTACCTATGCCTTCGAGAAAGAGCCGGCGCCGGGGCCAGCGGTCTTCGGCATCCGGCCTGAGCACGTCGCCTTCAACAGCGGCACCGGCTGGCCTTTCGCGGCGACGGCCGATGTCGAGGTCGTGGAGCCGATGGGTTCCGATACGCTGGTGTGGTTGAAGCTGGGCGGGCAGAACTTCACAGTGCGCGTCACCTCCGAACGCACGCCGAAGAACGGGGATGCGGTCAGCGTCGGCTTCGATCCGATGCGCGCCTCGCTCTTCGACGCCCAAACCGGCAACCGAATTTAACCTCCCAGGACCAACAGAACGGACAGGACAGATGAACTGGTCATTCCAACTCTACAGCGCCCGCAATTTCCAGCCGTGGAACGGCGTGGTGAAAATGCTGGGCGAGCTTGGCTACAGCCAAGTCGAGGGCTTTGGCGGCGTCTATGACGATCCAAAGGCGTTCCGCGCCGAACTCGACAAGAACGGGCTGGCGATGCCGACCGGGCACTTCTCGATTGACGCGCTGGAGAATGATTTCGACGGTGTGCGCAAAATCGCCGACGCGCTCGGCATCAAGCTTCTGATCTGCCCCTATCTGATGCCCGATCAGCGGCCGTCCGACGCCGCCGGATGGCGCGGCTTTGGCGAGCGCCTGGCCAAGGTCGGCGAGAGCTGGAAAAAGGCCGGATACGGCTTTGCCTGGCACAATCATGATTTCGAGTTCAAGCCGCTTGCCGACGGCTCACTGCCGCAGGACCATATCCTGGCGGCCGCACCCGACATCGGCTGGGAAATGGACGTCGCCTGGGTGGTGCGCGGCGGCGCCGACCCGCTGCCCTGGATCGAAAAGCACGGCAAGCGCATCAGCGCCGTCCACGTCAAGGACATCGCGAAGCCGGGCGAGGGGCTGGATGAGGACGGCTGGTCCGACGTCGGCCACGGCACGATCGACTGGGCGGGTCTGTTCAAGACGTTGCGCGCCAAGAGCGCGGCGCAGTATTTCATCATGGAGCAGGACAACCCCAACGACATCGAGCGCTATGCCCGCCGCTCGATCGCGGCAGCCAAGAGCTGGCAGGAGTAATCGAAATGGCAGACAAACTTGGCGTCGGCGTCATCGGCTGCGGCAACATCTCGAAGGCGTATTTCTCGCTGGCGCCGCTGTTCCGCGGCATCAAGATGCGGGCCTGCGCGGATATCAACATGGATGCCGCGAAGGCGCGGGCGAAGGAGTTCAAACTGCGCGCCGAGACGGTCGACGACCTTCTCAAGGACGACGAGATCGACATCGTCGTCAACCTGACGATCCCGGCCGCGCATTATGAAGTCTCAAAAGCGGTGCTCGACGCCGGCAAGCACGTCTATTCGGAAAAACCCTTTGTGCTGTCGATTAAGGAAGGGCTTGATCTCAAGAGCCGGGCCGAGAAGAAGGGCCTGCGCATCGGTTCGGCGCCGGACACGTTCCTCGGCGGCGCCCACCAGCTGGTCCGCGATCTCATCGACAGCGGCAGGCTCGGCGCGATCACCAGCGGCACATGCCATGTGATGAGCCACGGCATGGAGCATTGGCACCCCAATCCGGATTTCTTCTTCCAGCCGGGCGCCGGCCCGGTGCTCGACATCGGGCCCTACTATGTCACCAACCTGATCCAGCTGATCGGGCCGGTGAAGCAGGTCGCGGCATTCGCGACGACTCCGGCCAAGGAGCGAACGATCTCGTCGAAACCGCGGGCGGGCGAGAAGATCCCAGTGAACACGCCGACCACGATCCATGCACTGCTCGAATTCGCGAATGGCGCGGTGATCACGCTCAACACCTCCTGGGATGTCTGGAGCCACGGCCACGCGCCGATGGAGCTTTATGGCGAACTGGGCACCGTCTTCGTGCCCGACCCGAATTTCTTCGGCGGCGAGGTGCGCTTCACCGACGGCGCGCAGCCGGTGAAGAAGCTGCCCAAATGGAACCATCCGTTCGGCGTGCCGAACGAGATGCATGGCCATGGCATGATGGCCAATTACCGCACCGCCGGCCTGGCCGACATGGCGGTCGCGATCGCCGAAGGGCGGCCGCATCGCTGCTCGATGGAGCTGGCGCTGCATGCCGTCGATGTGATGACCGGCATCCTGCGTTCCGGCGAAAGCGGCAAATATGTCGCCATGCAGACGACCTGCGAGCGGCCGGCCGCTCTCGGCGTCAAGGATGCGAAGGCGCTGCTGGCAAAGAAAAAGTAGGTGGCACCCCCTCTCCCCGTTTCGGCGGGGAGAGGGTAAGGGTCGGACAAACATCGATTCAATCTCACCCGCGGCCGTCGCTGCCCGAGGATTGCCATGCCCTATGTTGCCGCCGAGAACCGCTACGAGACGATGATCTACAACCGTTGCGGCCGGTCTGGCCTGAAGCTGCCGGCGATCTCGCTGGGGCTATGGCACAATTTCGGCAATGACACGCCGCACCGGACCAAGCAGGCGATCGCGCGCAAGGCCTTCGACCTCGGCATCACCCATTTCGACCTCGCCAACAATTACGGCCCGCCGCCCGGCTCGGCGGAAACCGCGTTCGGCGAGATCATGCGCACCGATTTCGCTCCCTACCGCGACGAGATGATCATCTCGACCAAGGCGGGCTACGAGATGTGGGCGGGTCCCTACGGCGAGTGGGGCAGCCGCAAATATGTGCTGGCCAGTCTCGACCAGAGCCTCAAGCGCATGGGGCTCGACTATGTCGACATCTTCTATTCGCACCGCTTCGATCCCGAGACGCCGCTCGAGGAAACGATGGGCGCGCTCGACCATGCGGTGCGCTCGGGCAAGGCGCTCTATGCCGGCATCTCGTCCTACAATTCGCAACGCACGCGGGAAGCGGCCGATATCCTGAGGCAGCTCGGTACGCCCTGCTTGATCCACCAGCCGAGCTACTCCATGCTCAACCGCTGGGTCGAGGAGGACGGGCTGCTCGACACGCTGGAGGGATTGGGCATCGGCTCGATCGTGTTCTCGCCGCTGGCGCAAGGCATGCTGACCGACAAATATCTCGGCGGCATCCCCGAAGGCAGCCGCGCGTCGCAAGGCAAATCGCTCAAGCCCGCTTTCATCAACGACAAGTCGATCGCCAATATCAAGGCGCTCGATGCCATTGCCGGCCGCCGCGGCCAGACACTGGCGCAGATGGCGCTGGCCTGGGTGCTGCGCAAGGGCCGCGTGACCACGGCGCTGATCGGCGCCAGCCGGCCGGAACAGGTCGAGGATTGCGTCGGCGCGCTCAAGGCACTGGAGTTCAGCGATGCCGAGCTTGCCGAGATCGACACCTACGCGCGCGAGTCCGACATCAATCTCTGGGCCGCCTCGGCCGAACGCAAGGGACCGCCGCGCAAGTAGCAAACAGCCGGCGAACCATCGTCACGCAGCACGCGCCGGGCAACCGGCGCTGCGGAAACAGTGGCAAAAAAGCTCATTCGTCGCTATCTCAGGGGAAATTGAAGCCCTTCGCATGCAGTCGCGTGTGCGAGCGTCGATTGGACGAACAGAATGACGGCAAGAGATGCGCTGACCAAGAACCAGCTCTGCGTGCTCGAGAAGCTCGAGGCGTCGAGCGGGCCCCTCAGCGCCTATACGCTGCTCGACCAGCTGCGCGAACGCGGCTTCCGCGCGCCGCTGCAGGTCTATCGCGCCCTCGATACGCTGGTGAAGTCTGGCTTCGTACACAGGCTCGAAAGCCTCAATTCCTTCGTCGCCTGCGCCGAGCCGCACGACCACAGCCATTCGATGACGGCCTTCGCCATCTGCGATACATGCGGCCAGGTGACCGAGATGTCCGATCATGATGTCGGCCACCGGCTGGACGAGTGGGTGCGCTCGACGGGATTCGCGGCCAAGAAGGCGGTGATCGAGTTTCGGGGGGTTTGCGCCAAGTGCCGGGCCGAGGCGGCGTAAGTACGCCGATATTCAGGTGAGGCCGGCCTGCAAATGGCGGCTTCCTGCGCTTCCGGTGCTCCCGTACTTAAGTACGCTCCGCTCCGGTTCTCGGAAGCCACCATTTTCAGCTCGGCCTGACCTGAATCTCGGCGCACTTACGGGCGTGGTGCCAGTTAATGCGCCTCGTCCCAGTTGTTCGCGGCGCGGGCGTCGACATGCAGCGGCACCGACATCGAGATCGCCGGCATCGGCGCGTTTTCCATCACCTTGCGCACGACGGGGATCGTCGCTTCGACCTCCGCGTCCACCGTCTCGAAGATCAGCTCGTCATGCACCTGCAACAGCATGCGGGCGGATAGCTTGGCCTTGTCCAGCGCTTCCTCCATATGCACCATGGCGCGGCGGATGATGTCGGCTGCGGTGCCTTGCAGCCTGGCGTTGATCGAGGCGCGCTCGTTGAAGGCGCGGATCGACGGGTTGGAGGATCGTATCTCCGGATAGTGGATGCGGCGGCCGAAAATCGTTTCGACGAAGCCGTGCTCGCGCGCGTAGGCCTTGGTTTCCTCGATATAGTCGCGGATGCCCGGGAAGCGCTCGAAGTAGCGCTTGATATAGGCGCTGGCCTCGTCCCGCGGGATGGACAGTTGGTTGGCAAGGCCGAAGGCCGAGATGCCGTAGATGATGCCGAAATTGATCGCCTTGGCGCGCCGGCGCACCTCCGAAGGCATGCCTTCGACTGGTACGTTGAACATCTCCGAGGCCGTTATCGCGTGGATGTCGGCGCCATCGGCGAACGCCTGCTTGAGCTGCGGGATCTCGGCGACATGGGCAAGGACGCGCAATTCAATCTGGCTGTAATCGGCGGAGACCAGCTTGTGGCCCTTTTCCGCGATGAAGGCGGTCCTGATCTTGCGGCCTTCGTTGGTGCGTACCGGGATGTTTTGCAGGTTGGGTTCGGAGGACGACAGCCGTCCGGTCGTGGTCGCGGCCAACGCATATGAGGTGTGGACACGATTCGTCTCTGGATTGATGAAGCCCGGCAGGGCGTCGGTGTAGGTCGATTTCAGCTTGGTGAGCTGGCGCCAGTCGACGATCTTGCGCGGCAGTTCATGGCCTTCCGCCGCAAGCTCTTCCAAAAGCTGCGCCGAGGTCGACCACTGTCCGGTCTTGGTCTTCGAGCCGCCCGGCAGGCCCATCTTGCCGAACAGGATGTCGCCGAGTTGCTTTGGCGAGCCGATGTTGATGCGCTCGCCGACGATACCGTAGATTTCCTCCTCGGCGCGGGCCGCGCCCTGCGCCAGCTCGCCGGACAGCCGCGACAAGATCTGGCGGTCGACCGAGATGCCGCGCTGCTCCATGCGGGCAAGCACCGGCACCAGCGGCCGTTCCAGCCGCTCATAGACGGAAACGAGGCCCTTGGCGGGCAGCCTCGGCTTCAGCACCTGCCACAGCCGCAGCGCCAGATCGGCCTGTTCGCCGGCATAGGCGGTCGCGCGCTCGATATCGACCTGGTCGAAGCCGATGGCGCTCTTGCCCGAG
>RXJA01000355.1 GCA_003963455.1 Hyphomicrobiales bacterium
AGATCGTGCGCGCGACCAAGAACAGCGTCTTCCACAACATCTGCAGCGTCTATTACCTGATGGGCGAGCAGCGCCTGCCGATCTACTTCAACGATCCCGAGCGCAGCGTGCGCTCGCATGCCGAGCACATCCAGATCTATGAGGCGCTGCTGCGCCGGGACGGCAATCTCGCCCAGGCGCTGATGAGCGCCCATTTGCAGGGTGCCGAGAGCTACTGGAAGGGGATCATCGAAGGCCGTGGAGCGGAGCCGAAAAGCGCGGCGCTCGAGAAGGCTTGAGCTCAATGCGCAAGATCCTGTCGACGCATCCGCTGCACCCTCGCGCCACGGCCATGCTGGCCGGGGCCGGGCGGCTTGTGGTCGCGTCCGCGCTCGACCCTGAAACGCTGACCACTGAGGCCCGCGATGCCGACATCGTCATCGTTCGCGCGCCTCTGCCGCCGGAGCTGTTCTCAGGCGCGGAAAGCCTGCGCGCCGCCATCCGTCATGGCGCCGGGCTGGACATGATCCCGGTCGAGGCCGCGACCACCGCCGGCGTGCTGGTCGCCAACGTGCCCGCCGTCAATGCCCGCTCGGTCGCCGAGCATGTGATGTTCGCCGCCCTCGCCTTGCTGCGGCGCTTCCGCATGATGGATCGCGACCTGCGGGCGAAGGGCTGGCTCGCCGGGCGCGAGCATGCCAATTCGACCAGCGAGCTTGCCGGCAAGACGATCGGCATCGTCGGCCTCGGCGCCGTCGGCCAGGCGGTCGGCCATATCGCCGCCCACGGCTTCGACCTCAATGTCGTGGCGACGACGCGCAGCCTGCGCCCGGCGCCCGAGCGTGTCGGCTTCCTGTCGATCGACGCGCTGGTCGAGCAGAGCGACATCATCGTGCTGTGCTGCCCGCTGACGGAGGAAACGCGCGGCCTGATCAGCCGCGAGCGCATCGCCCGCATGAAACCCGGCGCGCTGCTGATCAATGTCTCGCGCGGCCCGGTGGTGGACGACGAGGCACTGATAGAGGCCCTGCAAAAAGGCCGCATAGGCGGCGCCGCGCTCGACGTCTTTTCCACGCAGCCGCTGCCGCCCGACCATCCCTATTTCGGCTTCGACAATGTCATCGTCACCCCGCATATGGCCGGCATCACCGAGGAATCGATGATGCGCATGGGCGTCGGCGCGGCGGGCGAGGCGTTGCTGGTGCTCGCCGGCAAATTGCCGGTCAACCTGCGCAATCCGGAAGTCATCGAGCATTACCGGCGACGGTTTCCGGCCAGCAGTTAGCCCATCGCGGTTTCGCCCCAATTCTCCGCGACGTTGGTGCCCATGTCCAGTCTTCGCTTGGCATTCACGATTGTTGCCGCTTCGGTCTCCGTCATGCCCTCGTTCGCGGCGGCTCAAGGCAGCTACGTCTATTGCGACAACGGGCTACGCTGCATCAAAGCGCCCTGCCCTTCGAACAGCGCGCTCGACCTTGCCACCGGCAAGATCATCAAGGGCGTATCTATCGACACCAGTGAATTGCCGCAGGCCGACAGGGAGCGGTCCCACCTTTCCGATATGCTTCACTATGGCTCGATCGTCGTGCGGGGTAGGATAGAAAGCCGCCCGGAAGCACTGACAAGCGACGAATATGTGCCAAAAACGATTGTTGTCGAAACTATCGAAAGAGAAACGATGATGAAGGAACGGCAGCATTGCTCGTCACGCGGGCTATACTGAGTTATCCTTCGCCAAGCAGCCGCTCTACAGTCGCGGAAATCTCCAACAGATGGCGATCATGGCCACTGCGCGCCACCAGCATCAACCCGGCCGGCAGCTCGGTGCCCGGCATCGGCAGCGAGATCGCGCAAAGGTCGAACTGGTTGGCGACCTGCGTGTTGCGCAAGAGCAGGCCTTCCGTTCTGTCGCGCAACGCTTCGTCGCCGGCCATGGCGGCGATGGACGGCGCGACCATCGGCACGGTCGGCAATGCCAGCACATCAACCGTCTCCAGCCGCTCCGCCATGGCCGCCACGAGTTCGCCGCGGCGGCGGATCGTGCGGATATAGGCCGAGGCGGGTACCGCCAGCGCGCGCGACAACGGTCCGGTGACATGCGGATCGACCGGCACGGAGGCGCCGCTCGCCAGCCAGTCGGCGTGCACTTCGGCGCCTTCCATGGACGCGATCGTGCCGCGCCTTGTTGCAGCCCGCATCTCGGCGATCAGATCGTCAATGGACAGATCGGCAGCGCGGGCGCCGGCCCGCCCGATCCTGTCGATGCAAGCCCCGAAAGCTTCGGCGACCTCGGCTTGCGCCTCGCTGAACAGCACGCCGCGCGGGATGCCGATGCGCAAGGTCGCGAGCGAGGCCGGCTGAAGCGCCGACGGCTCTTCTCCCGCCATGATCGCATCGGTGAGCGCGCAATCGGCGACGGTGCGGGCAAGCGGGCCGATTGAATCCAGTGTCATCGACAGCGGAAAGGCGCCCGTCAAAGGCACGCGCCGCGCCGTCGGTTTGAAGCCTACGACGCCATTGAGTGAGGCCGGAATGCGCACCGAACCGCCGGTGTCCGAACCGATCGAGATGTCGCTGGTGCCCTCGCCGACCGCCACGCCCGCACCCGACGACGAGCCGCCCGGGATCAGGCTGGGATCGGCGGCATTGCCCGGCGTGCCGTAATGCGGATTGGCGCCGATCGCGGTGAAGGCGAATTCGGTCATGTTGGTCTTGCCGAGGATGACGGCGCCCGCCTGGCGCAGCCTGCGCACGATCGCCGCGTCCCGGATCGCCGGCGCGGCGACGGCGTGGATCAGCGATCCGGCCGTCGTCGGCTCACCGGCGACATCGAACAGGTCCTTGATCGAAACGATGCGCCCGTCGAGCGGCCCGTGGCTGATGCCGGCCTTGCTGCGAGCGTCGGACGCGTCGGCGGCCGCCCGCGCGGCCTCGGCATAGAGTTTCGTGTAGACCCTCTCGTCGGCTGCGCGAATGGCAAGACGTGACAGGATGGTTTCGAGACGGTCGCGGATGGATTGCATTTTCGATGTCGGGCCTTGCAAAGTCGCAACGTCTTTTAGGCGCGGCCTGGTGTTGGGCCTGCGAAGAGATAACCCGGCAAGCGTGCCTTTGCACCTGCCAGCGATGGGAAGATGTTGATGCTGTACAAAGGCAGCTGCCACTGCGGCAAGGTGGCGTTCGAGGTAGATGGCGAGCTCCGCGGCGCTTTACGCTGCAACTGCTCGATCTGCGCGCGCAAGGGCGCGCTGCTCTGGGCCATCCCTCACGACAGGCTGAACCTGGTCGCCTGGGGCGACGACCTTGTCAGATACACATTCGGCAAGGCCCAAATCGCGCATCGCTTCTGCCGGACCTGCGGCATGCATCCGTTTGCCGAAGACGTCGGCGAAGGCAGCGAACGCAGCGCCTATGTCAACATCAATTGCCTCGACAGTATCGACTCTGACGCCATTCAGGTCTTCGACTTCGACGGCCGCTCGGCCTAGGCGCTCCGAACACCGTAGGCCCGTGGCTGCCGATTGGCTCGCTTCGGCGAGGATTCTGGACCGGGATGAGGGCATCTGGCTGGCGGCATGACCTTGACGGAGATCAAGGGCGATTTTGCGATCGGACCTATCCTGCCGTTGCAATTGGTCGAGAGGGCGCGATGAACAGGCGAACGATGCTGGTCGGCGCAGGCGCCGCGCTGGCCGGGGTGGGAGCCGGCGTCGCCGCGTGGCGGTCGGCTGTCGGGTCGATGGCCCAGTACGATGCCTTCGCCGCCGGACTGCGCGACCGCCTGACGCCCGACCTCGAAGCCGTGGTCCGTTACGCAACCCTGGCGGCCAACAGCCATAATACGCAGCCCTGGCGGTTCCAACTTGAAGGGCAGGCAATCGAGATCCGACCCGACTTTTCGCGGCGGACTCCGGTCGTCGACCCTGACGATCACCATCTCTATGTCAGCTTGGGATGCGCCGCGGCCAATCTCGCGCTCGCAGCGGCGGCGACTGGTCGTCCCGGGGAAACCTCGCTCACGGCGGATGGCGACGGAGTCCGTTACGATTACCTCACGGGCGCGCCGAAAGCGGACCCTCTGGCCGACGCCATCCCCAGACGCCAGTCGACGCGCGCCGAATATGATGGCCGCGCCGCTCCCGCGGCGGATCTCGCCGAGCTTGAGCGGATAGCCGCGATGCCGGGTGTGAGCCTGGCGCTCATCACGGACCGGGCGCGGGTGAAACAGGTGCGGGATCTTGTCCTTGCGGGCAACGAAGACCAGATGAACGACCCCGCATTCATGCATGAGCTGAAGCAGTGGATACGCTTCAACCCGCGCAGCGCGATGGCGAGCGGCGACGGGCTCTTCTCCGCCGCGAGCGGCAGCCCGGTGCTGCCGACCGGCCTGGGCCGGATCGCCCTCGACCGGCTGTTCAGCGTCGCTGAGGAAAATCAGAAATACGCCCGCCAGATCGACTCATCAGCCGGAGTGGCGATCTTCTTTGGCGAGCGGACGGACCACGATCACTGGATAAGGGTCGGCCAGGCGTGCCAGCGCTTCGCTTTGGCCGCGACGAGCCTGGGGCTTAAGATCGCTTTCATCAATCAGCCTGTCGAGGTCGCCCGCCTGCGCTCCGACCTGGCGGCGATCGTCGGCGAGACCCGCAGGCCGGATATTGTGATGCGCTTCGGGTATGGGCCTGCCTTGCCGTTTTCGCCAAGAAGGCCGGTGGCTTCGGTCATCGCATGACGGTGCGGATGGCTGACATGGTCGAAGGCGGTTGATCCGTCGGCCAGGCCGCCGACGCCTCATGCCAGCCGGTACGGCGCATCGACCGGAGCCCGAAGGCCCGGGCCGATGCGGCGGAAGTGGTCCCGGCCAGGCTACCCAGCCTGCCTCGGTCCCATGGCGAAGGTCACCAGCGCCGCGAGCAAGGTCGCCCCGCCGCTATAGGCGAAGGCGGTGGCGACGCCGGCATGATCGACCAGGAGGCCGCCGACGATGGCGCCAAGCGCGATCGCCACCTGGAAGGTCGCGACCATCAGGCCGCCGGCGCTCTCGGCCTGGTCGGGCGCGGCGCGCACCAGCCAGGTCTGCAGGCCAACCGGCACGGCGCCGAAGGCAAAGCCCCAGGCAGTGACGGCGACAGCCGCCGCTATCGGCGAGGCGCCGAGCACAAGCAGCGCAGCCGCCGACAAGGCGATCAGCAGCGGCGCCAGGCCGACGGCCATCTTCAGATTGCGCTCGGCCAGGAAAGCGCCGGCGAAATTGCCGAAGAAGCCGCCGATGCCATAGGCGAGCAGCACCAGCGAGATGGTCTCGATCGGCATGACCGGAACGGTCTCAAGGAACGGCCGCACATAGGTGAAGCCGGCAAACTGTCCGGACGCGACCAGCAGCACGACGAGCAGCGCGACGCGGATCATCGGTCGCTTCAGCACCGCGATCAGCGTGCGGAAGCTCGCCACCGCCGTCGGCGGCAGGCTGGGCAAGGTGGCAAGCTGGACCAGAAGCGCCAGCCCGCCGACCACCGCCGCGATCATGAAAGCGGTGCGCCAGCCCCAGACATCGCCGACATAGGCGCCGACCGGGGCCGCCGTGACGGTGGCGACCGAGACGCCGGTCAGGACGATCGACATGGCGCGTGGCATCAGCCGCATCGGCACGAGCCGTAGCGCCATGGCCGCCGACATCGACCAGAAGCCGCCCAGCGCGACGCCCAGCACGACACGGGCGAGAAGCAGCATGGTGAGCGAGGACGCGAAGGCGGCGAGCAGGTTGGAGACGATGAGCAGGACGGAGAGGATCCACATGACCAGCCGGCGGTCGAGCCGCCTGGTGATGATCGCCATGGTCGGCGCCGCGATCGCGCCGACGACCGCCGTCGCCGTCACCGCCTGGCCGGCGGCGCCTTCGCTGACGCCGAGGTCCTGCGCCAGCCGCGTCAACAGGCTGGCGGGCAGGAATTCTGCGGTGACCAGGCCGAAGACGCCGAGCGCCAGCGAGACCACCGCGCCCCACGCAGGCTCGGTCCGTTCGTCGGATTCGGTTCTGTCGAGGACGGCGGCGTCGATGGCGCCTGTGGCGGGCTCGGTCATGGCGTATCTCCTGTCAGTTGCGGCGCAACATTTGGCTGCAATGCAACATAGGGAGTGACTATCTGGAGTTTCCATGCTAGAAACGCCGAAATGAATTACAATTCGTCCAAAAGCGTCCTGCAAACTTCGGGCGACCCGCTCACCGACATGTTGCGCGGCTTGCGGCTCGACGGCGTCGACTATGGCCGCTGTGTGCTGGGCGAACCCTGGGCCGTATCCTTTCCCGCGCAGAAGGCGGCGCGCTTCCATTTCATCGGACAGCAGGGCTGCTGGTTGTTCTCCCCCGCCAAGGAATGGATCGAACTCTCGGTGGGCGACGCGTTGCTGATTCCGCGCGGCGACGCGCATGTGCTGGCGAGCGCGCCTGGCGTGCCTCCGGTGCCGATCGGCCGCTACACGATCGAGCCGGTATGCGAGAACATCTACGACGTCTCGAACGGCTGCGACGGCTGCAAGACCCTGCTGTTTTGCGGCAGCATGCATTTCAACCTCGACGGCTCGCATCCGCTGCTGGAGATGATGCCCGACCTCATGCAGGCGCATAAGCTGATGGCGAACGCGCCCGGCATCCAGCATCTGCTCGACGCGATGGCCGGCGAGGTGACGATGGACCGCGTCGGCTCCGGCGGCATCCTCGCACGCCTGGCCGACGTGCTCGCCGCCACCATCATCCGCTCCTGGGTGGAGAATGGCTGCGGCGATGCCACCGGATGGATCGCCGCCATGCGCAACCCGGATGTCGGCAAGGTGCTCGCCGCCATCCACCTGCAGCCGGAGCGCGACTGGACGGTCGAGGCGCTGGCCAGGATGATGGGCGCTTCGCGCTCCGCCTTTGCGCTGCGCTTTGCCACCGTGGTCGGCGAGACGCCGGCCAAATATGTGCTGCGTGTGCGCATGCACCAGGCGCGGCAATGGCTGACCCGCGACGGCATGAGGGTTTCCGTGGCGGCGTCGAGGTTGGGCTATGATTCGGAAGCGTCCTTCAGCCGCGCCTTCAAGCGGGTGATGGGCGTGGCGCCGAGCCATTTCCGTAACATGGCGGAAAGTGCGAACGGTCAGGGCGTTTGAGGCAAGCCCAGCCGGTGCTGGAGGAACTGCCAAGCCTTTTGGACGCCGCGTCATTCCCCACCGGGCCAGGGAGCATAAGCTCGATGGCGGAGGAAACCGCCATGCCCAATTATCCCGCAACGCTCGCGCTTGCCGCGCTCGCCGTCCTGCCGGGCCGGGCTTTCGCCCTCGAGGACAGCTACCTGCCAGCCGACAGGATCCCCTATCACGTCGAAGCGCCGGGCCAGCCGCAGCGCCTTGGTCCGCTATGGGGCGAACGGGCCAAAGGTCCGGCCGGCACGCTGCTGAAGGTCCCCGGCAATTGGCGCGCGCCCGTCCATGCCCACACCGCCGATTACCGCGCCGTGGTCATCAAGGGCCTCTGGGCGCACTGGCAGATGCAGGGCGGCGAGGCGACCAGGGTCGAGCTGCCGCCCGGGTCCTACTGGACCCAGAAGGCCGACGAGACGCATGACGATGCCTGTCTGTCTGACACCGAATGCGTGATCCTTCTGATCAACGACACGCCTTACGAGACCTATCTGCCGAAGTAAGGCAGCCGGCGAGGCGTCATCCCGCGTGCCGCAGGCTCACGCCGCTGCCCTTGTCGAACAGCACCACCTTGTCGGGATTCCAGGCAAAGCGCACCGCCTGCTCGATCTCGACATCGGTCCTGGCCGGCACGGTTGCCCGCAGCATGGTATCGCCGACCCGGAGGGTCAGGATCTTTTCCACGCCGTGGTTCTCGACATCGTGGACGCGCGCCTCGACCGGCGCGCCGCTCTCCAGGTGGACGTCCTCCGGACGGATGCCGAAGACGAGCGGGCGACCATCGGTCGCTCCGCTCGTCCTGCCCCCGCCAAAAGTCTTGGCCCCAATCGTGAGCGGAAGTTCGAAATTCATCGGCGCCATAATCGCGCG
Source organism: Hyphomicrobiales bacterium (assembly GCA_003963455.1). Lineage (GTDB taxonomy): Bacteria > Pseudomonadota > Alphaproteobacteria > Rhizobiales > Rhizobiaceae > Mesorhizobium. The sequence goes on from RXJA01000355.1 coordinate 8,029, forward strand.
GTCGTCGACCAGCCTGCCGTCGATGAGGTTCATCGGCGGCGAGCCGACGAAACTCGCTACATAGGTGTCGCGCGGATTGTTGTAGATCTCATGCGGCGTGCCCGTCTGGACGATGCGGCCATGGTTGAGCACGCCGACCTTGTCGCCCATCGACATGGCCTCGATCTGGTCGTGGGTGACGAACAGGAAGGTGGCGCCGAGCTGCATCTGCAGGTTCTTCAGTTCGGTGCGCAGCGCCTCGCGCAGCTTGGCGTCGAGCGCCGACAGCGGCTCGTCCATCAGGAACACGCGCGGCTTGCGCACGATCGCCCGGCCGATAGAGACGCGCTGCATCTCGCCGCCGGAAAGCCGGTCGGTCTTGCGGTCGAGCAGATGCTCGATGCGGAGCGTGCGGGCGGCGCGGGCGACGCGGTCCTTGATCTCGGCATCGGGAAGCCGGCGGATCTTCGGCTTCAGCGGAAATTCCAGGTTCTGCCGCACGGTGTAGCGCGGGTAGAGCGAATATTGCTGCAGCACCAGCGCCACGTCGCGTTCGGCCGCGCCCCAGTCGGCGACGTCGACGCCATCGATGAAGACCTGGCCCCCGGTCGGCTTTTCGAGGCCCGCGACCATCCTCAGCGTCGTCGTCTTGCCGGCGCCCGTCTCGCCGAGCAGCACGAAGAACTCGCCGTCGGCGATGTCGAGATCGAGATTGGACAGAGCGGTGTGGTTGCCGAATGTCTTCGAGATGTTCTTCAGCTGGATATGGGCCATTACAATCTCACTCCGAGCGACCTGCCGCTCGCCGCGTCGAAGAAATGCGTCTGCGAAGGATCGATACGGGCATAGACCTTCTCGCCCGGGCCGCTGACAAAGCCGCTTTTGGTGCGGGCGCGCAGCATCGTGGAGCCGACCTTGAGGTCGACGATATCGAAGGAACCGAGCGGCTCGACGATCTGCGTTTCGACCGGCAGGAAACCTTCCGTCGCCTGGCGCCGCACCAGCACGCCTTCCGGCCGGATGCCCAGGGTGAGCTGGCCGCCGGCATGGCCGTTGAGCTTGGAGAGCAGCGCACGCGGAAACTCGAAGCCGGTAGCCGCGCCGCCAACCGAGACCGATGCCGAGGATGCGTTCTCGGTCACGGTTGCGTCGGCGACATTCATCACCGGACTGCCGACGAATTGCGCCACGAACAGGTTCGCCGGATGGGAATAGACCTCGTCCGGCGTGCCGACCTGCTGCAGCACGCCTTCATGCATGATGACGATGCGATCGGCGAGGCTCATCGCCTCGATCTGGTCGTGCGTGACATAGATGCTGGTGGACCCCTGCTTGATGTGCAGCCGCTTGATCTCGGCACGCATTTCCTCGCGCAGCTTGGCGTCGAGCGCTCCGATCGGCTCGTCCATCAGCATCGCCTTCGGGCGCCGCACCAGCGCCCGGCCGATGGCCACGCGCTGCATGTCGCCGCCCGACAGCGCCGAGGGCTTCTTGTTGATGAGATCGCTGATCTGCAGCGTCTTGGCCACCGAGCGCACCTCGGTGTCGATCTCGCTCCTGCTCTTGCGCGTCGCGCGCAGCGGGAAGGCGATGTTCTCGTACACGTTCATGTGCGGATAGAGCGAGAACGACTGGAACACCATGGCAATGTCGCGATCCGCGGCCTTGAGGTGCTGCACCGGCTTGCCGTCGATCAATATGTCGCCCTGGTCGATGGTCTCCAGTCCGGCGATGGCGCGCAGCGTCGTCGTCTTGCCGCAGCCCGACTGCCCGAGCAGCACGATGAACTCGTTGTCGTCTATTCTGAGGTTCAGGTCCTTGATGACCTGGACGGCGCCGAAGAATTTCTGGACGCCGCGAAGCTCGATCTGAGTCAATGCCGTGCCCCCGCATTATGCGCCTGCTGGTCGGCTCCGTGCCCGGTGCCGGCCTGCTCCTCGCGCGGGATCTTGGAGGTGATATTGAAGCCGATGAGCCCGATCAGGATGATCGTCACGCCATAGGTATGAAGCGGCATGTTCCATGGCTGGCAGAGCGCGACGATGCCAAGCACCATCAGGATCTGCGAGCCGGGCTCCAGATATTTCTCGTTGATGGCGCGAAAGCTCATTTGCGGATCGCTCCGAAGGACATGCCGCGCAGCAGATGGTTGCGGAGCAGGAAGGTGAAGATCGCGACCGGCAGCAGGAACAGGAACGTGCCCGCGGCGATCACCGTCCAGTCCGGCAGGCCCGAGCCGACCTGGCTCGGAATGAAGGGCGGCGCGGTCTGGGCGCGGCGGTTGGTCATGATCAGCGCGAAGGCGTATTCGTTCCAGGCCGTGATGAAGCAGAACACGGCCGTGGCGGCGATGCCGGTCGCGGCTTCGGGCAGCACGATCTTGAAGAAGGCCTCCATGCGCGTGTAGCCGTCGACCAGCGCCGCCTCTTCATATTCCTTCGGTATCTCGTCGATGAAGCCCTTCATCAGCCAGACCGAGAAGGACAGGTTGAAGGCGGTGTAGAGGATGATCAGGCCGAGATGGGAATCGTTCAGTCCTACGGCCCGGTACATCAGGAACATGGGAATCGCGACCACCACCGGCGGCAGCATGCGTGTCGACAGGATGAAGAAGAGCAGATCCGCCTCCCCCTTCACCCTGAAGCGCGAAAAACCATAGGCTGTGAAGGTCCCCATGCCGACAGCAAGCACGGTCGAGGTGATCGCCACGATCAGCGAGTTCATGAAGCGGTTCGGATAACCCGACCACTGCACGTCGCCTTTGCCGTCGCGCACGATCTTCTCGCCGCCGTCGAAGACGACGCGCTCCCACCACGGGGCCGCAGCGTATTCTTCCGGCGTCGGCGGGTTGCGCAGTTGCGAGCGCTTGGTGAACAGCTTCACGAAAGGCGATATCTCCGGCTGGAAGACGACCGTCGGCGGGATCGTCGTGGCGAGGTTGCGCGGCTTGAAGGCCGTCGAGGCGATCCAGTAGATCGGCGCCAGGAAGATGATCGTCACCACCAGCACGCCGACAATGGCGATGCGGTTGAAGGCGACCTCCGAAGAAGTGCGGACGGCGGCCATGTCAGCGCTCCTTCACCTTGTTGAGGTATTTGACGTAGATGTTGGTGATCGCCAGCACCATGATCAGCACGATATAGGCCATGGCGCAGGAGCGCCCCGTCTGCCATTCCTGGAAGGCCATCTTGTAGAGCCTGATCGAGATCAACTCGGCCGTCGGCTGGCTGGTCAGGATGTAGGCCAGATCGAAGGTCTTGAACGCTTCCATGGTGCGGAAGATGACGGCGATCATCAGGATCGGCGCGACCAGCGGCAGCGTGATGCGGAAGAAGGTGTAGAGCGGCCCGGCGCGGTCGATTGCCGCTGCCTCGTAGAGGTGCTTCGGCACCGCCGACAGGCCGGCGAGCGAAAGCAGCATGACGAAGGGCGACCACATCCAGATGTCGGTGAGCGCGACCGCGTAAAGCGCCATCTTCGGATCCGCCAGCCATTCGAAGGTGCCAAGTCCCAGCGCATAGTTGATGATGCCGAAGGACGGGTCGTAGAGCAGCTTCCAGAACAGGCCGACCACAGCCATCGAAAGCATCATCGGCAGAAGCAGCAGCGTCGTCAGCAGCCCCTTCATCGGGATGTCGCGGTTGAGCAGCATCGCCACCCCGAAACCGACGAGCAACTGGCCGGCAACCGAGATGATGACGTATTTCGCCGTGATCGCGAAATTCGACCAGACATAGGGATCGTTGAGCAGGTCGCGGTAATTCTGCAGCCCGACGAAATTGGCCGGCGCATTGGTCGAGGCGCGGAAGTCGGTGAACGAGTAGCCCAGCGAATAGATCAGCGGGAAGATGTTGAAGACGATCAGGAACAGGATCGTCGGGATGATGAAGAGATTGCGGATGGAAATGTCGCTGAGGCCGCGCGCCGCGGCCCGCGAGGACCTGTCGAGCGTGGTGATCATCGTGGTCGCCAAAACCCTGCTCCGGATGCTTGAAAAACAAACGGAGGAGGCTTTTGAGGCCTCCTCCGCGAGGCATGTCGATTACTTCACGCGGCCGTATTTCTTGAAGGTCGCGTTCCAGTCGGCGGCAAGCGCGTCCAGCGTTTCCTTGGCGGTGCCCTCACCGCCGATCATGTAGGGATAGATGCGCTGGTTGAGCTGCTGCAGCAGTTCGGCATATTCCGGCACCGCCCAGAAGTCCTTCACCTTGAACATGGTCTCGTAGAAGGCCTTGTTGTAGGGCGTGGCGTTCTGGAACTCGGCCGACTTCAGCACCGCGGCGCTGCAGGTATAGCCGCCGAGCGCCGCCCACTTCTTCTGGGTCTCGTCCTTGATGAACCATTCAAGGAACTTCATCGCCTCGTCCTGCTTCTGCGAGTAGGAGACGATCGAGATGCCCTGGCCGCCGAGGGCCGCGAACTGATCGCCGTTGGGGCCGGGAGGATTGGCGAAGAAGCCGGTGTTCTTGGCGTTCGGGTTAGATGCCTCGTTGATCAGCGAGGGGAAGAAGGCGAAGTAGTTCATGCTCATCGCCGCAAGGTTCTCGGTGATCGCCTGGTTGTCCTCGACGAAGAACGACTTGGCCCAGCCCGGAGGCGTGAACTTGTACAATTCCTTGTAGGCATCCAGCGCCGCGACGGCCTTGTCGGAGTTGACGATACCGTCGACCTTGTAGGTCGCGTAGTCGCCGAGCTCGCCGCCATAAGAGAACAACGCGTTCTCGAAGCCCATCGCCATCGCGTCATAGGAATTGTCGGTGTAGATGGCGATGCCGTATTTCTTCTGATCCGGCCTGTAGAAAAATTCCGCGATGTCGCGCAGCGCCTTGAAATCCTTCGGCACATCGAGGTCGTAGCCATACTTGGCCTTGAAGGCTTCCTTCTCCTTCGGGTCCTCGAACCAGTCCTTGCGATAGGACCAACCGACAGCGTCGCCCTCGAGCGGGATCGCCCAGTACTTGCCGCTGTTGCCGGGATATTCGGCGTAGTACTTGACCGTCGCCGGCGCCATCACCTCTTTGAGGTTGTGCTTGTTGAAGAAGTCGGTCAGGTCGACATAGTGGCCGCCTGTCGAGCCGGCGCCGAGCCATTGCGAGTCTCCCACCACCAGGTCGTAGGCATCGCCATGGGCATTGAATTCGGTGAAAGCCTTGGTCTGGAAATCGGACCACGGCGTGGTTTCGACCGTGATCTTGACGCCGGTTTCCTTCTCATACTCGTTGCCAAGTTCCTGCAGGTAGTTGGCCGGATCCCATTCCGCCCAGAAAATGGTGAGCGACTTTTCCTGCGCGTGGACGGACGTCCCGCAGGCAAGCGCCAGGCCGACACCAGCAAGCACGCTGGTTACTATCTTGCGCATGATTTTCCTCCCTTGTGCGCATTCTACCGTCTCATGCGAGCCGGCGGCGAAGCCGGCCCTGGTAGTTCCTCCTGTGATGGCGCCTCTCCGGTTCCAGGCCTCCTCGCCCTGCCGGAAATGGACCGCAGCCTTCACTTTGATCCGCATTATCAGTCCTAATCTGGTATTACCAATTCCAGCTTGGCGTCAAGCGCTTTCTTGAGAGGCCGGAAGCATACGAATAAGCCAACCATTGCAATATCTGCCTGTTTTTCCTCGTTTTTCCTACTCTTTGATACAAATAGCCCTTGTCATGAGCAGCCCCCCGCAATTAACATTCAAAACTGGCTCCGTAATCTGGTCGAACCAGATTTAGGTGATTATCACCTCAACTGCGCCGGCATTCCTGCCGATTTAGCCTCCGATTCCGCCATTGCGGCACGCACCAGCGCGCCCGCCGCCCATTGCGCGACGGACATCATTTCGGCGCTGTCCAGGCCCCAGATATCCTTCAACACCGTCACCACCTCGACGCCGAACACCAGCGACAGCGCCTGGGCAAGGCGCTTGAACTGGCGCGGCTTCAGGCGCCCCTTGAGCGGAGCGATCGCGTCCTTCAGCAAGTCGACGCGATGGCCGCGCGTGAAAGCCGGCTCGGATCCGAGCGTGCCCGCCTCGCGTCGCGCCCATTGGTCGAGGGAGAGTTTCAGCGCCGCCTTGAACGTCGCCTCGAAGGCCTCGATGCGCGGCATCGCGGTGGCGAACAGATCCGCGACGCGCCGCTCGGCATCGTTCGACGTGGACTTCCAGGTGAGGATCGGCCCGAGTCCCTCGTCGACCACGGCCTGCACCAGCGCCGCCTGGCTCGGGAAATACCGGTAGGCGGTTGCGCGTGACACTTCCGCCGCCTCCGCAACCTCGCTGACCGAAGGGGTCATGCCGGACTGCATCAGCCTTGTCGCCGTTTCCAGCATCAGTCGCCTGGTGCGGGCGCGCGGCCCCTTCTCGATGACGGAGGCCCGGGAGGCTTCATCGGCGGGGACGGCTTGTTGACGTGAGACATCCATACCAATATGATACGCGCGTCTCAAAAATTTGCAACGGCGCAATGCCGGGCAACAATGGGCCCCCACCAGCGACGAGGCTTCGCCGAGGAGCTTACGGGTGGGGTAGAAATGGGTCCCCACCAGCGACGAGGCTTTTGCCGAAGAACTTAAGGGTGGGGCAAAAAAGACGGGCGGCGATGCCGGACGACGGGGAACCGCGAATGAAGCGCATCTATGTGGTCGGCACCGCCGACACCAAAGGTGAGGAACTCGCCTTCCTGGCCGACACCATCATCAGGGCCGGCTGCGCGGTCACTCGTGTCGATATCGGCACGCGCGGCGCGACGGTCCCGGTCGATATCCCCGCAAGCGAGGTCGCCGCACACCACCCCAAGGGAGCCGGCGCGGTTCTCGGCGTCGATGATCGCGGCGCCGCCGTTGCCGGCATGGGCGCCGCCTTCACCAATTTCATCCAGTCGCGCGACGACATCGCCGGCGTGATCGGCATGGGCGGCGGCGGCGGCACCTCGATCGTCACCGCCGGCATGCGCGCGCTGCCGCTCGGCCTGCCGAAGCTCATGGTCTCCACCCTCGCATCGGGTGATACCGCGCCTTACGTCGATGTCTCCGACATCATCATGATGCCGTCGGTGACCGACATGGCGGGACTGAACAGGCTCTCCCGCACGGTGCTGCACAATGCCGCCCAGGCGATCGCCGGCATGGCCGCGAAGCCCGCCCCGGTCGCCGCCGGCAAACCGGCGCTGGGGCTCACCATGTTCGGCGTGACCACGCCTTGCGTGACCGCGATCGTCGACCAATTGCGCGCCGGCTATGACTGCATGGTCTTCCACGCCACCGGCACCGGCGGCCGCTCGATGGAGAAGCTCGCCGATTCCGGCCTGTTGGCCGGCGTCCTCGACATCACCACGACCGAGGTCTGCGATCTCCTGTTTGGTGGCGTGCTGCCCGCGACCGAGGATCGCTTCGGCGCCGTTGCCCGCACGAAGCTGCCCTATGTCGGATCGGTCGGCGCGCTCGACATGGTGAACTTCTGGGCGCCGCCGACAATTCCAGACAAATACCGCGGCCGTCTCTTCTACGAGCACAATCCCAACGTCACGCTGATGCGCACCACGGCGGACGAATGCCGCAAGATCGGCGAGTGGATCGGCGGCCGCCTCGCCCGCTGCGACGGCCCCGTCCGCTTCCTGGTCCCGGAAAAGGGCGTCTCGGCGCTGGATATCGAGGGCGGCGCTTTCTTCGACGCGGACGCCGATGCGGCGCTGTTCGAGGCCATCGAACGCACGATCAGGCCGACGAAAGACCGCACCGTGACGCGCCTGCCGCTGCACATCAACGACCCCGCATTCGCCAAGGCCGCGGCCGACGCGTTCCTCGACATCGCCAGGAAATGAGAGACGACAAGCATGGCCGCCATTCCGCGCAAAACGATACTGGACAAGTTCCGCAAGATGATCGCCGACGGCATGCCGATCGTCGGCGGCGGCGCGGGCACCGGCCTGTCGGCCAAGGCCGAGGAAGCCGGCGGCATCGACCTGATCATCATCTACAATTCCGGCCGTTACCGCATGGCCGGGCGCGGCTCGGCCGCCGGCCTGCTCGCCTATGGCAACGCCAACGAGATCGTCAAGGAGATGGCCTATGAGGTGTTGCCGGTGGTGAAGAAGACGCCGGTGCTGGCCGGCGTCAACGGCACCGACCCCTTCGTCATCATGCCGCTGCTGCTGACCGAGTTGAAGACGATGGGCTTTTCCGGCGTGCAGAATTTTCCGACCGTCGGCCTGTTCGACGGCACCATGCGCCAGAGTTTCGAGGAGACCGGCATGGGTTTTGGGCTCGAGGTCGACATGATCGCCGAGGCGCATAAGCTCGACCTCCTGACCACGCCTTACGTCTTCAACCCGGACGAGGCGCGCGCCATGACGCGAGCCGGCGCCGACATCGTCGTTGCCCATATGGGTGTCACCACCGGCGGCTCGATCGGCGCCACCTCGGCGAAAACGCTCGACGCCTGCGTCAAGGAAATAGACGCCATAGCCGATGCCGCGCGCTCGGTGCGCAAGGACGTCATCCTGCTTTGCCATGGCGGGCCGATCTCGATGCCTGACGACGCGCGCTACATCCTCGAGCGGTGCGCGGGGCTGCACGGCTTCTATGGCGCGAGCTCGATGGAACGCCTGCCGGCCGAGGCAGCAATCGCCAGGCAGACGGCGGATTTCAAGGCGATTGCGAAAAGGAAGGGATGAGGCAATGGCCGACAAGAGCAAGGTGTTCGTCTACCCGAAGGATGTCAGCGCCTTCGGCTTCGACTGGGGCAGGCTGTCGCTGACCGTCGCCCCGGAAGTGAACGGCGCCGAGCGCTTCTCCGGCGGAGTCGTCGACCTGCCGCCCGGCAAGGGCCACACCCGCCACAACCATCCGGGCGCCGAGGAGATCATCTTCGTCATCTCCGGCAATGGCGAGCAGATGGTCGAGGACGAGAGGGGCAATCCGGTGGTGGCCAAGGTCGGTCCCGGCTGCACCATCTACGTGCCGGAAAGCCGCTTCCACTCGACGCTCAACACCGGTGACCAGCCGATGCAGCTTTTCGTCGTCTATTCGCCCGCCGGACCGGAACTGGCGCTGCGGGAGCTCCCGGATTTCAGGTTGCTGCGGGCGGGTACATAAGTTTTCGAACCGCGGAGATTTGCACACAACCGCCTTCGAAGAAACGCCCGTGCCGGAAGGCTGTGTCGGTCCAGAGGGCTTTTTCTCACTGTCTTTGCAGTGCATGAAAAATTCAGGGGACACAGACCGGGCAATCTCGGAGGCGCTGAAACTGCCGGGCTCGTACTTTACGAGAAAGCAGTCAGGGGAACTCGTTGTTATACCGAGTCCAAAAATAGCAATCCTGGCGTACTACAATTAGGCCGCCCCGCCCTTGTTCCACCCCCGCCCGCGATCGCCGAACATCACATAGCCGCTGTCCGTCACCGCGACCGTATCCTCCAGCTTGATGAAACCGCGCGTCGGGTGGAGCATGGTCGTCTCGACCGAAAGCACCATGTTCTTTTCCAGCGGCTTGGCGGCATAGGTGCCTTCATAGGCGACCGGATGGTTGGTCATGAGGAATGGCGCCTCATGCGTGATCAGCCCCATGCCGTGGGCGAAGAAATCCGTATAGGCCGCGACCTTGGAGGCCTTCAGCACGCTCTCCGCATGCGCGATCATGTCGCCGCCAAGCGTGCCGGCCTTGACCTTGGAAAAGGCAGCCTGCTGCACGGCTTCGACTTCCGCCAGAAGATCCTCCAGTTCGGCATCCGGCTCGCCGAGCACGCCCATGCGGCAAAGGTCGCCGATATAGCCGTGATAATTGCCGCCGGAATCGATCGACATCACCTCTCCCTTCTTCCATGCTTGGCTGGACGCCGCGCGGTTGTGGCTGGAGCCCAGCGTCAGCAGACAATATTCGAAATGCGCGCCGCGATTGGTCTCCTCGCGCCTCAGCCGCTCGATGATGTCGGTCTTGCTCGAGCCCTCCCGCGCCCAGCCAATCGTCGCCAGCATCGAATCGGTGATCAGCTCGGAGGCAATGCGCAACTGTTCCAGCTCCGCTTCGGCCTTGATGGCGCGCATGCGCTCCAGCATGTCGGTGGCGTCGATCAGCTTGGCGTCCGGCAATGCCTTGCGGATCAGCATGTAGGCGTCGGACGGCAAGAAGCCCGGTTCGATGCCGATGCGGGCGGCCTCCTTGCCGATCTTGCGCAGATGTTCGACCGCCAGATTGGCCGCATCGAGCGTGCCCCAGCAGGCGGCATGCAAGGTTGGCGTCCAGAACGGATGGTTCTGATGTTCGCCGCCTTCCATCTTGTTGCCGATATAGGCGGCATGCTCCGGTCCGCCCTTCTCGTAAAGGACGATCGGCAGATAGCGGCTGTGGCCGATGGCATCCATCGCCGCGAAGAAGATGAACTTGTAGCCACCGAGCAGATATTGCGTGTTGTGCTTGGACGTGGCTAACAGCACGTCGATGCCGGCCTCTTCCATCAGCCGGTCCACCCGCGCCTGGTCGAACGGAATGCTGCTGACCTCGGTCTTGCCCGGAGCGATGTTCATCTGCCTCTCCCTGAAACGATCGGCCTTCGTCTCGCGGCCAGTTTTCTTGATGCCGGCAAATCTGCACCATTGCGGCCCTTCTGGTCCAGCCAGAATTGATCACTTTCGTGCCAAAGGCGTTTTTCCTTCTCAATCTTATTCGACGCCGATGTAGTCTGGTCCTACCAGATGACAACAAGTGCCTCTTTCGGCTGGCTGGTCCAGCGGACGGAAATTTCAAAGCCAAGCCATGACGCGCCAAATCCGTCTCTGGCGAAACCTCTGCCAAGGGCCATAATCACGCGATTGCCGCGCCTGCCACGGCGCGAAGAGGGGAGTTGAAGGATGTCCGAATTCACGATTTCACGCCGCGGCCTGCTGGCCGGCTCGGCGCTGCTTCTGGCCTCGACCGCGCTGCCGACCATCGGCTTCGCGCAGACGCCGAAGAAGGGCGGCCGCCTCGTGCTTGCCGCCGATTCCGAACCGCGCAACCTCAACCAGGCGATCGTCGCCTCCAATGGCGTCTTCTTCATCTCGAGCAAGATCGTCGAGACGCTGGCCGAGGCCTCCTTTGACGGCAAGGACGGGCTTCAGCCGCGCCTGGCGCTTTCCTGGGAGGGTGCCGCCGACGGCTTGTCGGTGACCTTCAAGCTGCGCGATGGCGTCAAATGGCATGACGGCAAGCCGTTCACCTCCGCCGACGTCGCCTTCTCGGCGCTGCAGATATGGAAGCCGCTGCAGAATCTTGGCCGCACCGTGTTCAAGGATCTGGAAGCCGTCGACACGCCGGACGAGCTGACGGCGGTCTTCAAATTCGCCAAGCCGACACCGTTCCAGCTTATCCGCAACGCCTTGCCGGCGCTGTCGAGCGTCGTGCCGAAACACCTCTATGAGGTGGGCAAGATCGAGGAGAACCCGGCCAACAACGCGCCTGTCGGCACCGGCCCCTTCAAATTCGCCGAATACAAGGCCGGCCAATATTACCGGCTGACGAGAAACGACGCCTATTGGGGCAAGGACGAGCCCTATCTCGACGAGATCGTCTACCAGGTGCTCCCCGATCGCACGTCCGCCGCGGCGGCGCTGGAAGCTGAAGAGATCCAGCTTGCCGCCTTCTCCGCCGTGCCGCTCGCCGACCTCGACCGCATTTCCAAGGTGCCCGGCCTGAAGGTCATTACAAAGGGCTATGAGGGCCTAACCTACCAGCTCGTCGTCGAGATCAACCATCGCCGCAAGGAGCTCGCCGACGTCAAAGTGCGGCAGGCGATCGCGCATGCCATCGACAAGGATTTCGTCGTCAAGACGATCTTCCTCGGCTACGCCGCGACCGCCACCGGCCCGGTGCCGAAGAACGATCCGCAATTCTACACCGCCGACGTGCCGACCTATGCCTTCGATGTCGCCAAGGCCAATGCGCTGCTCGACGAAGCCGGCTACAAGCGCGCCGACGACGGCAAGCGCTTCGCGCTGAAGCTGCTGCCGGCGCCCTACTTCAACGAGACGAAGCAGTTCGGCGATTATCTGCGCCAAGCGCTCGCGGCCATCGGCATCGACGCAGAGATCGTCAACAACGACTCCGCCGCCCATATCAAGGCCGTCTACACCGACCATGCCTTCGACCTCGCCGTCGGCCCGCCGGTGTTCCGCGGCGACCCGGCGATCTCCACCACCATCCTGGTGCAGAGCGGCATCCCCGACGGCGTGCCTTTCTCCAACCAGGGCGGCTACAAGAACGCCGAGCTCGACGCGCTCATCGTCAAGGCATCGGAGACGCTGGATACGGCGGCCCGCACCGACCTTTATAAGGAGTTCCAGAAAAAGGTGGCCGCCGACCTGCCGCTGATCAATGTGGCGGAGTGGAGTTTCATTTCCGTGGCGCGCGATACGGTGGGGAACATCGCCAACAATCCGCGCTGGGCGGTATCGAACTGGGCAGACACCTATTTGGCGGGTTGATCCCGCACTTGCGGATCGACAGTCGGGGTGCTCAGCTTCGAGAATGAGAGCTCCTTCACGCCCCCCTCTGTCCTGCCGGACATCTCCCCCACAAGGGGGGAGATTGGCAGTTCTTGCCCCTCGCTCATTCCTGCGGCGTCGAAGATTGGCGAAAGCCGATACGACAGCTGATCTCCCCCCAAGTGGGGGAGATGGCCGGCAGGCCAGAGGAGGGCGCCGTAGAGCGCGGCGTCCAAGGCTTGCCCCTCACATGGCGTCGCCATGACTCGCGCCCTCGCCTTCCTCCGCCGCCGTCTCGTAGGCAGCGTCTTCGTTCTCCTCATCGTCGTCATCGGCAGCTTCCTGCTGCTAGAGGCCGCTCCCGGCGACGCGGTCGACGCCTATATCGTCTCGACCGGCGGCGATGCCGGCATGATCGAATTGCTGCGCCATCGCTGGGGCCTCGACCAGTCGGAGCTGACGCGCCTCGCAAACTATCTCTGGGCATTGCTGCATCTCGATCTCGGCCAGTCCGTCACCTTCTCGCGACCGATCCGCAACGTCATCCTCGAGCGCCTGCCGACCACGCTGATCCTGATGGGCAGCGCCACCGCGCTCTCCTTCGGCCTTGGCTCGGCGCTCGGCATCTATGCCGGCGCCAGACCCGGCAGCTTCCGCGACCGCTTCCTGTCCATCGGCTCGTTGGCGCTCTATGCCGTGCCGGGCTTCTGGCTCGGCCTGGTGCTCATCGTCTTCTTTGCCGTCGACCTGCGCTGGCTGCCGATCGGCGGCATCGAGACCATCGCGTCGGCCAAGACCGGGCTGGCGCGCGCCGCCGACATCGCCACTCATCTCGTGCTGCCGGTCTCGGCGCTCGGCTTCATCTATCTCGCGCTTTATCTGCGCATGATGCGCGCCGGCATGGCGGAGGCCTGGCGGCAGGATTTCGTGCTTGCCGCCCGCGCCAGGGGCCTGCCGCGCCGCCGCATCGTGCTTGCCCATGTCGCCCGCAACGCATTGCTGCCCTTGGTCACCATGCTCGGCCTGCAATCGGCGCAGATGCTCGGCGGCAGCGTCGTCATCGAAAGCGTCTTTGCCGTGCCCGGCCTCGGCCGGCTGGCGCAGGAAGCCGTCGTTGGACGCGATACGCCGCTGCTGCTCGGCATCATCCTGGTCAGCGCCGTTCTCGTCATCGTCATCAATCTCCTTGTCGATCTCGCCTACGCTTTCCTCGATCCGCGCGTCGGTGCCGGCGAGGCAAGCGCATGAACCGCCTGCGCCGCTTCTTTCGCACCCCGGAAGCGATCGCCGGCGCCTCGATCCTCGCTCTGCTGGTCGTGATGGCGCTAGCGGCGCCGCTGCTGTTTCCCGGCGACCCGCAGGCGATCGCCGGCCCGGCCCTGCTGCCGCCGTTCCAGGACTGGTCGCTGCCGCTCGGTACCGACCGGCTCGGTCGCAACGTGCTGGCCGAGCTGTTCCATGGCGCCCATACCTCGCTGGCGGTCGGCCTGGCGGCGGCTGCCGCCGCGCTCCTGATCGGCGCCGTCGTCGGCACTTTGGCCGGCTTTGCCGGCGGCCTCGTCGACGAAGTGCTGATGCGCATCACAGACGCCTTCCAGACCGTGCCGGGCTTCCTGCTCGCGCTCGCCTTCGTTAGCATTGTCGGCCCTTCGCTCGGCGTTGTCGTCGCGGCCATCGCGCTCAGCGCCTGGACGGGGCCGGCGCGGGTGGCACGCGCGGAAGTGCTGTCGATCCGCGAACGCGACTATGTCGCCGGTGCCCGTGTCATCGGCATGCATCCACTCGAGATCGCCTTTCGCGAGGTGCTGCCCAACGCGCTGCCGCCGGTGCTGGCGCTGTCGTCGGTGATCGTGGCGGCCGCGATCCTCACCGAGGCGGCGCTGTCGTTCCTCGGCCTCGGCGATCCCAACCGCGTCACCTGGGGCGGTATGATCGCCGAAGGCCGCACGGTGCTGCGCACCGCGCCGTTTCTATCGATCGTTCCCGGCATCGCGCTGGTGCTGACCGTGCTTGGCGTCTACCTTGCCGGCGAAGGCCTGGTGGAAAGCACGGCCGTGCGCGGGAGCCTGTCGTGACCGGACTGCTCTCGATCCGCGATCTGACGGTGCGCTACCGCCGCGACGGCGTTGAGGTGCCGGCGCTGAAGGGCGTCAGCCTGAATGTCGAGGCCGGAGAGCGCCTGGCGATCATCGGCGAGAGCGGTTCGGGCAAGAGCACGCTGGCGCTGACGATTGCGCGGCTGTTGACGAGGGATGCCCTTGTGACAGGAGTGATCGAATGGTCAGCAGGCCAATTACAGAAGCCTCGTTCTGTCACATCCGCGATTGGCGAAAAGCAGGCACCCCGCCTCGGCCGCGACATCGGCTTCGTCTTCCAGGACCCCTCCTCCAGCCTCGATCCCGTAATGCAGGTCGGCAAACAGATCGCCGAGGTCGCCCGCACCCATCTCAACCTCACCTGGGCTGACGCCTACGCCATGGCCAAGACGCTCCTCGAACGCGTCCGCCTGCCCGATCCGGCCTCCGCCCTCCACGCCTACCCCCACCAGCTCTCCGGCGGCCAAAGGCAGCGCGTGGCGATCGCCGCGGCAATTGCCGCCGGACCAGGGCTCCTGATCGCCGACGAAGCGACCAGCGCGCTCGACACCATCGTCCAGGCCGAGATCGTCACCCTGATCCGGCGGCTGGTGACCGAGGACGGGATGACCTTGCTTTTCATCAGCCACGACATTGCGCTTGCTTCCACGCTTGCCGACCGCATCGCGGTGCTGCGCCAAGGCGAGCTGGTCGAGCTCGGCGAGACCGGCCAGATCCTCAACGCGCCGCGCCATGCCTATACGCGCGCCCTGCTCGACGCCCATCTCGGCCTCGACGCCAGGCCGTTGCTCGACCGGCAAGGCGCCTCGGCATGACCGTGCTTGCCGTCTCCGGTCTAGCCAAACGCTATCATCGTGGCGGCAAATCCTTCGCGGTGGTCGACGATGTGTCCTTCGAGATCGGCCCGGCGGAGACGCTGGCGCTTGCCGGCCCGTCCGGCAGCGGCAAATCGACGGTCGCAAGGCTGGTGCTGCGGCTGATCCAGCCCGACGCCGGCCGCATCGACTTCGAAGGCGAGGACTTGCTTGAATTGTCAGGCGCGGCGCTGCGCGCCCGCCGCGCCCGCCTGCAGATGGTGTTCCAGGACCCGATCGCCGCCTTCAATCCGCGCGCCACCGTGGCGCGCGTGCTGGACGATCCCTTGCGCATTCACAACATCGCCCCGCGCGCCGAGCGCCCGCGCCGGATCGCGGCCCTTTTGGAGCGTGTGGGTCTCGACGGGAGCCTTGCCTCTCGCGCCATCCATGAGATTTCCGGCGGCCAGCGCCAGAGGGTGGCGATCGCCCGTGCCATCGCCACGCGGCCATCGCTGATCGTGCTCGACGAGGCCGTGTCGGCGCTGGATGTTTCGGTACGTGGGCAGATCCTGGAATTGCTGCTCGACCTGCAACGGCGGGAACGGATCGCCTATCTGTTCATTTCCCACGACCTCGGCGTCATCCGCGCCGTGGCGCATCGCGTCATCATCCTCGATGCCGGCAGGATCGCCGAAAGCGGCGATGCCCGCGCCGTCATCGCCAATCCGCGATCGGCGATCGGCAAGGCTCTTGTCGAGGCAGCGCCGAGACTGAACAGGAACCAGCCATGATCCTGTAGAGCGGGGACCCGGTTTGCCGAGAGGATCATGGTCAAACAAACGGCCTGCTCGAGGCGACCGGCGTGCGCTTTGACAATGTCGCCTGGACGCCGGGCCAAGGCTCCGGTTGCTGCCACATAGCGCTGAGCAACCGGGATGCTTAGCCGGAAAATTATTCAGCTCTCGGCAAACACGTGCAGATCGCCGCCCGCTTCTTCGATCGCGGCGCGCAGTTCGGCTTCCGGCTCGCTGTCGGTGACGACATCGGAAATCTCGCTGAGCGCGCAGACGCGCTCCAGGCCGCTGCGGCCGAACTTGTCGTTGGTGACGACCAGCATCGTCGACAGCGACCGCCTCATCATCGCCCGCTTCACCGCCGCCGCGCCCGAGATCATGTCGCTCGGCCCCTCGGCGTTCAGCGCCGAAGCGCCGATGATGGCGACGTCGGCATTGTAGCGGCGTACGAATTCGACCGTATCCTCGCCGAGCACCGCCGCCTCGCGGCTGTCATAGGTGCCGGGGCAAAGGATGACGCGGAAGCCGGGATTGGCGCCGGCCACCGAGGCGACGCCGATGGAGTTGGTGATGATCGTCAGGTCCCGGCCGTGCTGCGATAGGCTGCGCGCCACCTCATAGGTGGTCGACCCGCCGTCGATCATCACGATGCTGCCTTTCTCGACCAGTCCGGCCGCGCCACGCCCGATGCGGGCCCGCTCCTCGATCATGGTGAGGCCGCGTTCGGTAATCACCGGTTCCGACGTCACCAGCGAAATGGTGGCGCCGCCATAGGTGCGGTTGATGAGCCCTGCCTCGCCAAGCTCGATCAGATCGCGGCGGATGGTCTCGCCGGCGACCCCGATGCGCCGGGCAAGCTTCGAGATGCGGATCGAGGCCGAGCGCCGGACCTCCGACAGGATCAGCTCATGTCGCTCCTTCTTCGTCAGTCGACCCGTCTCGATATTCATCGGTCTTCCTTCTCGGGACTTCATTCCCGACATGGACATTAGACACTCCAAAGACCGTAAAGCCAGCCTGGGGTCTGTTGAGATTCTGGTCAGGCCGAGCCGGAGTCGAAGACGGGCGCGAAGCGACCAAACTGGGGTTTCCGAGAACCGGCCTACGCCGGTCGTAGCCTTCATAGAGCGGAGACACTCATGAGGGCTTCGGCCGGCGAAGGCCGGAGCGGAGCGTACTTGAAGTACGAGAGCACCGGAAGCGCAGGAAGCCGGCATTTGCAGGCCGGCATCCCCTGAATATCAACAGACCCTCAGTGTCCGAGGCGGTCCCGCATCGCATACCACAGCATGCCGAGCACATAGAGCGGCCCGCGCAGCGCCGTGCCGCCCGGGAACGGCAGCGGCGTCAGCGTCGAGAACAGGTCGAGCCGCGAGGCATCGCCCGTGATCGCTTCCGCGAGCAGCTTGCCCGACAGCGTCGACAGGATAACGCCCTTGCCGGAATAGCCATGCGCGAAATAGACCTCGCCATAATGCCCGACATGCGGCAGGCGCGAGGTCGTCACCGACACCAGCCCGCCCCACGCATGATCGATGCGGCAGCCCTTGAGCTGCGGAAAGGTCTTTTCCATATGCGGCCGCACGAAGCCGGCGATGTCGGCCGGCGGCGACGGCGTGTAGCGCTCGCCTCCGCCGAACAGCAGACGCCCGTCCGCCGACATGCGGTAGTAGTTGACGACGAACAGCGTGTCCGAGACCGCGACATTGGCCGGAATGACATTGCGCGTGCCCTCGAGCGGTTCGGTGGCGACGATGTAATTGCCGACCGGCATGATGCGGCTGTTGACGCGCGGCTCCAGTCCCTTGAGCAGCGCATCGCCGGCCAGCACGACATGCCTGGCGCGGACCGAGCCCTTGTCGGTGAACACCCGGATGGACGGCTCCCGCTCCAGGCGGACCGCCACCGAATTCTCGTGGATGACGACGCCGGCGCCAACCGCCGCGCGGGCGAGCCCCAGCGTATAGTTGAGCGGGTGCATATGGCCGCCGAGCCTTTCGTAGACCGCCCCCTGATAGGATGTATCGACCATCTGCCGCGCCTCGGCCGGCGACAGGATTTCGACATCGGTGAACTTCATCACCTTGGCGAGGCACTCGGCCTCTTCCTCGAAGTCGCGCACATCCGAACTGCCGACCGCGCCGACCAGATGGCCGGTCAGGCGCAAGTCGCACGAGATGCCGTGGCGCTCGATGATGTCGAGCACCAGCCCCCGCGCCTCGAAGGCCAGGTCGAACAGCGCCTTTGCCCGTTCGGGCCCGAACATCTTGACCAGACCCCTGGCGCCCTTGCGCAGGCCCGGGATCATTTGGCCGCCATTGCGCCCGGAAGCCCCCCAGCCGATCTTGCCGCCTTCGAGCAACACCACTTTCAGGCCGCGCTCGGCGGCATGAAGCGCCGCCGAAAGCCCCGTGCAGCCGCCACCAACGACAACCAGATCGGCCTCGACGTCGCCCGCAAGCGCCGGATGGTCCGGCGCCGGATTGGCGGTGGCCACATAATAGGACTTGCCGATATCGAGACCGGAATTGAAACCTGTCGAGTGCGAAGCCATGGTCACACCTTGAGCAGCAGGTGGTCGCGTTCCCAGGACGTCACGACGCTCTGGAACAGGTCGAGCTCGACGCTCTTCACGCGCAGATAGGTCTGGAAGAAGTCCTCGCCGAGCAGCGCCCGCACGGGCGCGCAGGCGGCGAAGCGGTCCAGCGCCTCCTCCATGGTCTTCGGCAGCGTGCTCTGGCTGCGATAGGCATTGCCGAAGGCTTCCGGCGAGCGGGCAAGCTTCTCCTCGATGCCGAGATAGCCGGCAATCAGCGAGCCGGCCATGGCAAGATAGGGATTGGCGTCGGCCCCCGGCAGCCGGTTCTCGATGCGGCGCGCGGCCCGCCCGCCCATCGGCACGCGCAGTCCGCAGGAGCGGTTGTCGTGCGACCATTCGATGTTGGCCGGCGCGCTATGGTTCGGCCGGATGCGCCGGTAGGAGTTCACGTTGGGCGCGAACAGCGGCATGATTTCGGGAATGTATTTCTGCAGGCCGCCGATGAACTGCGCGAACATCGCGGTATCCTCGCCGTCTTTGCCGGCAAACAAGGGTTCGCCCGTCTCGTCGACGATCGACATGTGCAGATGCATCGAGCTGCCGGCCTGCGCGGCGATCGGCTTGGCCATGAAGGTTGCGTGCATGCCATTGGCCTGTGCCGCCTGGCGCGCCAGGCGCTTGAACAACAGCACTTTGTCGGCCAGCGCCAGCGGATCGCCATGCAGGAGATTGATCTCAAGCTGCGCCGTACCGGATTCGTGGATCAGCGTGTCGAGCGGCAGACCGGCGGTCGCGGCATGCTCGTAGAGGCGTCGCGTCACCTGTTCGAACTCCTCAAGCGCCTGCATGTCGTAAGGATGCTGCACGCTTTCCGGCCGGCCGTTGCGCCCCACCGGCGCGGTCAAAGGCAGGTCGGGGTTGGGATTGGGCGCCGTCAGATAGAATTCGAGCTCCGGCGCCATCGCCGCGCGCCAGCCGCGCTGGCGGTAGAGGTCGAGCACGGCTCGCAGCACATGGCGCGGCGACGCCATCCAGGGCCGGTCGTCCATGTGGAAGGCGTCGGCGAAGACATAGGCCCTGCCGGGGCTGCCGGGCGCTGCGCACAGCGTGGAAATGTCCGGCACCATGCGCATGTCCGGGTCCGAATAGGCGAAACCCTCGTCGATGGAACCGGAATAGCGGCCGTCGATCGCCACCAGGAAGGCGCTGCTCGGCAGATAGAGCGCCCGGTCGTCGAGCGACTTGAGGAATTTGGCCGCCGGCAGGGCCTTGCCGCGCAGCACGCCGTTGACGTCGGGCACAAGGCACTCGACCTCGCTGATCGCGTGCTGGGCCAGCCAGCTCTTCGGGTCATTGGCGCCGCTCATCGGCGGCATGGTCGTCATATGGTTTTCGGGCATTCGTTCAAGTCCGTATCAGGGAGAGGATCGCTTCGGCGGCCACATCCGTTCCGGGCTTCAGCGCCATCTGCGCTGCATTGTCCTTCAGGCGGGCGCGCATCGCATCGTCGGCCAGCAGGCCGAGGATCGCTCTCTCCAACACTCCTTCGGTCCAGCCATCACGACCGATATGGCCGCCGACCCCGGTCTCCACGGCGCGTCGCGCATTGTCGTGCCCGTCCCAGCAATAGGGCATGATCAGCGACGGCACGCCGAAGCGCAGCGCCTCGCAAAAGCTGTTGTTGCCGCCGTGATGGATGAAGAGATCCGATTTGGCGACAACGGACGGCTGTGGGAACCAGGCGTCGAGATAGACATTGTCGGGGACGGCGCGATAGGCGTCGCGCAGGCCGCCCACATTGACTATGAAGCGGGCCGGCAGCCTGTCGAACACCGCCAGCATGCGCTGGATCAGGCCGACATCCATGGCGCCCAGGCTGCCGAAGCTCAGATACACTAACGGCCCGCTGTCGCGCGGGAAGACCGGCACCTCGAACGGCCCTTCCGAGCGGACGCAGCCTTCGAGATAGACGAAGCGCGCGGGATCGAGCGGCTCTGCGCGCCGCCGCTTCACGATGGCCGGTGTCAGCAAAAGATTGAGGTCCGGCGAAGCCTCCAGGAACAGCCCTTTCGGCAACGGGGCAAGGCCCGCCTCCGCGCGCAGACGGTTGAACCGCTCATGCGCCGGAGCGACAGCGGCCAGATAGCGTGCCTCGAAGGCGGCGCGGCCCGGATCCTCGGCGGCGAGACCGGAAAGATAGGGCGGCACCTCGGCGTCGGGCAGCTCCGTCTCGGCGCAGGAGACCACGCGCACCCACGGGCAGCCGGCGCCGGCCAGCGCCGGGAACATGATGACGTTGTCGAGCACGACGGCGTCCGGCTTCAGCCGCGCCAGCAATTGCCTGAGCGGCGCCTCGGCATTCACCGCCGTGTCGACGATGGCCTGCCATGTCGGCGCGACATAGGTTTCGAGCTGGTCGGCCGGGCTCAGCCGGAAGTGTGGCAGGTGGCGGCGCACGAAAGCCTGCCAGTAGCTCTGGCGCTCGCTGTCGCTCAGCGGATCGTCTGTCGGCAACTGGTATTCTTGGAAACCGTAATCGGCGAAGACGCCGGAAAAGCCGGCATGACAGATGAAGACCGGGCGGGCGCCGCGCGCCCGCAGCGCCTGCGCGATGCCGACGCAATTGAGCGCCGCGCCGAAACTCGCTTCGGGAAACAGCGCGATGGTCGGGCTGGCTTTGCGCGTCAAGATGGTCCTCGTCAGTCCGGCCGGCTGATCATGCCGAACAGCGCGGGGGCGCCGCGGCTGGCCGCCTGCGGCCGCTGGCCGCGCGACAGCCTCAGATGCACGCGAAGGAGGTCGGCGGCAACCTCATACTGCCGGCTTTCGAGATGGTCGAGTATGGTCAGGTGCTCGCTGAGCGACTGCTTCAACCGGAACACGTTGACGCCGGCATAGATGCCGGGCAGCCGGCGCAGCCTCAGGTGATCGGACAGCGCGTCGGCGACGAAGCGGTTGGCCGAGCCGTCGGCGATCATGCCGTGGAACTCGATGTCCAGCCGCTGGAACTCCCTGGTGTCGAAGCTCGCGTCCGGCAATGCCGAGAGCGCTTCCATGCCCTGGCGCAGCGCCGCCGCCCGCGCACCGTCGAGCCGGAAGCCCGGGGCCAGGATGGCGGCTGGCTCCAGCAGCAGCCTGAACTCATAGCTTTCGCCTTGCGCCTCCGGATCGTCGGGAGCACGGCGAAACAGCCAGGATTGACCCGGCGCGCGGTCGACAAGATTCTCGTCAGACAGTCTCTGAAGAGATTTTAGTACCGTCTTGCGCTCGGCATTGTATCGCCGCATCAAACCGACGACGGTCACCGTCTGGTCCAAACGCCGCGCCGAGCGGTCGCGCAGGATCGCCTCGGCCAGTTCATCCTCTGCGGTGACTGGCAATTCGGCGGCAGCGCCCGCCTGCGCCGTCAGGTCCGCCACGAGGCGATAGCCCGTGGCGGCCTCCCAGCGCGCGACGCCCCGCTCCGCGAGCAGGCGCAGCGCCGCCCGCACAGGAGTCCGCGAAACATTGCAAAGCGACGCGATCTGCTGCTCGGGAAGATGCGCGCCGGGCCCGAAACCGCGCTGCCTGGCCACATCCAGGATCCTCTGCGCGAGATCGAGATGGTTGGTGCGAGGTCGCCTGGCTGCCGCTTGCATGACACTTCTCTTGAACGGATACGACCGCCCTGGTTTGGCCGATCGCCCTTGCCGACGCAATCGGCCAGATTCCGGGGCCGGCTGTCAAATTATGGATTGACGTACTTTTTTCCGCAATAGTACTGTCATTGCAATCGGCGACAAAGACCGGGGAACAGGATCGATGACGCGGTGGGAACCGCGACTACGATCCGAAAACGAAATTCGACGATCAACCGGAATGGGAGCCCGTCATGACCGCCACCGCTTCGCGGCACCGCTCGTTCAAAATGTCTTCACTCGCGCTCGGCCTCGCCGTGGCGCTTTCGGCGCCGGCCTCCGCCGCCGATCTCGTCATTTCCAACTGGGATGGCTACATGGCGCCCGACGCCATGGCCGCCTTCAAGACCGCAACCGGCGTGTCCGGCGAGGTCGTCGTCCACGCCACCAACGAGGAGATCATGGGCAAGCTCGTCGCCTCCGGCGGCAAGGGCTATGACGTGGTCTTCGTTTCCTCGCCCTTTGCCGAGGTGCTGAACAAGCTTGGCCTGACCGAGCCGATCGACCACGCCAAGGTGCCCAACCTCGCCAACCTCTATCCTGAAGCGACCAAGCTGCCGCACGACGTCGGCAATACTTTCTCGGTACCCTACACCTGGGGCACCACCGGCCTCTGCTACCGCTCGGACCTCGTCAAGACGGCGCCGACCAGTTGGAGCGACCTGCTGGTTCCGTCCGACGAGCTGAAAGGCAAGACCACCATGCTGGCGACCGATCGCTGGCTGCTCGCGGCCGGCCAGCTCGACAAGGGCTTCTCCGTCAACGAGACGGACCCGGCCAAGCTCGCCGAGGTGAAGGACCTGCTGATCTCGACCAAGAAAACCTTGCTCGCCTATGACGACACCACCTTCTATTCCAAGCTGGTCTCCGGCGAGGCGCTTCTGGTGCAGGCCTGGGACGGCTGGTGCAATTACGGCATCGCCGAGAAGCCGGAGATCAAATACGTCATCCCCAAGGAAGGCTCGGATCTCTGGGTCGATACGATGGTGGTGATGAAGGCGTCGCAGAACAAGGACGCAGCCTTCAAGTTCATCAACTTCATGCTCGACGCCAAGAACCACGCCTGGGCGGCGCAGAACATCGACTACAAGGTGCCGAACAAGCCGGCGATGGAAAGCCTGCCGGCCGACTTCCTGGCCAAGTTCCCCAACATGGCGATGCCGGTCGCCGACCTGGTCAAGTTCGAGCAATTGCGCGACGTCGGCGACGCGCAGCGCGACTATTCCAAGATCGTCAGCGAGATCAAGGCCGCGCAGTAGGCGGCCATGACCCCAGGCTCACGGCCGGCGAAGGCTTCGATCGCCGGCCGCTGAACGGTACCGCATCGTGTCCCAAACGAGACTTCGCTCCAACCTGCTGATGGCGCCGGCGCTGGCCTGGCTGACCGCGCTCATGGTGGTGCCGTGCGCGCTGGTGCTGGCGCTCGCTTTCTTCCGGCGCGGCATCTATGGCGGCATCGACTACACCTCCACGCTGGAGAATTTCCGGCTGGTCGTCGACCCGCTCTATGCCGGCATCTTCCTCAACTCGGCGCGCATCGCCGGCACGGCGACCCTGATCGCCGTCATCATCGGCTACGCGGCCGCCTACGCGATCGCCGCGGCGCCGCGCCGGTGGCAGCCGGTCTTCCTGTTCTTCGCGGTGCTGCCCTTCTGGTCGAATTATCTGATCCGCACCTATGCCTGGATCGTGCTGCTCAACCGCGAGGGCCTGGTCACCCAGTTGCTGCGCTGGCTGGGTTACACTGGCGAGCCGCCTTCGATGCTCTATACCGAAGGAGCGGTCATCGCCGGCCTGGTCTACAATTACCTGCCCTTCGTGATCCTGGCCTGCTACGCGCCGCTGTCGCGGCTCAACCCGGAGCTTGCCGAGGCCTCGCGCGACCTCGGCGCTTCGGCCCTGACCACTTTTCGCCGAGTCGTCCTGCCCTTGACCGTGCCGGGGATTGCCGCCGGCGCCGTCTTCGTCTTCGTGCTGTCGATCGGCAATTTCGTCACTCCCGCCCTGCTTGGCGGCGGACGCTTCCAGATGATCGGCAATCTCGTCTACGACCAGTTCCTGACCGCCAATGACTGGCCCTTCGGCGCCGCCTTGGCGATGGCGCTGATCGCCGTCATGCTCCTGGTGCTGATGGCGCAGGCGCTGCTGGCCGACCGCGCCGCCGGCCGAGCCGCCAATGCCACGGTTGCCGCCGATGGCTGAGCGCTCCCCTGCCGCGCGGCGCGCGCTTCGGCTTGTGCTGACGGCGGTCTTCGCCTTCCTCTACATCCCGATCGCCGTGCTGGTCGCGCTCTCCTTCAACGCCGGCGGGCTGCCGACGGCCTGGTCCGGCTTCTCGCTGAAATGGTACGCCTCGCTAGCCGGCAATGCGGCGATCCTGTCGGCCGCCCTCAACACATTGATCGTGGCGGTGGCCTCGACCGCGATCGCCACGCTGCTCGGCACGCTGCTGGCGATCGGCATCGAGATGCGCCGGCAGTATGGCAATGGTCTAGAGGCCCTGATCTTCGCGCCGATGATCATCCCGGACATCGTGCTGGCCATCGCCCTGCTCTCGTTCTTCTCGATGCTCGACGTCACCATGGGACTGCACACGATTATCCTTGCCCATGTCGTCTTCAATCTCGCCTTCGTCTGTTCGGTGGTGCGGGCGCGGCTGAAGAGCTTCGATTGGTCGATCGTCGAGGCTTCCGCCGATCTCGGCGCTTCCGCGCTCACCACCTTCCGGCGCGTCACGCTGCCGGTCATCCTGCCGGCGGTGATCGCCGGCGCGCTGCTTGCCTTCACGCTCTCGGTCGACGAGTTCATCATCGCCTTCTTCACCGCCGGCGCCGGCCGCGCCTCGACCACCCTGCCGATGCAGATCTACGCCATGATCCGCTTCGGCATCACGCCGGAGATCAACGCTTTGGCGACCATCGTCATGGCTGTGAGCATCACCGCGCTGACGCTCTCGCAACGGCTCAACCGCGGGGTCATCGGCCAATGAGCGAACCGCGCACGCTGCTTTCGATCGACGGCGTCTCGAAGAGCTTCGGCCGTGTGACGGCGGTCGATCGCGTCTCGCTCGATATCCGCGAGAACGAGTTCTTCGCCCTGCTCGGCCCTTCCGGCTGCGGCAAGACCACGCTGCTGCGCATGCTGGCCGGTTTCGAGACGCCGAGCGGCGGCCGCATCCTGCTCGACGGCAACGACATCGCCCGCACGCCGCCCAACAAGCGGCCGGTCAACCTCATGTTCCAGTCCTATGCGCTGTTTCCGCATATGAGCGTCAGGGCCAATGTCTCCTACGGCCTGGAGATGGAACGCTTGCCGGCAAGGGAAATCCGCACCCGCGTCGACGCCATCCTGACCACGACCGAGCTGGTGCCCTTCGCCGACCGCAAGCCGGAGCAGCTCTCCGGCGGACAGAAGCAGCGCGTGGCGCTCGCCCGAGCGCTGGTAAAGCGGCCGCGCCTGCTTCTGCTCGACGAGCCGCTCGGCGCCCTCGACAAGAAATTGCGCGGCGCCATGCAGCTCGAATTGAAACGGCTACAGCACGAGGTCGGCATCACCTTCGTCATCGTCACCCACGACCAGGAAGAATCGCTGGTCATGGCCGACCGCATGGCGGTGCTGAAGGACGGCAGGCTGCTGCAATGCGACACGCCGCACACCGTCTACGAGCATCCCGCCGATCGTTTCGTCGCCGACTTCATCGGCGTGATGAATTTTATCCCCGGCCGTGCCGATGCCGGCGGCGTTCAGGCGGCGAACGGCCTACGGATATCCGGCAAGGTTCCGGCGGCACTCTCCTCAGGCAGCCCCGCCGTCGCGGCGGTGCGTCCGGAGCGCATCACGCTGTTCCCCGAGCCCGGCACCGACAACCGCGTCGCCGGCACCGTCGCGGCGCTCGCCTATCAGGGGCTGGACCTGCAGTTGCACGTCCGCACCGCGCTGTCGGAGAAGCCGTTCCTGGTGCGCGTCACCGCCGACGCCGCCGACCGCCGGCCGGTTGCCGCCGGCGACCGGGTCGAGCTCGGCTGGAACGCCGCCGATGTCAGAATTTTCGCAGAATGATGGAGAGAGAAACCATGGCGCAGAAGACGATCGCGTTTTTCCCGGAGGCGGCCTTCGGCCCCGCGCTCAATTCCGTCGGCATCGCCCAGGCGGTCGAGGCGCGCGGCCACAAGGCGGTGTTCCTGTCCGACCCCGGCTTCGTCGATGTCTACAAGGGCTACGGCTTCGAGGCGCATCCGGTGAACCTTTCCGAACCGATGCCGCCGGAGCAGATGGCGAAATTCTGGGAAGACTTCATCAACGGCCACATCCCGAATTTCCGCAAGTCGCCCTACGACCAGGTCGACAACTACGTGAAGGATTGCTGGACCGCCATCGTAGACAGCGCCAAATGGGCGCAGAAGGATCTGCCCGGCGTGCTTGCGAGGATCAAGCCGGACCTCATCTGCGTCGACAACGTCATCCTGTTTCCGGCGATCAAGCAGTTCGGCAAGCCGTGGGTGCGCGTCATCTCCTGCTCGGAAAACGAGATCGAGGACGAGGACATCCCGCCGCATCTCTCCGGCTGCGCCGAAAACGACCATGCCGGCCACCAGCGCTACCGCGACCATTTCAATACGGTCATCAGGCCGATCCATGACGACTTCAACGCCTTCCTCGAGGCCAATGGCGAGACGTCCTACCCGATCGGCCAGTTCTTCGAGGCTTCTCCCTATCTCAACCTGCTGCTTTATCCGGAAGCGGCGAAATTCAAGCGCCGCCATCCGCTCGACCCGGCGAAATTCCAGTATCTCGAAGGCTGCGTTCGCCAGGAGAAGCCCTACACGGTGCCGGCCTTCGCCAGGAACGAGGACGGACCGCTGCTCTATGTCTCCTTCGGCAGCCTGGGAGCCGGCGACGTCGACCTGCTGAAGCGCATCATCGCAACGCTCGGCAAGACCCGCTACCGCGCACTGGTCAATGTCGGCGGCTACAAGGACCAGTACACGGACGTGCCCGGCAACGTCATCGTCGAGAGCTGGTTCCCGCAGCCTTCGGTGATCCCGCAGGTCGACGCGGTGATCCATCACGGCGGCAACAACTCCTTCACCGAGTGCCTCTATTTCGGCAAGCCTGCGATCATCATGCCCTATGTCTGGGACGGCCATGACAACGCCAGGCGGGTCGAGGAGACCGGGCACGGCTTCGGCATGCCGCGCTACGACTGGAGCGACGCCGAGCTGGTCGCGAAGATCGAGACCTGCCTCACCGATCCCGCGATGACGGCGAAGCTCGCCCGGACGTCGGCAAGGATGCGGTCGCAGAACGGCCCCGAGAAGGCCGCCGGTCTCCTGGAGGCGCTGCTGTGACCTCCTCCGCCCCGCACCTCTATCAGGCTTCCACCCGCGCCGATCTCGTCGATTGGGGCGCACAGCCCGATTCGCTGGAAGGCGCTTCGCACTCGACGGGCAGGCTCGTGCACAAGGGACCGGACAATCGGCCGGAATCCGGCATCTGGGTCTGCACGCCGGGCCGCTGGCGGCTCTCGATCCCGCGCGATGAGCTGTGCCACTTCGTTTCGGGTCTCGCCACCTACAAATCCGACGACGGCGAGGTGATAGAGGTGTCGGCCGGAACGGTGGTGCTGTTTCCGGCCGGCTGGACCGGCGAATGCGCCGTGCATGAGACCATGCGCAACGTCTATATGCTGGCCTGACAGCGCGCGTCGCAAGCAAGCACTCCAGGAAATCGCAAGGAAAGCCGATGACCACACCCGTCATGAAATCGCCACTCGCCATCACCGACCTCGTCGACTGGGGCGTCGTCCCGACCATGATCGAGGGACAATCCCACACTTCCGGCAAGCTTCTCTACAAGGGACCGGAAGGCCGCTCCGAATGCGGCCTGTGGGTTTGCACCCCCGGCAAATGGCATTGCCATGTCACTCGCGACGAGTTCTGCCACTTCCTCGAGGGGCGTTGCACCTATGTGCATGAATCCGGCGAGGTGATCGAGATCGAGCCCGACACCGCGGCCTTCTTCCCGCAGGATTGGAAGGGCGTTTGCACCGTCCACGAGACCATCAAGAAGGTCTACATGATCCGCTGAGCGGATCGGGAAGGATTGTGCCATGGACTTCTCACCCGAACGGCCGGCTTTCTTCGTCAATCCGGACTATCGCCCGATGGCTGGCCGGCCGAGGCCGGTGATCGACCCGGCGACGCTGGAGACGGTCGGCGCCATCGCGGCCGCCGAGGATGCCGAGGTCGACGCCGCGCTGGGCGCGGCAGCCAAGGCGCAAGCGGCGTGGAAGAGGCTCGATGCCAAGACCCGCGCCAAACATTTGCATGCCGTGGCCAACGCCATCGAGGCGGCCGACTTCACCTTCTGCGCCGAACTGATGGTGCGCGAGATGGGCAAGCCCTATCCGGAAGCCATCGGTGAGATCGCCAATTGCGCGCCGATCTTCCGTTACTATGCCGAGATGGCGCGCGACGACGCCGGCAAGGTCGCCGGCACGACGCAGCCCGGGTCGTTCCAGTACGCGCGCTATGAGCCTTACGGCGTTTCCGTCCACATCATGCCCTACAATTTCCCGATCCTGCTGATGTGCTGGACGGTGGCCGCCTCGCTTGCCGCGGGCAATGCCTGCGTCGTCAAGCCGGCCGAGGCGACGACGCTGGCGACGCTCGACTACATGAAGGTGTTCCGGTCGCTGCCCGAAGGCCTGGTCTCGTGCCTGCCCGGCGGCGCCGCCACGGCGCAGGCGCTGATCGCGTCGGAGCGCACCCATGCGGTGGCCTTCACCGGCTCCGTCGCCGCCGGCAAGGCTGTTGCGGTCGCTTGCGCCGAGCGCATGAAGCCCTGCGTCATCGAAGCCGGCGGCAGCGACCCGCTGATCATCAGCGAGCACGCGCCGCTGGAGGTGGCGGCGGCCGGCTCCGTAACAGCGGCCTTCCACCTCACCGGACAGGTCTGCACCTCAGCCGAGCGCTTCTTCGTCGTCGATGCCGTGCATGATCGCTTCGTGACCCTGTTCGCGGAAAAGACGCGCGCGTTGAGGATCGGCAACGGGCTCGGCCGGAGCGAGATCGGCCCGCTGGTCAGCGAGGCGGCGCGGGCCAAGGTGATGCGTCTTGTCGACGATGCCGTTGCCCACGGCGCCAAGGCTGTGACCGGCGGGCGCATTCCGCCGGCGCACAATACCGGCTGGTTCTACGAACCGACCATCCTGACGGGCGTTACCCCAGACATGGCGATTGTGCGCGAGGAGTGCTTCGGACCGGTGGCTGCGGTCTGCCGGGTGAAGGATTTCGACGAAGCGATCAGGCTCGCCAATGACAGTCCTTTCGGTCTCGGCGCTTCGCTATTCACCACCGACCTCGCCGAAGCGCATGAGGCGGCCGAACGGCTCGAGGCCGGCATGGTCTGGGTCAACAATCCGCTGATCGACAATGACGCGCTGCCCTTCGGCGGCTGGAAGGCCTCCGGCCTCGGCCGCGAGCTCGGCCGGCAAGGGCTCGACGCCTTCCGCCGCTCGAAGATGGTGATCATCGACCACAAGCCCGAGATCCAGGGCTGGTGGTATCCTTATCCTGACGACTGGTTCCGCGACGCTGGCGGCCGCAAACATATATGAGGCGGCCTCGGCGGAGTGTGTTCGCTCAACCGATGCTCTCGCCGCCGTCGATGACCAGCGCCTGTCCGGTCATGAAGGAAGAGCGGTCGGAGACCAGGAACAGGATCGCTTCCGCAATCTCCTCCGCGCTCGCCCAGCGCCCCAGCGGGATCTTGGTCCGCACATAGTTTTCGATCGCGTCGCGCCCGCCCATCTGGGCGATGAACGGCTCGTTGAACGGCGTGTCGACCCAGCCCGGGCAGAGCGCGTTGATGCGCACATTGTGCCTCGCGTAGTCGAGCGACATCTGCCGCGTCATCGCCACCACGGCGTGTTTCGACGTGGCATAGGCGATCATCTCACGGTCGTAGAAGACGCCGGAATTGGAGGCCGTGTTGAGGATGACGCCGCCGCCCTGCGCGATCATCGCCGGCATGACGGTCTTCGCCGCCAGGAACTGCGCCCGCACATTGATGCGCCACGAGGCATCCATGCCGTCGGTGCCCACTTCCGTCAGCGTGCCGCCGACCTGGATACCGGCATGGCTGTGCAGGATGTCGATCCGGCCGTGCCTGTTGAGCGTTCCGGCGATCAGTTCCTCGACGGCCGCATCGTTGCCGACATCGGTGGCGATAGCCTCGGCGCGGCCGCCGGCCTCGCGGATGTCACAGGCCGTGGCCTCGCCCGCCGCCGGATCCCGGTCGGCGATGACCACATGCGCCCCTTCCCTGGCCATGATCATGGCGCCGGCGCGGCCGATGCCCGATCCGGCGCCCGTCACCACGGCGATACGGTCTTTCAGGATCATGGATTTGTCTTTCAAGGCGATGGGTTCCGGCGCCCGAGCTGCCATTGCGCGAGCAACACGAGCAGCACCGAGGCGCAGAGCACGATCGTCGCGATGGCGTTGATCTCCGGCGTCACGCCGCGCCGGATCGAGGCGAAGACATAGATCGGCAGCGTCGTCTGCGCGCCGGCGACGAAGAACGCGATAATGAAATCGTCGAAGGAGAAGGTGAAGGCGAGCAGGAAGCCCGCGATCACCGCCGGCATGATCTGCGGCAGCACGATCGAGCGGAACGTCGTCAGCGGCGTGGCGTAGAGATCGCTCGAAGCCTCGACCAGGTTGCGGTCGAGGCTCGCGAGCCGCGTTCCGACGATCATCGTAACCAGCGCCATCGAAAACAGGCCGTGCGCTGCGATGATCGAGCCGTAGCCGAGCGAAAGCCGCGGCGGCTGGTCGCCCGGCCACAGATCGGCAAGGAACGGATTGACGACGGCGAAGAGCTGCACCAGCGCGACCAGCGTCGAGATGCCGATGACGACACCCGGAACGACGATCGCCGCGCCCAGCAGCGCGTCGAAGAGCGCCCTTGTGCGCGCGCCGACGCGCTGCAGCCCGAGCGCCGCGGCCGTGCCGCAGAAGGCCGCGAGCAGCGCGCTCGTCGTGGCGATGAACAGGCTGTTCTTCAGCGCCTCGACCAGGAAGGGGTTGGACAGCGCCTTGCCGTACCATTGCACCGAGAAGCCGGTGAACTCGCTTGCATGGTGGCCGGCATTGAAGGAGAACAGCACGACCAGCGCGATCGGCAGGTAGAGGAAGGCAAAGACCGCAAGGACGAAGGCGCGCATCAGATCAGGTCCACCCGGCGTGCGCCCGAAAGCCGGGTCGAGATGCGATTGGCGACGATCAGCACCACGACCGAGACCAGCACCAAAGTGATGGCGATGGCCGATCCGAACGGCCAGTTGCGCGACTGCAGGAAGAGATCGACCAGCGCATTGCCGATGAAGAACACCTTGCCGCCGCCGAGCAGCGTTGGGATAAGGTATTCGCCGAGCAGCAGGATCATCACCAGCGAGAAACCGGTCGTCACACCGGGCAGCGACAGCCGGAGCGTCACTCCGAGGAACGTCGACAAGGGCGTCGCGCCCAGATCGGCCGAGGCCTCCAGCAGGCGCCGGTCTAGCCGCTCCAGGCTGACATAGATCGGCAGGATCATCAGCGGCAGGTAGCCGTAGACGATGCCGAGCAGCACCGCGCCCGGCGTGTTGATCAGCCTGAGATCCTCGGTGCCGAAATAGGCGAGCAGGGCCGGAATGCCGCGCCCGCCGAGGATGTACATCCAGGCATAGGTGCGCATCAGCAGGCTGGTCCAGAACGGGATGACGATCAGCGCCAGCAGGATCAGCCGCCAGCGCTGCGGCGCCCGCAGCGCCAGATAGTAAGCGACCGGATAAGCGACGAGCAGGCAGGCGAGCGCGCCGACCGGCGCCAGCACCATCGTGTTCCAGAAGGCGGTCGCCCGTGCCGGCAAATTCGCGTATTGCGCCAGCGTGAAGGCGGCCTGATAGCCGCCTTCCGGCGCCCGCTCGCCGACGCTGAAAATCGCGATGGCGACGAAGGGCAGCACCAGGAAGACGACCAGCCACAGCGCCGCCGGGGCGAGCAGCAGCGCCGTCACGAGGTTTTTGCGAAAGAGACTGCCGCGCATCGGGAAAGCCGGTTGGGAGCCGGCGGACTTTCGTCCGCCGGTCGCACTGTCTTGATCGGGTTTGTTGCCGGTCGCGCTCAAGCCGACTTGAAGCGCGCCATCAACTCGGCGCGGCCCGGATCGGTCAGCGTCGCGGCGGCACCGAATTCCAGCGGCTTCAACAGGTCGGCCGCCGGATAGAGGATCGGGTTGTCGAGCACTTCCTTGGGCAGCAGCGCGTTGACCCGCGCGTCGGTCGAGGGCGCGCCATTGGCCAGATGCTCCTTCACCGCCACCTTCGGGTTCATCAGGTAGTTGAGCAGCGCATAGCCGGCCGGCTTGTTCGGCGCGTCCTTCGGGATGGCGTAGAAGTCGGTCCAGATCTCGCCGCCTTCCTTGCCGAGCACATAGGCGATCTCGGGAATGTCGCGATGGAGCTGCGCCCCGT
>RXJA01000220.1 GCA_003963455.1 Hyphomicrobiales bacterium
AGATCGAGCGCAAGCTGCAGGAAACGCCGCATCTCGATTTCGTGCGCTCCTACACCCGCGCCGGCAGCGCCATCATCACGCTTCAGGTCAAGGGCGATACCAATGCCGAGGAGGTGAAGGACGCCTTCTACCAGGTGCGCAAGAAGGTCGGCGACATCGCCAATGAATTGCCGCAGGGCCTGCTCGGTCCTTATTTCAACGATGAGTTCGGCGACACATTCATCACGCTGCATTCGATCAGCGGCGACGGCTTCACCTATCCGGAGCTGAAGAAGTTCGCCATCCAGGCGCGCGACATGTTGTTGACGACGCCGGGCGTCGAGAAGGCCGTCATCATCGGCGACCAGCCGGAGAAGATATATATCGACGTCTCGTCCAAGGCGCTGGCCGAGCGCGGCCTGACCATCGTCGACCTGCAGAACGCCGTGAAGGGGCAGAACGCCGTCGATCCGGCGGGCTCCGTCGACACCGGCCTGCGCTCGGTGCGCATCTCGGTCGAGGGCGACGTCACCAAGGCCGCGGATATCCGCGAGCTGAGGTTGCGCTCCGGCAACCAGGTGACGCGCCTTGGCGACATCGCCACGGTTTCGTCCGGCCTCGAAGACCCTTACGAGCGCAAATATCGCTTCAACGGCCATGAGAGTGTCCAGGTCGGCGTCGTCATGGCCAAGGGCTTCAACGTCAGGGACGTCGGCAAGGATGTGGAGGCGACCTACCAGCGCTTCGAGGCAGGATTGCCCTACGGCGTTTCGGTCGACCAGATCTCCGACCAGCCCGAGGTCGTCAAGGACGCGGTGAGCGAATTCATGGAGGCGCTCGGCGAAGCGCTGCTGATTGTGCTTGCCGTTTCGCTGCTGTCGATCGGCTGGCGCTCCGGCCTGGTCATCGCCATCGCCATCCCGCTGGTTCTGGCCGCCACCTTCGCCATCATGTACGAGATCGGCATCGACCTGCAGCGTATCTCGCTCGGCGCCCTGATCATCGCTCTAGGCCTGTTGGTGGACGACGCCATGATCGTCGTCGAGATGATGGAACGAAAGCTGGAAGAGGGGCTGGTCAAGATCGAGGCGGCGAGCTTCGCCTACACCTCGACCGCCTTCCCGATGCTCACCGGCACGCTGATCACCACGGCGGGTTTCATCCCCGTCGGCTTCGCCGCGTCGACCGCGGGCGAATATGTGCGCACGCTGTTCTATGTCGTCGGCATCGCGCTGGTCGTGTCGTGGTTCGTCGCGGTCTATTTCACGCCGTGGCTGGGCTACATGATCCTCAAGCAGCGCAAGCATGCCGGCACCCATCACGACGTGTTCGACACCGGCTTCTATCGCCGCCTGCGCGCGACGGTCGCCTGGGCCGTGCGCCACCGCATCATCGTCTTGGTGATGACGCTGGTCACCTTCGCCACCAGTCTGTGGGCCTTCCAGTTCATCCCGCAGAACTTCTTCCCGCAGTCCTCGCGGCCGGAAATCCTGGTCGATCTGTGGCTGCCGGAAGGCACCGCGATCAAGGAAGTCGAGAACCAGGCCAAGGCATTTGAAGCCAGGATGACGGATGATCCCGACAAGCGCTTCATCGCCACCTATATCGGCGAAGGCGCGCCGCGCTTCTTCCTGCCGCTCGACCAGCAGCTTCGCAATCCGAACTTCGCCCAGCTCCTGGTGATGGCCAAGGACGAGCCGGCGCGCGAGCGGCTGATCGTCAAGATGCGCAAGATCCTTGCCGACGATTTCCCCTCGATCCGCGGCAAGGTCGACCGCCTCTTCCTCGGTCCGCCGACCGGCTGGCCGGTGCAGATGCGCGTCATGGGCCCGGACCGCCAGGAAGTGCGCCGCATCGCCGACGAGGTGAAGGCGAGGTTCCAGGCCAACCCGCTGCTCGGCGCCATCCATGACGACTGGCTGGAACCGGTGCCGGCGATGAAGCTGGTGATCGACCAGGATCGCGCCCGGGCGCTGGGCGTCACCTCGCAGCGCATCCGCCAGATGCTGCAGGCCACCATGTCCGGCGCGCCGCTCGACGACTTCCGCGACGGCGAGGAGACGGTCTCGATCGTCGCCCGCGAGCCGGAAGCGACCCGCCATCTCCTGTCTTCGGTCGACTCGGTCTACATCCCGACCGATTTCGGCGGCTCGGTGCCGCTCTCGCAGGTGGCCAAGGTCGTGCCCGTCATGGAGCAGGGCATCGAATGGCGGCGCGACCGCCTGCCGACGATCAGCGTGCGCGCCACGCTGCCGGATGGCGTGCAGTCGAACGACGTCGTCACCAAGATGTACAACGACATGAAGGATCTGCGCGCCGGCCTGGCGCCCGGCTACAAGGTCGAGATCCAGGGCGGCGCCGAAGACTCGGCCGAGAGCCAGGCCTCGATCGCTGCCAAGGCGCCGATCATGCTCGCCATCATCGTCGTGCTCCTGATGGTCCAGCTGCAGCATTTCGGCAAATCGATGCTGGTGCTGGCCACGGGCCCGCTCGGCATCATCGGCGCCGCCGCGGCGCTTCTGATCAGCGGCGCGCCGTTCGGCTTCGTCGCCATCCTCGGCGTCATCGCGCTGCTTGGCATCATCATGCGCAACTCGATCATCCTGGTCGACCAGATCGACCAGGATATCGCGGCCGGCATGGAGCGATCGGAGGCGATCGTGGGCGCCGCCGTGCGCCGCTTCCGGCCGATCATGCTGACGGCGCTGACCGCCGTGCTGGCGCTGATCCCGATCTCGCGCGCCGTCTTCTGGGGGCCGCTGGCCTACGCCATGATGGGCGGCATCCTCGTCGCCACCGTGCTCACCATCCTGGTGCTGCCGGCCGGCTACGCCCTGTTCTTCGGCCGCGCGCCGAAGAAGGCTAAGACCGATGAGCAGTCGCCCGAGCCGGAGAAGGCCGAAGGCATCGAAAAGCCGCGGCTGGCACTGGCCGCGGAATAGAACAAAGGTGGCAACCCAGGACGCAATTCCAGGAAAAGTGTGAGCGGTTTTCCGTCCGGAATTGCGTAAAAACAGGGGCATCATCCGCCATTGGCGAAGGCCGGTGGCGGATGATCCGTATCAACGGGCCGCCGGGTGAAAATACTCCACGGCAAGGCTTCCGCGAAACAGAATTCCTTTTCAGCGGCGCGATGCAGGCCGATCCTGCGCCGATATCGGAGCGGGAACGCTCGTCATCACTGGATCATTTCCCATGTCACAAAAACGGCAGTTGCGGCTTGGCGCCTTCATGCGCCCCGTCAGTCTTCACACCGGCGCATGGCGCTATCCGGGCGCCTACGCGGACGCCAACTTCAACTTCGCGCATCTGAAGCGCTTCGCGCAGACCCTCGAGGCGGCGAAGTTCGACGCCTTCTTCATGGCCGACCATCTGGCCGTGCTCAACATGCCAATCGAGGCGCTGCGGCGCAGCCACACGGTGACCTCCTTCGAGCCGTTCACGCTTTTGTCGGCGCTCGCCGCCGTCACCGATCACATCGGCCTGGTGGCGACCGCGTCGACCACTTTCGACGCGCCCTATCACATCGCGCGGCGCTTCGCCTCGCTCGACCATATCAGCGGCGGCCGCGCCGGCTGGAACATCGTCACCACATCCAATCCCGACGCCGCGCTGAATTTCGGTCTCGACGAGCATGTCGAGCATGACGAGCGCTATCACCGGGCGCGCGAGTTCTACGATGTCGTGACCGGGCTGTGGGACAGCTTTGCCGACGACGCCTTCATCCGCGATGCCGAAAGCGGCCTCTATTTCGATCCCGCCAAACTGCATGTGCTCGACCACAAGGGCGAGCATCTGTCGGTGCGCGGCCCGCTCAACATCGCCAGGCCCGTGCAGGGCTGGCCGGTCATTGTCCAGGCCGGCGCGTCCGAGGCCGGACGCCAGTTGGCCGCCGAGACGGCGGAGGTGATCTTCGCGGCGCCGCCTGATCTGGCAACGGGCCAGCGCTTCCTTGCCGACGTGAAGGGCCGCGCGGAAAAGCTCGGCCGTTCGCGCGACGACATCAAGATCCTGCCCGGCGCCTTCGTCATCGTCGGCGACAGCGTCGAGGAGGCGCGGGCCAAACGGGCCAAGCTCGACAGCCTGGTCTATTACGAAAGCGGTATCGCCTCGCTGTCGATCGCCCTCGGCCACGATGCGTCGGGTTTCGACCCGGACGGTCCGTTGCCGGACATTCCGGACACCAATGCTTCGAAAAGCAGCCGCGAGCGCGTCATGGAACTGGCGCGCAAGGAAAACCTCACGGTCCGCCAGCTCGCCCAGCGGCTCGGCGGCTATTCGGGCCTCGCTTTCGTCGGCACCGCCAGGTCCATTGCCGACGAAATGGAGGAATGGCTCCTCACCGACGGCTCTGACGGGTTCAACGTGATGTTGCCCTATCTGCCGGCGGGGCTCGACGACTTCGCCGAGAAGGTCGTGCCCGAGCTGCAGAGGCGCGGGATATTCCGGCGCGAATATGAAGGATCGACGCTGCGTGAGAATCTCGGCCTGAAGCGGCCGCCGAACCGGTTCTTTGAAGAGCCGGCGGTCCGCAAGGCGGGCTGATCCGAGCCTCGACAAGCCCGCCAAAATGAAACGGGCGCGCCGAGGCGCGCCCGTCTCTTTCAGGTTGCCATTTCAGATGACGAACACCCAGTTGGCGATCAGCATCACTATCACGCCGGCGATCAGCGTCAGGTAAGGCAGCATGCCCGCCTTCTTGACCGAGAGGTCGGCGCCCGCCATGCCGAGGTCGGCCAGCATGTGCTCGGGGAACTTGCCGCCATCCTGGATGTAGTGGCGGAAGCAGAACACCGGGATGATCAAGGCCGCCGTGATCAGCCCGGCCCACAGCGCCATCGGGTTCCACACCTTGGCGCCGGCGCCCATGAAGACCGCGTTGACATAGGCGAAGATCGCGCCGATGCCGAGCAGCCAGGTCGGCGCCCGCCACGGCCGCGCGATGTGGCCGTTGTCGATGCGGTGGATCCAGCCGGCATTGAGGTTGAGGAAGTTGAAGATGATGTAGCCGCAGTTCGACACGGCGAGGATGAAGAAGAAGCTCGTCGCGTCGGCCGAGGCGATGGCCAGCACGATCAGGTTGAAGCAGAGGTCGGTCCACATCGCCCGCGTCGGCGCGCCATGCTCGTTGACGTGGCTGAGGTAGCGCGGCAGCCAGCCGTCGACCGAGCCCTGGTAGAGCGTGCGCGAGGAGCCGGCCATCGCCGTCATGATGCACAACACCAGCGCCAGGATCATCAGCATCACCAGCAGGCTGTGGATCAGCTTGCCGCCGCCGACCATGCCGGCCAGTGCATCGGCGACGCCGGAGCCGTCGACGATCGGCGTCGCCAGCATGCCGTTCAGGCCCAGAACGCCCTGGAAGGTGAAGGGCACC
Organism: Hyphomicrobiales bacterium; assembly: GCA_003963455.1. GTDB lineage: Bacteria > Pseudomonadota > Alphaproteobacteria > Rhizobiales > Rhizobiaceae > Mesorhizobium. Next base: position 5,357 of record RXJA01000220.1, read on the forward strand.
AGGATGAACAGGAGCATGCAGAGCAGGCCGGAATAGAAGATCGCCTTGAACGTGTCGGTGCCGGGGTTCTTGAATTCCGACGTGTAGCAGACCGCGGTTTCGAAGCCGTAGGTCGACCATGCGGCGATGAACATGCCGCCGAGCACCAGGGTCCAGCCGGCTATGTTCCACGAGCCGGGGTCGGGCGCATAGGCCGCGGCCAGCGGCACCAGCGGCGAGAAGTTGGCATAGTTGATCTGGCCGGTGATGATCGGCACCACGCCGACGATCAGCATCGGGATGATGACCAGCAGGCCGATATATTTCTGCACATTGGCCGTGCCGAGGATGCCGCGATGCTGGATGGCGAAGATGACCAGCATCAGCACCGCGCCGATGAAGAAGGTGGCGTTGAGTGTGAAGGAAACCGGGCCGAGCGTGTGGCCCCACAGCGTCCAGGTGCGGATCGCCGGCGTCGCGGCGGCCGTCACCGCGGCGATCGCGTCGACGGGAGCCGTCCCGGCATGCGCGGCGATATAGGCGACCACCTCCGGCGAAGCCTCGGAGAAGACCGGGATCGGCGCCAGCGCGTTGAGGATATAGGCGGCGGCGATGGAGCAGCCGAGCGACAGCACCGGCGACCAGGCGAACCAGTTGCACCACACCGACAGCGGCGCGATGAACTTCGAATAACGCAGCCAGGCGGTGGCGCCGTAGATCGAGGCGCCGCCCGACTTGTTCGGGAACAGGCCGGCGATCTCCGCGTAGGTGAAGGATTGCAGGAAACCCATGATCATGGACACCGTCCAGATCAGGAAGGCGAGCGTCCCGGTCGTGCCGGCAATGCCGCCGATCGAGAACAGGACCAGTGCCGGAACGCCGCTTGCCACCCAGAAGGCGCCACGCCAGTCGATGTGCCTGAGTAGCTTGCTTTCGGCAGGCTGCTCCATGGCCGTGCTTATCGTGCTCATATCTTGTGTCTTCCCCTTTTTTGATGTTCCCCGCCGGCGACGCTTCGGCTCTCGCGAAGCTTGCTCCCCGGCAACTATCGTCCGACTGCCGTGTTTCCGGTCAGTCGTATTTTTTTCTTAGGAGTGAAGATTGATCCGGCGCGCTTTCGCGTCAAGCGTTTTGTGATTGTCGTGCACATCACGCTTGCGAAACATCGAACGCTCGTCGCCGGTGGCGGCCGGCGACGGGTCGGTCCTCGCCTTGGGAGGCTTTTGCAAACTCGGCCTTTTCAGGAACGCGGCTTGGTCTTCTGCGGATCGTAATGGGCGAAGGCGACGACCCGTGCCGGCAGCCGCTTGGCATGGCCGTCGAGCTTGCCGATTTCGACCTCCGTGCCGATCTCGGCATGGGTGACGTCGAGCCTTGCCAGCGCGATGGTCTTGCCGAGCACCGGCGAGCGCATGCCCGACGTGACGACGCCGATCTGGGCGCGGCCGACATGGACGCAATCGCCATGGCCGACCGGGACGTTGGCGTCGATTTCGAGGCCGACGAGCTTGTGCTGCGGGTGCTCCTTGCGTCGGATCAGCGCGTCGCGGCCGACAAAATCGTCGGCCTTGGTCTTGAGCGGCACGGTGAAGCCGATGCCGGCCTCGAACGGATCTGTCTGGTCGGAGAACTCGTAGCCGGCGAAGATCAGTCCAGCCTCGATGCGCACCATGTCGAGCGCCTGCAGGCCCATCGGCTTCAACCCGTGCGGCTGACCGGCTTCCCAGACGGCGTCGAAGACCTTTTCGGCGTCGCGCGGATGGCACCAGATCTCGTAGCCGAGCTCGCCCGTATAGCCGGTGCGCGAGACCACGACCGGAACGCCGTTGCCGCCGCCGATGCGCGCGACCGCGAAGCGGAACCATTCGAGTTCGCCGATCGAGGGCTGCACAGGCGAGGTCCAGACGACTTCCTTCAATATGTCGCGGCTCTTGGGGCCCTGCACGGCGATGTTGTGCATCTGATCGGTGGAGGAGCGCACCAGCACGTTGAGGCCGAGTTTCTTCGCCGTCTCGCGCAGCCATTCGCCGGAAAGATCGTCGCCGCCGACCCAGCGGAAATTGTCCTTGCCGAGCCTGAGCAGCGTGCCGTCGTCGATCATG
>RXJA01000105.1:0-7397 GCA_003963455.1 Hyphomicrobiales bacterium
CATTTCGGAATCGGCGAAGATCTTCGCCGGCGTCGACCTCACCAAGGAGCCGATCCCGGTGCTGCCGACGGTGCACTACAACATGGGCGGCGTACCGACCAATTATTGGGGCGAAGTGCTCAGCCCGACGGCCGAGAGCCCGGATCGCGTATTGCCCGGCCTGATGGCGGTGGGCGAGGCCGGCTGCGCGTCGGTGCACGGCGCCAACCGGCTGGGCTCGAACTCGCTGATCGACCTCGTCGTGTTCGGCCGCGCCGCGGCGTTGCGCGCCGGCCAGGTGATCGACCGCAAGTCGGCGATCCCCTCGCCCAACGCGGCCTCGGTCGAGAAGATCATGGACCGTTTCGACGGGCTGCGCCACGCCAACGGCTCGACGCCGACGGCGGTGTTGCGCGAGAAGATGCAGCGGGCGATGCAGGAAGACGCGGCGGTTTTCCGCACGCAGGAATCGCTGGAAAAAGGCTGCAAGCGCGTTTCCGAGATCTGGGGCGAGCTCAAGGACATCAAGGTCACCGACCGCTCGATGATCTGGAATTCCGACCTCGTCGAGACGCTGGAGTTGGAAAACCTGATGGTCAACGCCATCACTACGGTCCACGGCGCCGAGGCGCGCAAGGAGAGCCGCGGCGCGCATGCGCGGGAAGATTTCTCGGCGCGCGACGACGCCAACTGGCGCAAGCATACGCTCGCCCGCGTCAGCGAGGACGGCAAGGTGACGCTCACCTACCGGCCGGTGCATACCGAGACGCTGCTGGCGGAAAAGGACGGTGGCATCAACCCGGCCAAGATCGCGCCGAAGGCCAGGGTGTACTGACTATGGCATCGGCGGCCGCGGGATATTCCGGCACGCCCCTTCCGGCCAAGCTCGGCATGAAGGACGGCATGATTGCCGCCTTCATCGCGCTGCCGCCGGAGCTCGATGATCTGGCTGAAGCGGTGTCTTTCGCCAAGGTCGACCGACCCGCCGATTGGGCGGCGATCTCGGGCCGCCAGAAATACGATGCCGTGCACGCCTTCACCCGGCAGCGCGCCGAGATCGAGGACGGCCTGACCGGCATCGAGATGGCGATCAAGCGCGACGGCATGGTCTGGGTCTCCTGGCCGAAGAAGGCATCGAAAGTGCCGACCGACGTCACCGAGGACGTGATCCGGTCGGAGGCGCTGAAGCGCGACCTGGTCGACGTCAAGGTCGCCGCCATCAACGAAATCTGGTCCGGGCTGAAGCTCGTCATCCGAAAGGACCGCAGGTAATGGTCGAACTCACGCTTCCCAAGAATTCCAAGGTTCAGCAGGGCAAGACCTGGCCGAAGCCGGAAGGCGCCACCAACCTGCGCGAATACCGCATCTACCGCTGGTCGCCGGATGACGGCGGAAACCCGCGCATGGACACCTATTTCGTCGACATGGACGATTGCGGGCCGATGGTGCTCGACGCGCTGCTGTGGATCAAGAACAAGATCGACCCGACGCTGACGCTGCGCCGCTCCTGCCGCGAGGGCATTTGCGGCTCCTGCGCCATGAACATCGACGGCTCGAACACGCTCGCCTGCACCAAGGGCGCCGATGACATTTCGGGCGCCGTGAAAATCTATCCGCTGCCGCATATGCCGGTGATCAAGGACCTGGTGCCGGATCTCACCAATTTCTACGCCCAGCACGCTTCGATCGAGCCCTGGCTGAAGACGGTGTCGCCGGAGCCCGCCAAGGAATGGCTGCAGAGCCACGAGGATCGCGCGAAGCTCGACGGGCTCTACGAATGCATCCTGTGCGCCTGCTGCTCGACGTCCTGCCCGAGCTACTGGTGGAACGGCGACCGCTATCTCGGCCCGGCGGTGCTGCTGCAGGCCTATCGCTGGCTGATCGACAGCCGCGACGAGGCGACGGGCGAGCGGCTCGACAATTTGGAAGACCCGTTCCGACTCTATCGCTGCCACACCATCATGAACTGCGCGCAGACCTGCCCGAAGGGGCTCAATCCCGCCAAGGCGATTGCGGAAATCAAGAAGATGATGGTGGAGCGCCGCGTCTAGTCCCGCAATGCCATTGCCCGCCGACTTCGCGCCGGATGCGGTGGCGGCGATCCGCGCGCGGCTGGACATGGCTCGCGCGCAGGGCGCGAAAATCCTGTTCGCGATCGAAAGCGGCAGCCGCGCCTGGGGCTTCCCGTCGCCGGACAGCGACTACGATTGCCGCTTCGTCTATATCCGCCCGGTGGGCGATCATCTGGTGCTGGAGCAACCGCGCGACGTGATCGAGTTCCCGCTTGAAGGTGATATCGATGCCGGCGGCTGGGACCTGCGCAAGGCGCTGATTCTGGCGCTCGGCGGCAATGCCGTAATTGTCGAATGGGCCAAATCGCCTATCGTCTATGAGGAAGTAGCCGGCTTTCGCGAACGTCTTCTCGATCTGCTGGCCGAGATCGTCGATCCCGCAAGGGTCTCGCGGCACTACCTTGGCTTGGCGCGCACCCATGTGGCCAGGATCGGCAGCTTTGCAGGCGAAGTGAAGCTGAAGAGACTGTTCTATCTGATCCGCCCCATCGTAGCCCTGGACTGGATGGAGCAGCGCGACTTTGCCAGGCTGCCGCCGATGAACATGGTCGATTGCCTTGCGGAGACCGACATTCCAGCACAGGCAGCCCGCGAAATCCGGCAGCTCATCGACAAAAAGCTCGTGACCCGCGAACTGGGGACCGGCTCTATCCCAACCGAGATCGCGCGTTATCTCGAAGCGCGCTATGGTCATCACGAGATGAATCTGGCCGGATCAGTCCGGGATGAGGCGCGCCAGGCGCGCAATCGTGCCCTGGCGACGGCCTTCTACCGCCGGGAAGCAGAAAGCCAATGACCGACCTCCCCATCCTCTCCGCCGTCGAAGCGCGCGTGCTGGGCTCGCTGATCGAGAAGAAGGAGCTGACGCCGGACGTCTATCCGCTGACGCTGAACGGCGCGCATCAGGCGGCCAACCAGAAGACGGCGCGCGAGCCGGTGATGGCGCTGGAATTGACCGAGGTAAGGCGGGCGCTGAGCACGCTGGAGCAGAAGGGGCTGGTGCGCCAGGCCTTTGCCTCGCGGGTCGAGCGCTACGAGCATCAGATGGCGCAGCGTTTTTCGCTGACCACGCCGCAGATCGCCGTCATCGGCCTCTTGCTCCTGCGCGGCGCGCAGACGGCGCATGAACTGCTTGCCCGCTCGGAACGCATGGCGCGCTTTGCCTCGATCGAGGAGCTGCGCGACAATCTGGATCTGATGATCGGCCGCCGGCCGCCGCTGATCCAGCTGCTCGAACGCGCGCCCGGCCAGCGCGAGGAACGCTACGTGCATCTCTTGAGCGGGCCGGTGGAGGCAGCGGCGGTTGCCGCGCCGTGGCAGCCGCCGGCGTCGTCAGCGGATTCCGATCTCGAAGCGCGGGTGAAGGCGCTGGAGGAAGAGGTCGCGGCGTTGCGGGCTAAGATCGAGACGCTGGGTTTGTAGGTCCATTGACCGAAATGTTGGCGGGACAGCGCCCCCCTCTGTCCTGCCGGACATCTCCCCCACAAGGGGGGAGATTAGCGCTCCAGCGCCGGCGCTCTTCTTTCAACCGCGGTGATTAGCGAAAACCGGCGCGACGTCTGATCTCACCCCTTGTGGGGGAGATGGCCGGCAGCCAGAGGGGGGCGCGAAGGATCACCACCCCCTCAAAGTAGAACGAAAATCACCCCAGCTTGGCATCCAGCGACACCTTGATCGCGCCCAGCGCCTTCGAGACCGGGCATTCGGCCTTCGCCTTCTCGGCCAGTTCCTTGAACTTCGCCGCGTCGATGCCCGGCACCTTGCCGACCAGGGTGATGGCGCTGCCGGTGATGCCGGTGCCGGGCACCAGCGTCACCACCGCCTTGGCGTCAAGCTCGGCGGCGGGTGTGCCGTTCTCGGCCAGGAAATGCGACAGCTGCATGGCGTAGCAGCCAGCATGCGCGGCGGCGATCAGCTCTTCCGGATTGGTGCCGGACTTGCCGCTCTCATCCTGGAAGCGCGCCTTGAACGAATAGGGCGTGCCCTTCAAGGTGCCGCTCTGTGTGTCGAGCGTGCCCTTGCCTTCCGTCAGATTGCCTTTCCAGACGGCGTTAGCGGTGCGGTCCATGGAGTCCTCCTGGTCTGTCGGGGTTGCGCCGGCGGGCGCCGGCGTTCTCCTGAACTATAGCGCGGGCGAGCCGGAAGACCATCCATGGCCTGGCATGATTGTGTTCGCATGAGGCGCGCCCGAAACTTATCAAAAAAACTGCGCGCAAAAATGTCGGCTTCCCATCGGCCCGACCGTCCTGCGGGCGGCCACTCGCGGCCGATGGAGGTAAAGGATGGATAATCTGTATCTTGCGATCTGGAGCAAGCCGCTGCGAAAAGTCCGGCGACCGGAAGAGTTCTGGCTGGATCCGCCAGCGTCCGGGTATGGCCGCCTGGTCGCCGCATTAGCCGTCATCGGCGTCGCGGCATGGCTGCTCGACCACGCGGCGACGGCAGGCAAAACCGATACCGCCGCCTTCCATGATGCATCAGCGAAAGGAAGCTCGAAATGAAATATGTCCTGCTGGTCTATGGCGAGGAAAAGGACCTCTTCGCGTTGACGCCTGAGCGCGCGGCAAAGCTCGATGCCGACTCGCTCGCCTATGACAGGGCGCTCGGCCGTGAAGGCAAGCTGGTCGTCGCGCAGGCGCTGCAATCGGTGAAGACCTCGAAGTCGCTCAGGCGGCGCAAGGGCAAGGCGGTGGTGACCGATGGACCGTTCGCCGAGACCAAGGAGCAGTTGCTCGGCTTCGTCATGGTCGAGGCGGCGGACCTTGCCGAGGCGTTGAAGATCGCCGACGGCATTCCGCTGGCCGAACTCGGCACCATCGAGGTCCGGGCGATCTACGACATACCGGGGTCCTGATCGCCCCGGCTTGCATGCGGCTCAGATCGCCTCGCCCTTGAGCAGCCTTGGCGTATCACCTGACAGGCCCGAGGCCTGGCGGATGAAGAAGTCCTTCAGCCGCGGCATGCGCTCGACGAGGCCCAAGCCGATGTCGCGAACGGCGCGCAGCGGGCCGATGTCGTTGGAGAACATCCGGTTCAGCACGTCGGTGGTGACGCCCATCTGGAAAGTGTCGAACCGCCGCCATTGCTGGTAGCGCTCCAGCACGTCGAGCGCGCCGATGTCCTGGCCGAGCCGGTCGGCCTCGACCAGCACCTCGGCGAGCGCGGCCACGTCCCTGAAGCCGAGATTGAGCCCCTGGCCGGCGATCGGGTGGATGCCGTGGGCGGCATCGCCCGCGAGCGCGATGCGCGGCGCGATGAAGGCGCGGGCGAGCGTCAGGCCAAGCGGCCAGGCGCGCGGCTTGTCGACGACGCGGATCTCACCGAGCTTCAGGCCGAAGCGCTGCTCCAGATCGTGCTCGAACACGAACTCATCGCCTTCGACCAGCGCTTTGGCGTCCGTTGTGCGCTCCACCCACACGATCGACGAGCGGTTGGTTCCATCCTTGTCCGGCTTCAGCGGCAATATCGCGAACGGACCGGCGGGGAGGAAATGCTCTTCGGCGCGGCCGTTGTGCGGGCGCTCATGCGCCACGGTGCAGACGATGCCGGACTGGCCGTATTCCCATCTCACCGTCTTGATGCCGGCCATGTCGCGCAGCTTCGAGTTGACGCCGTCGGCGGCAATCAGCAGCCGCGCCGTCAGCGTCGCGCCGTCGGCAAGATGCACGGTGATGCCGGCGCCGCCGGTATCGAAGGCACTGACGGCGACACCCTCGATGATGTCGATGCCGAGTTCCCCGGCGCGCCGCCGAAGCGCGCCGTTCATATCAGTGTTGGCGACCATATGCGCAAAGGGTTCGCCGGGTGCGACCTCGCCGTCGAAAGTGAGGAACACCGGGCGCGCGGGATCGGCGGCGCGCGAATCGGTGATGATCATCTCGGTGATCGCCTGCGCCTGCGGCGCGATCTCGTCCCAGACGCCGAGCTGCTCCAGCATGCGGCAGGCGGCTGCCGCGATCGCCGAGGCGCGGACGTCCTTTCGCCAGACGCCGGCGGGCGCCGCGTCGACGACGGCGACGGCGAGGCTGGGGCGCGCCTGCTTGAGCGACACGGCGCAGGCGAGGCCGACATAGCCGGCGCCGGCGACGAGCACGTCGAGCGGAGCCTCGCGGTTTCCATCGGCCCCTGCTCCATGCGGCTTGCGGTCGACCATGGCATCATCCTTTCGCGGCTTCGGCCGGCCGCCGTCTGCGGCCTTGACTGGCTGCACGTCCTGTCCGAAACCGGCCATGGCGCATCCCTGAAGGATTTCACACATGACGGCGGCCATGGACGAGCTTCTCGACATTCTCGACCTCGAGCAGCTCGAACACAATCTGTATCGTGGTCGCAGCCCCAAGGTCGACTGGCAGCGCGTCTTCGGCGGCCAGACCATAGCCCAGGCGCTGGTCGCCGCGCAGCGCACCGTGGAGCCGGAGCGCCATGTGCATTCGCTGCACGGCTATTTCATGCGGCCGGGCGACACCAAGCTGCCGATCGTCTACGAGGTCGACCGCATCCGCGATGGCAGCTCCTTCACCACGCGCCGGGTGGTGGCGATCCAGCATGGCCAGGCGATCTTCTCGCTTGAGGCTTCGTTCCAGCAGGACGAGGTCGGGCTGGAGCACCAGATGCCGATGCCCCGCGACGTGCCGGCGCCCGACACGCTGCTCACCCAGCGCGAGCTGCTCGGCAAGTTCGGCGAGGCGGTGCCGGAGGGCATCAGGCGCTACTGGGAGCGCGACCGGCCGATCGAGATGAAGCCGGTGATGCTGAAGCATTATACGAGCCGCGAGAAGCTGGAGCCGCAGCAGAACATCTGGATCCGCACCACCGGCCCGGTGCCCGAGAACCGCGCGATACAGGCAGCCGTCCTCGCCTACCTCTCCGACATGACGCTGCTCGACACCTCGACCTTCGCGCATGGCCGCGCCATCTTCGACCGCGACATCCAGGCGGCCAGCCTCGACCATGCCATGTGGTTCCATCGCAGCCACTCGCTGGACGACTGGATCCTCTACAATCAGGACAGCCCCTCCACGCAGGGCTCGCGCGGCTTCACGCGCGGCTCGCTGTTCGCGCGGGACGGAACGCTCATCGCCTCGGTCGCCCAGGAAGGCCTGATCCGACTCAAACGCTGAGCCGGCTTCCGCCTCAAGCCCGTTAAACAGGCATTTCCAAGATTTTGCCTATTTTTTAATCAGGCAGCCCGATGCCTCCGCGCACAAAACGTATGCGCCGGGCGCCCGGTCCCTTTGTTTACAATAGGTTAACGCCCTGCTTCGGCAATTGGCACGGAGCTTGAATCCTGTCGGGCACTCTCCGGCTCTCCTCGGGATCGGTGTAGGTGTGCAAACGCGGGGGACC
>RXJA01000105.1:7447-7584 GCA_003963455.1 Hyphomicrobiales bacterium
GCTACGGGCGTCAGAAGGGGCACACGGAAATCTATCGCGGCGCGGAGTACGCGGTCAGCTTCCTGCCCAAGATCAAGATCGAGGTCGCGGTCGGCGCCGACATGGTCGACAAGGCCGTCGAAGCCATCACCTCGGCC
>RXJA01000437.1 GCA_003963455.1 Hyphomicrobiales bacterium
AGCGGCAACGCCGTCAAACTCTAGAACAGGAACGAAGCCGTGGGCTCGCTGAAGATCGAGAATGTGAAGAAGGCTTTCGGGCCGGTCGAGGTGCTTAAGGGCATCGACCTCGAGGTCACGGACGGCGAGTTCGTCGTTTTCGTCGGCCCGTCCGGCTGCGGAAAATCGACGCTGCTGCGCGTCATCGCCGGCCTGGAGGATTCGACCTCCGGCCGCGTCCTGATCGACGGCGCCGATGTCTCGGTAACGCCGCCGGCCAAACGCGGCATCGCCATGGTGTTCCAGACCTATGCGCTCTACCCACACCTGACGGTGAAGAACAACATGGCACTCGGCCTGAAGCAGGCAGGCACGCCGGCGGCCGAGATCGAGCGCCGCATCAAGATTGCGTCCTTGATGCTCTCGCTCGAGCCCTATCTCGAGCGCCGGCCGGCGGAACTGTCTGGCGGCCAGCGCCAGCGCGTCGCCATCGGCCGCGCCGTGGTGCGCGAGCCGAAGCTGTTCCTCTTCGACGAGCCGCTGTCGAACCTCGATGCGGCGCTGCGCGTCAACACCCGCCTGGAGATCGCGCAGCTGCACCGGCGGCTGAAGGCGACGATGATCTACGTCACCCACGACCAGGTCGAGGCGATGACGCTGGCCGACAAGATCGTCGTGCTCAATGCCGGCCGGATCGAGCAGATCGGCAGCCCGATGGAACTCTACAATTCGCCGGCCAACGAATTCGTCGCCGGCTTCATCGGTTCGCCGAAGATGAATTTCATCGACGGCGCGCGGCTTGGCGAGACGGCGAAGACCATCGGCGTGCGGCCGGAGCATCTCACCGTCGACGCGAAATCCGGCGCCTGGAAAGGCACCGTGGTGCATGCCGAGCATCTCGGCGCGGACACCAACCTCTATCTCGACTGCGAGAAGGCCGGGTTGATCACCGTGCGCATCTTCGGCGTCTACAATGCCGAGCCGGGCTCAACGCTCTACGCGACGCCGGATGCGGCGAAGACGTACCGCTTCGGTGGGGACGGGAAGGTGTTGAAGTAGGCGGCGACTTCCCCTGCTCCCCTTGCGGGAGAAGGTGGATCGGCGCGTAGCGCCGAGACGGATGAGGGGTGCTCCAGCGGAGTGCGACCTCGAAGATTGAAGAATCCCAAGCGCTTAGCCCTGCAACGCAGAGATCCTTCCAACACCCCTCATCCGGCCGCTTCGCGGCCACCTTCTCCCGAAAGGGGAGAAGGTAAGGGCGGCGCTTACGCGTCCGCCTTGAAAGTCTGCTTCTGCTGGCCCATGCCTTCGATGCCGAGCTCGACGACGTCGCCGGCCTTCAGGAACACAGGCGGCTTCATGCCCAGCCCGACGCCGGGCGGGGTGCCGGTGGAGATGATGTCGCCGGGATGCAGCGACATGAACTGGCTGAGATAGGACACCAGATATTTGACGCCATAGACCATGGTCTTGGTCGACCCGTTCTGCATGGTCTTGCCGTTGACGGTCAGCCACATCTTCAGGTTCTGCGGATCGGCGACCTCGTCCTTGGTCACCAGCCACGGGCCGATCGGCCCGAACGTGTCGCAGGACTTGCCCTTGGTCCACTGGCCCTGGCGCTCGGCCTGGAAGGCGCGCTCGGATACGTCGTGCGAGACACAATAGCCGGCAACATAATCCAGCGCGTCGTCCTCGCTGACATATTTGGCGGTCTTGCCGATGACTACGCCAAGTTCGACCTCCCAGTCGGTCTTGACCGAGCCGCGCGGGATGAGCACGTCATCGTCTGGCCCGACGATCGCGGAGCTTGCCTTCATGAAGATGATCGGCTCCGATGGCACGGTGGCGCCGGTCTCGGCGGCGTGGTCGGAATAGTTGAGGCCGATGCAGATGAATTTGCCGGTGCCGGCGACGCATGCGCCCATGCGCGGGCTACCGGAAACCGCCGGCAGTGACTTCGGATCGAGCCTGGAGAGCATCTCCAGCGTGGCCGGATGAAGGGCGGTGCCGGCGATGTCGGCGACATGAGCGGAAAGATCGCGGATCGTCCCATCCGCATCGAGCAGTCCCGGCTTTTCGCTACCAGTCTCGCCATAGCGCAACAACTTCATCTTACTTCTCCACCTTGCGGCCTGTGGCCGTTTTCACAAATTCCCGTCAAAGCCAGCGGACCGTAGTCGCCGACCCAATCGGCGGCAAGCTCGCGATTTGTCTGAACCGGATGACCGGCCGGATTTTCAGACGCCTCGATCCAAACCAAACGGGGGATCGGCTCCGATCTCCCCGTCTTCCTGCCAATCCCTTTTCAGTCAGATCGACCAGCCGCCGTCGATGTTGTAGGCCTGCCCCGACGTGTAGGTGGCGCCCGCCAGATAGACGGCGAGATCGGCAATCTCTTCCGGCGTGCCAAGCCTGCCCATCGGCTGGCGGGCAATGAAGGCCGCGCGCGCCGCCTCATAATCGCCTTGCGCATGCATTCGGTCCTGCAGCGACGGGCTTTCGACCGTGCCCGGGCAGATGGCGTTGCAGCGGATGCCCTTGGCGACATAGTCGGCGGCGACCGCTTTGGTCAGGCCGACCACGGCCGCCTTGGTCAGGCCGTAGGCGAAGCGGTTCGGCACACCCTTCTGCGAGCTCGCCAGCGAAGCCATGTTGATGATCGAGCCGTCGCCGCGCTCCAGCATGCCCGGCAGCACGGCGCGGATGGTGCGGATCATCGAACGGACGTTGAGGTTGAGCGCGAAGTCGAGGTCCTCGTCCTTCATCTCGAGGATCGAGCCGGCATGGACGAAGCCGGCGCAGTTGAACAGGACATCCACGCGGCCGATCTCGGCGAAGGCGGAAGCAACGGCCGCGTCGTTCAGCACATCGAGCTTGCGTGTCTTCATCCCGGAAGTTTTGGCGAGGTCGGCAAGAAGCGGCTCATTGATATCGGTCGCGTGCACCGTGGCGCCCGCCCTGGCGAAGGCCAGCGCGCTCGCCCGCCCGATGCCTTGCGCCGCCGCGGTGACGACCACGACCTTGCCTGCCAGATCCGCCATGCCTCTCCCCTCGCCTGCCTCGAGCATTTCACCGTTTCACGGAAGCGGCGAACCGCTCCATCACCTTGTTTCGACGCTATTCCGCGCGGAAATCCGCTCACACCTTTGCTGGAATGCTCCAGTGCGTCCGCCTTTATCAATGGCCGGCCTCGGCGTCGTGTGCCAGACAACAGGCATCGTGCGGCCTACCCCGCCGGTTTCACAGATAAAGATGTTCTTTCTCGTTAAAGAGCACCTATGCGAGCGTCAAGCCCGAACGCGATCACCTTCGCGGCAGCGGCTGAAACGGCTCCCACGCACAGGAAGCCGTCGCGCCGAGGCGCCTTGCCTGAGGCGGGGGCCATCAGTCGCCGTAGGGCACCCAGACGTTCTTGACCTCGATGGCGCGGCGCAGGAAGGTTTCGCCGGCCGCTTCGCCCGAGGCCCAGTTGAGCGTGCGGCCATTGCCGGTCCAGACGCGCTTGAGGTTGCCGATGGAATCGGCCTCCGCCTTGGCGCAGGTGTCGGCATCGGCGAAGACCCAGAGCCCGTCGACATCGTCATGCTTGGCCAGCACGCCGGCAAGCTCGGCGCCGCGTCCGGTTACGATGTTGATGGCGCCGGCCGGGATGTCCGAATATTCGATCACCTGGTAGAGATCGGTCGCCAGCAGCGGGTGGCGCTCGGACGGGACGGCGACCACCGTGTTGCCCATGGCGAGCGCCGGAGCGACCAGGGAGACGAAGCCGAGCAGCGGCTGGTTGTCCGGGGCGACGATGCCGACGACACCCACGGGCTCATGCAGCGCCAGTGTCACAACACGAGCCGGCGGCTGGTGAACACGGCCTTCGAACTTGTCTGTCAGCCCGGCATAGAGGAACAGCCGCTCGATCGACTGCTCGACCTCCTCGCGCGCCGCCTTGGCGGCGACACCGGTCAGCTGAACAAGGCGCGCGGCGAACTCATCGGCCCTGCCGGACAGGTTTTCGGCGAAATAATAAAGCACCTGGCTGCGGTTGAAGGCTGTCGCCTCCGGCCAGGCCTTGCACGCGCGGGCAGCAGAAACCGCGTCGCGGATGTCCTTGCGATTGCCGAGGCCGACTTCACCGGCAAGCTTACCCTTGGCAGTCGCAACAGCCAGAGAATAGTTGCCGTCCGGCCGCGCCTGCTTGCCGCCGATGAACAGCTTTGCGGTGCGGTCGATTGCCGTGCCGTCGGCCTGTTCGACAGGCTGGGCCGAGCCGGCCGCGGCCGGCTTGATGGCCGGGCCGACGGGGAGCTTTGCCGCGAGGTATTCGAACATGCCTTCGCGGCCGCCTTCGCGGCCAAAGCCGCTTTCGCGATAACCGCCGAAGCCGCAGGCCGCGTCGAACATGTTGGTGCCGTTGACCCAGACAACGCCGGCCTTCAATTGCGGCGCGACATGCAGGGCCAGATTGACGTTCTCGCTCCACACGGACGCGGCGAGGCCATAGCGCGTGTTGTTGGCAAGCTCGACCGCCTCCTCGGTGTTGCGGAAGGTCATCGTCGCCAGGACAGGTCCAAAAACCTCTTCCTGGGCCAAAATGTTAGCCGGCGAAACAGACGTCGCCAGCGTCGGCAAGTGATAGTAGCCGGTCGTCGGCAAGGCGGCGTCCGGTTGCCAGCAAACAGCGCCTTGTTTAGCGCCCTCCGCGATCAAACCTTTGACGCGGTCGAGCTGGGTGCTGTCGACGAGCGGACCGATGTCGGTGTTCTTGTCGAGCGGGCTGCCGACGCGCAGCCGGCTCATCCTGGCCTTGACCTTGGCGATCAAGGCCTCGGCGATCCCTTCCTGCACCAGAAGCCGCGAGCCGGCGCAGCAGACCTGGCCCTGGTTGAACCAGATGCCGTCGACGAGACCCTCCACGGCGCTGTCGAGATCGGCGTCCTCGAAGACGATGAAGGCCGACTTGCCGCCGAGCTCCAGCGAAAGCTTCTTGCCCGATCCGGCGGTGGCCTTGCGGATGATCTTGCCGACTTCGGACGAGCCGGTGAAGGCGATCTTCTGGATGCCGGGATGGTTGACGATGGCAGCACCCGCTTCCGGCCCGCCCTGGACGATGTTGACGACGCCCTTCGGCACGCCCGCGCGCTCGCAGATCTCGGCGAAGAGGATGGCGGTGAGCGGTGTGAACTCGGCCGGCTTCAGCACCACCGTGCAGCCGGCGGCCAGAGCCGGCGCGATCTTCCAGGCCAGCATCAGCAGCGGGAAGTTCCACGGGATGACCTGGCCGACGACGCCGACCGGCTTGTGGTCGGGAAAATCCTTCTCGAGCGTCTGCGCCCAGCCGGCGTGATGGATGAAATGGCGGATCGCCAGCGGCACGTCGATGTCGCGGCTCTCGCGGATCGGCTTGCCGTTGTCGATCGATTCCAGCACCGCAAACAGACGCTGGTGGCGCTGCATGGCGCGGCCGATGGCGTAGAGCACTTTCGCGCGGGCGTAGCCCGAGGACGCCGACCATTTCGGCAGAGCCTTGGCAGCCGCCGCGACCGCGGCGTCGATATCGACGTTGCCGGCATCCGAGACCTTCGCGAGCAGCTTGCCGGAGGAGGGTTCGCTGGTCTCGAACGTCTTGCCGCTGGCCGCCGCCTTCCAGGCGCCGTCGATGAACAGCGCCTTGGCGAAGTCACGCCCGGCGAGCCAGGCGTCGGCCTCGTTGCGGGCTTCCGGCGCCGGCCCGTATTCCATGGCGTGATAGCGTTCGAGGATGTTCATGGATTTGTTCCTTGAAGGCTGGCCCCAAGCCTAGCACCCCTCATCCGACCGAGCTTCGCTCGGCCACCTTCTCCCACAAGGGGAGAAGGGAAGGCGCATGTCTGCGGGCCATTCAGTTGCTTACAATGGTGTTTGATTGGCAGATCGGGGCGGGGCCTGTCCTTCTCCCCTTGTGGGGGAAGGTGTCGCCGAAGGCGACGGATGAGGGGTGTTCCAGTCATCGCCGCGTTGACAAACTCACGCCATCGCGTGGCGATGGTTGGCTGAATAATGCCCGGTCAGATGATGCTCGAGCTGGCGTTCGATGTCGGTGAGCAGGCTGGACGCACCGAAGCGGAACAGTTCCGGCTCCAGCCACGGCCGGCCGAGCTCTTCCTTCATCAGCACCAGCCAATCGAGCGCGACCTTGGCGGTGGAAATGCCGCCGGCAGGCTTGAAGCCTATCAGATAGCCGGTTTCCTCGAAATAGGCGCGGATGGCGCGCACCATGGCAAGGCCGACGGGGAGCGTGGCGTTGACGCTTTCCTTGCCGGTCGAGGTCTTGATGAAGTCCGCGCCCGCCATCATGGCCACCATGGAGGCGAGCATGACGTTGCGCAGCGTGGCGAGGTCGCCGGTGCCGAGGATGACCTTGAGATGCGCTTCGCCGCATGCGGCGCGCATGGCGACGATCTCGTTGAACAGTTCGCGCCACTTGGCGCCGTAGACAAGGCCGCGCGGAATGACGACGTCGATCTCGTCCGCGCCGTCCTTTACCGAGGCCTCGATCTCCTGCAGACGGGTCGAGAGCGGCGCAAGCCCGTGCGGGAAGGCGGTCGATACGGCGGCGACATGGATCCCGGTGCCGCGCAGCGCGTCGACCGCGGTGGCCACGAAGGGATGGTAGACGCAGACCGCCGCCGGGCGGATGGTCTCGCCTGAGATGCCGAGGCCCTCGACGATATCGCGGCGCAGCGGGTTGATCGCCTTGGCGCAGAGCCGGCGCACGCGCTCCTCGGTGTCGTTGGAGTTCAGCGTGGTGAGGTCCATGCAGGCAATCGCCCGCAACAGCCAAGCGGCCTGGTTGTCGGCCTTGATCGAGCGCCGCTTGGTCAGCGTGGCGACGCGGCGCTCCAGCGCCGAGCGATTGACGCCGCGCACCGATTCCAGGAAGCCGAGATCGAGCTTCATGCCGGGGTTGCGGGCAATGCCGTGCTCCAGGGGCATCGGCGTGTTGGCGGCGGCGCGCGCCGGCAGCGGCATCACCTTGGAAGCTCCAGCGCCTGCTTCGCGGATCGTGCTCATCTCCTGCCCTTTCACTTAGCGACTTGCGCCGCTCTTTCTGGTGCGTGTCGTTTTCCCAAAACCGCTCAACACCTTTGGGCGACACGCACAAGGATAGCCCGTGAAGCGATGGTTCACGAGTCTTTCAAAGGCTCATAGCGGAAAAAGGCGGCAAAAGCAGTCGATTTTTGACCGCATGGTCAAAACATCATGCTGAGTAGGCGTCACGGCCCAGTTCCGTTGGAGGCGTCTGAGATTAGCGACGACATTCGCGCTTCGTCATTCTAGGGCGGAGCAAGGAGCGGAGCGACGCGCGCAGACCCGAGGATCCTGTGTGTTGGTTCTGGTGTATGGTTTGAAGTGGGAAGGAGACCGA
>RXJA01000383.1 GCA_003963455.1 Hyphomicrobiales bacterium
CTGCGATTCGGCCGACGTGATGTACGAGAAGACGCCTTATCCGCTGCCCTTGTCGCTGACCATCGGCGACGAGGTGCTGATCGAAGGCACCGGCGCCTACACGACCACCTATTCGGCGGTCGCCTTCAACGGCTTCGAGCCTCTCCGATCCTACGTGATCTGACCGGTTCGGGAGAACCGTTCAGATCATCCGGCGCGGGCGATGTCGATCGCCCGCCTCGGCTCGCTTGTGGAACAGATCTCCGCTCGTGAAGGATCGCGGACATGGAATACCTGACCAAATCGGCCATTGCGGCCACCGAAATTGCCCCCTCGTCCGGACCGTCGGCTGAGCTTTTCTCCGCGGGGGAGACGAGCTCGACGGCAGTGCTGGCGCCCTCCCTTGCCCTCCGGGCACAGGCTGGCTCGCGCGGCGCGCCGGACGAGGGGGCCGCCCAGGCGCCGGCCTTCGTCATCGTCGGCGAAGGCGCGGGCGACGCCGCGGCGCGCGAAGCGCTGCTCGACCGCGCCATGGGACCGAAGCGCAAGAAGAAGTCGTCCGAGAAGCTGCGGCGCGGCCGCCGGCCGTCGGAAGGCCTGGCCTTTGTCGCCCGGGATGCGTCGGGTGTCGTCGTCGGCACGGTACGGCTTTGGGATGTAGGGTTGGGCGAGGGCGGTCCGGCGGCGCTTCTGCTCGGCCCGCTCGCCGTCGAGCCGGGATTGAAGAGCGGCGGCATCGGCTCGGCGCTGATGCGGCATGCGGTCGCCGAAGCCGCGCGGCTCGGCCACGGCGCGATCCTGCTCGTCGGCGATGCGCCCTATTACGGACGGTTCGGCTTCTCGGCCGATCGTACCGGAACGCTTGCCATGCCCGGCCCTTATGAGCGGCACCGGCTTCTGGCGCTGGAGCTGAAGGACGGCGCGCTGGATGGCGCCAAGGGCACGATCAAGGCGGCAGGCCGCAGGATCAAGGGAGAAGCGCAGGGCTTCGTGGCCTGACGCGCCTGCTGTTCGACAAGAAAAGACGCCGCCCGGTGGGCGGCGTCGTCTCTTGCGAATGATCAGCCGAGCAACTGGCTCAGCGCCATGGCGACCGTCATGTCGCCTTCGACCTTGAGCTTGCCCGCCATGAAGGCCATGGTCGGGTTGAGGTCGCCGGCAATCAGCGAATCCAGGTCGTCGAGCGAGAGCTTGATCGTGCAGTCGGTCGGCGCATCGGTGGTCGAGACGGTCGCGCCGTCGATGACGATGACGCCGTTGCTGCCGGTGTCGAACTTGACCGAATGCTCGAAGCCGGCGCTTGCCACGCGCGACTTGATCTTGTCGGCAATCTCCTGAACGCCCATGGCGGTTCTCCTCGTTGGTTGCGTTGACGCGCACCGGCCTGTCGAGCCGCTGGGCGAGGTAGACGCGCCGCGCCCGCGCGGCCGCCTGTCACCGGCGCATATAGCTTCGAGTTGACGTTAACGTCAACGCGGTCACCCTGCGTCATATCGCTTGGAGAGCTGTGCCATGTCTCCGCCGGGCAGCGGCCGTCAATGCTCCGGCGCCGCCTGGAAGGGCTTGGTCATCGCCGCCGCGGTCTCGCCGGCATTCCTGCGGCGGCGAAGCGCGTTGTCGCGGATATCGTCCTTGGAGAGGAAGTTGACCTGGTCGATCAGCACCTCATGCACCAGATCGACGCCGACACGGGTGTTGATGGTGTCGCGGATCGACTTACGGAAAGCGTCCAGATCGATCGATTCCTTCTTGGTGAAATCGATCTGCGGATTGGAATAGAGGTAGGAATAGACCTGATCGGTCATCAGCGCCTGCGCCGGGATCGACAGCTTCTTTATCTGTTCCGGTTCCACCGTGTAGACGAGCTTGGTGAGGAAATAGCCGTCGATCCTGCCGTCGCGCAGCAGCGGCACCGAGATCATGTCGGTCTTGACGTAGTCGAGGCCGCCCAGCATCGGCTTCGGTGGTTCGGCCGCGCCCCGCTGGCTGGCAGCCTGAAAGGAATAGAAGACCGCGCCAAGCGTCACGGCACAGATCCACAAAGCGGCGGCGATGAATTTTATCACCGGGTCTGCCCTTGCGCCTCGATCATCCCTGTCAGGCTCGCGCCATTCCGAACTCGCCGGCCGAATAGGTGCCGTCGGCATCGGCGCGCTGGATGGCGTTCCTCAGAAGCGTGGCGACCTCGTTGACGGCGTTGAGATGTGCCAGGATCGCCGCCTCGTTCTTCGCCAGCTTCTGGCGCAGCCGCAGCAGACCTTCGCGATGCTGCTCGAGGAATTCGATCTCATTGGCGCCCTTGAGCGCCCGGTTCAGCTCGTAGAGATAACGGCTCTTGCGCGCGTTCGACGCCTTGAGGTCATAGGCCGTTCCGCTGCGGATGCCGGCGGTCTCCTCGTCCACGACTTCCTCGATGCGCCCGATGATGGCGGCGAGGTTGCCGGGTCGTGCCGCGGCGGGCGCTTCCATTGCGTTGGTCCGCGCGGGAAGGTTGGAAAGGTCCGTTTGGTCGGCCATGTAGGTCCCTAGATCTTGATATCCGTTTTTATGGTCGTGTCGTCGCCGGTCATCGACCGCGCGGCCTTGCGCTCAAGCTCCTCGAGCATCGAAGTTGAAAGCCGGGTCTGCTGGTCGATCTCGGTTTTCTGCGGCCCGCCGGCAACGGGGCCGACCGGCACCTTGTGCTTGCCGTCTAGATAATGGTCGGCGAGCATGGATCTGGCGATGCCGATGCCGCCATGCGCGGCCATCACATCGGCGACCTTTTCGGCAAGCTGCGATTTCCACATGTCGCCCGCCAGGCCCTTGCCGTAAACGCCTTCGGTGTCCTTGGGCATCATGTTCTGGATGAAGGTGGTCAGCACCATCGCCTCGAAGCGCTGGAACTTCCTCGACGGATCGGCGGCCTCCGCCTTGTCGGCCGTTGCGCGCGAGAGAATGGAGCCGGCATCGACGGTCGCGGATGGATCGAGGGAGAAGGGCGCCGAGGCGCCGTTCGCCCTTCTCGCGAGCGCCGCGCGCGCGGCCTCGACATCGGCCGGCTCCGCTGCGCGGGCAACGTCCATGACGATGTCGCTGGGTGGGGAAATGGCCAAGAAAGTCCGCCCTTTGCCGGTTTTGTTGCCTGCACAATGGACCAACAAGCTTGTGGCAGGCTTGCGCGGACTGGCGGCTGGCGGGGAGCCTCGTCCGTAGCCTGCGAAGCCCCGATGAACGATTCGCCGGCGAGCGGCCGCCTCTGGGAAAGAGCCGGTCCTGCCGCATCTTCCGGCGGTGTCGGATGACGGAGCCGGACCGCCGGGGCGCTCGTGTCCTGAATTGTCCGCATCTGTCCATATGTGCCGGTATCGGCTCTTTGCATGCATCTCTAGCCTTTGACCCGGGCCACCCGCCGGTGCGCCCAAGGGGGTTCTGCGCGGTTGCGTCGGCAGGCTGGGGACACGGAATGGACATGACGAAGCGTGCGCGGGCGGGCCGGTGTGCATCGCCTGCGATGGTGGCCGGCCTGGCGGCGCTGTTCATGTCGAGCTCGACGCTGGCCCTCGGCGCCTCGCTGAGCTGGAACGGTTCGACCTCGGGCAACTGGTTCACGCCGGGCAACTGGACGCCGTCCTCGACGCCGATGGCGAGCGACGATCTGGTCATCAACAGCGTGGCCAACTCAGCCACGATAAGCTCCGCCGGGGCGACCGCAAAGACGGTCAACATCGGCAGCACCGCCGGTTCGAACGGCGCGCTCGTCGTCACGGGCTCGGGCACGCTTTCGGTGTCGAGCAACTATCTCATCGTCGGCGATTTCGGCGCCGGCGCGCTGACCATCTCCGGCGGCGGCAAGGTCACCAGCGTCGGCGGCGTCGTCGCCAACAATCCGTCATCCTCCGGCACGGTCACCATCACCGGCGCCGGGTCGCAATGGTCGAACAATTTCCTGTCGATCTCGGCCGATAACGGCGCGGTCGGTCGTGTCCGCGTCGAGGCGGGCGGCAAGTTGTTGTCCAGCGGCAACGTGATGATCGGCGAGACCTCCGCCAATGCCGACGGCCAGTTGATCGTCACCGGCAGCGGCTCGGACTTCACGATGAACAATGCGGGTATCGCCCAGTTCATCATCGGTGTCACCGGCAAGGGCGATTTCCAGCTGCTCGACAACGCGACCGCCTCGACCAAGCTCAGCTATGTCGGCGGCAATGCCAGCGGCGTCGGCACAGCCACGGTCTCCGGCGGAGCGGCATGGTCGACGAACAACCTCTTCGTCGGCAATGTCGGCAAGGGCGAGCTCACCGTTTCGGGCGGCGGCACGCTCACGACCACTCACAGCCTTGCCACCACTACCGCCGGCATCACCAACGGCAAGGTGACCGTCACCGGCGCCGGCTCGCAGTGGAAGATCACCGGCGTCTACAACAACGTGCCGCTGGCGATGGGCTCGACCAGCCAGACTTCGGAGTTGAACGTTCTTGCCGGCGGCACGGTGCTGATCGATTCCACGGCCAGCAGCTTCCTCAGCGGCGACGCCCGCATCGCCAACACAGCAAACTCGAAAGCAGCGATCACCATCGACGGCGCGGGGTCGAGCTTCACCACGCCCTACAGGCTCTATCTCGGCAACGCCAACAATTCGACCGCCACGGTGACGGTGTCGGGCGGCGGCGCGCTCAACACCGGCTATACGAACATCTCGAGCGCCAGCGACGCCACGGCAACCACGGCCGATACCGTGACGGTGACAGGCGCAGGTTCGGTCTGGACGATCAGCGACACGCTTGGGTCCGGCCCCAGCGACCTGCAAGGCCTCACCGTCGGCGGCGCCGGCAAGGGCGTGCTGACGATCGCCGATGGCGGCAACGTCAAGGTCAATGGCGGGACCGGCACGGTCGGGATCGGCGGCCTCGCCGGCTCCTCCGGCACACTGAACATCGGCGCCGCCGCGGCCAGCCCAGCCGCCGCGCCGGGCACGCTCGAGGCGTCGACCGTCATCTTCTCCAGCACCGCCGCCGCGCCGCAATCGGTCAACTTCAACCATACTTCCAGCAGCTACGTGTTCGCGCCGAAGCTCGACGGCAACGGGCCCGGCGCCGTCAACATCATCGCCGGCACCACCATCTTCACCGCCGACAATACCTACACCGCGCCGACCACGATCAGCAGCGGCGCCACGCTGCAGCTCGGCAATGGCGGCGCGACGGGTGGTATCAGCAGCAATGTCACCAACAATGGCACGCTGGTCTTCAACCGTTCGAGCGATTTCGGCCTCGGCTATGGTGGCGTCATTTCCGGCAGCGGCCAGGTGATCAAGAACGGCAGCGGGACGATCACGCTGACGGGCGCCAATACCTATAGCGGCGGCACCACCATCAATGGCGGCCAGCTGAACGTCGGCAATTTCTTAGGCAATGGCGTGTTGACGGGCGACTATGTCAACCACGGCAAGCTCCTCTCCTATTCCAACCTGACGCTTACCTATTCCGGCGTCATCTCCGGCGAAGGCAGTTTCGAGAAGAGCGGCAACGGGACGCTGACGCTGAACAGCGTGCAGACCTATACCGGTGGCACGACGGTGTCGTTCGGCAGCCTGATCCTCGGCGGCAACGACCGGTTGGCGACATCGGGCGCGCTGATCGGCAATGGCGGCGTCTTCGACCTCAACGGTTTCAACCAGACGGTCGGCGATCTCTCCGGCTATGGCCGGCTCGAGATCCGGACGGGCACTCTCACCGCGGGCGGTTCGGCCGACACGCTCTACCAGGGCCAGATCAACGGCACCGGCACCTTCACCAAGCAAGGCAGCGGCACGCTGACCATCAGCGGCAACAAGAACTTCTCCGGCGCCACCAACGTCGATGCCGGCACGCTGGCCGTCAACGGCTCGATGGCCTCCAGCATCTTCCAGGTCAATTCCGGCGGCACGCTGGGCGGCACCGGGTCCCTGGGCGCGACGACGGTTGCCAATGGCGGCACGCTGCTTGGTGTCGCCGGCCAGACGCTGACCATGGCCTCCCTGACATTGAACGACGGCTCCAACCTCAATGTGTCCTTGGGCGCGGCCAGCACCACGCCGCTGTTCGACGTCACCGGCGCGCTGACCCTGGACGGCAAGCTGTCGGTCAGCGACGCCGGCGGTTTCGGCAACGGCAGCTACCGCATCGCGAACTATGGCGGCACCTTCATCAACAACGGGCTGGTGATCGGCGCCGTGCCGCCCGACTTCAACCCCGGCGACTGGTCGATCCAGAGCGGCGGCGGCGTCGTCAACCTGGTGGTGGCCACCGGCGCCGGCGAACAATATTGGGACGGCGCCAATATGAGCCCCGGCGGCGTCGCCGATGGGCGCGGCGGCAATGGCGTGTGGGATTCTTCCGGCACCAACTGGACGAACGCGGCCGGTGACATCAATGCCGCCTGGGCGAGCCAGAAGGCGGTGTTCGCCGGCACGCCGGGCACGGTGACGGTGGCGGGTTCGCAGATATTCACCGGCCTGCGCTTCGTTTCGCACCCGGCCGACTGGACCTACACGCTTGCCGCTGGTCCTGCCGGCGCGCTGGTCACCAATTCGGCCGCCACCGAAATCATCGTCGCCGCCGATCCGGGCGCGGGCGTGAACAAGGCGGTCATCAATGTCGGCATTTCCGGAACCGGCAGCATCGTCAAGCTCGGCGACGGCACGCTGACGCTGGGTGTCGCCAATTCCTATCAGGGCGGCACGACGGTCAAGGAAGGCGAGCTCGTCGCGGCGGCCAACGGGGCGCTCGGCACCGGCGGGGTTTCGGTGACGGGCGCGCCAGCGGCGACGGTGCTGCCGGTGTTGCGCTTCGCCGGCCCCGTCAATGCCAACGGGCTTTCGATCTCGACCCAGAACGGCTCCGTCGCGTTCGACAACCAGTCGAGCGCTGGCACGGCCGGGATCACCAACCAGGGCGACGGCAAGACCGTTTTCCTCGCGGGCAGCAACGCCGGCAACGCTGTCATCACCAACCAGAGCGGCGGCACCACGGCGTTCCGCGGCGACAATATTTCGGAGCAGGCGAAGGTCATCAACCAGAGCGGCGGCAAGCTCGACGTCTCGACCTTCGACGCCGCAGGCCTGTGCAATTGCGTTTCGCTCGGCTCGGTCTCCGGCGCCGGTGACGTCGCGCTTGGCGCGCATACTCTCGAAGCAGGCGCGCTCAACCTCGACGAGACGATATCGGGCGTCATTTCGGATGGCGGCGCGCTGGCCAAGGGCAACTTCACGAAGACCGGCGCCGGCAAGCTGATCCTGTCGGGCGCGAACACCTATCTCGGCACGACTACCGTTGGCGCCGGGACCTTGCAGATCGATGGTTCGCTCGGTTCCGCCGATGTCACCGTGGCAAGCGGCGCCACGCTGGCCGGCAACGGCACGATCGGCGTGCTTGCCGGCGGCACGGTCATCATCCAGTCCGGCGGCCATCATGCGCCGGGCGCGTCGATCGGCACCCAGACCATCAATGGCGATTACTGGATGGCCGGCGCGCTCGACATCGAGGTCGACACGGCCAGCGCCGACAAGGTCGTGGTGACGGGCAATGTCGATCTCACCGGCGGCATGCTTGCCTTGCACGAACTGACGGGCACGGGCTGGCAGCCGAGTCAGACCTACACCATCATCGACAATCAGGGCGCCAATGCCGTGACCGGGCAGTTCGCCGGCATCAGCCACGTCTATGCCTTCCTCACGCCGGACGTGGTGTATGACGGCGGCGACGGCAACAATGTCGTGCTGACACTGACCCGCAACGCGGTCGACTTTTCATCCGTTGCCGAAACGCCGAACCAGAAGGCGGCGGCCGGCGGTATCGAGTCGCTCGGCGCCGGCAACGCGGTCTATAACGTCATCGCGCCGCTGTCGGCCGACGACGCGCGCTTCGCTTTCGACCAACTGTCCGGCGAAGTTCATGCCGCCGCCGGCGGCGTTCTGCTGGATGAAAGCCGGCTGCTGCGCGACGCAGCGCTTGGGCGTGTCGGAGCGACGATTGCGGAGCCAGGAGCGCGAGGTTTCTGGATGCAAGGCGCCGGGCTTGCGCGCTCGCTCGACAGCGACGGCAACGCCGCCGATGCGGACGCCAGTACGGGCGCCTTCTTCGCCGGCATCGACGCCGCCGTCGGCGACGGCTGGACGCTCGGCTTTCTCGGTGGCATTAGCGTCACCTCGCTCGATATCGACGACCGCGCGTCCTCCGTCGACATCACAAATGTGCATTTCGGCGCATATGGCGGCGGCGCCATCGACAGCGTGCTGCTGAAATTCGGAGCCGGCTACAGCCATCATGATATCGACACCAACCGAAACCCGGCCTTCGCCGGCTTCAGCGATGCGCTTAGCGCCAGCTACGGCGCGAGCACGCTGCAAGTGTTCGGCGAGGCGTCGCGGCCCTTCGATGTCGGCGCGCTGAAGGTCGAGCCGTTCGCCGGTCTCGCCTATGTGCACCTGTCGACCGACGGCTTCGCCGAGGACGGCGGCGCGGGCGCCTTGTCTTCGGGCGGTTTCATCAACGACGCCACCTTCGCCACGCTCGGCGCAAGGGTCTTGCAAAAGATGGTCGTCGGCGGCACGGCCTTCGAGGCGCGCGCCTCGCTCGGCTGGCGTCACGCCTTCGCCGACGCGCCGGCGGCGCGGCTCTCGTTTGACGGCGGTGACGGCTTCACCGTCTTCGGCGTGCCGATCGCGCGCGACGCGCTGGCGCTGCAGGCCGGCGTCGATGTCGATCTCGGCGGGGGCAGCCGTCTCGGCTTCAGCTATGACGGCCAATTCGCATCGAGCGCGATGGAGAACGCCTTCAAGGCGAGTTTCTCGACACGGTTCTGAGGGCTGTCTGAAAGCGGGATCAGCTTTCGCCCTGCTGCCGCTTCTGCGTGATGAGATCGAGCCGTTCGCGGTCGGAGCGCTCGCGCTCGTCGCGGCGGCGCAGGTCCTTGTAGGCGCGCTCGACCATGTTGGTGCGCGCCGTCGCGGTGGCGATCAGCGCGGCTTCCTGGCGGGCATCTTCGAGGTTCTGTTTCTGCCGGCCGAGCGCGTCGTTGATGCGCTTGTGGTAGAGCGCGGGGAACAAGCCTGCCAGCGATTTATCGGTGTCGAAATGCTCGATCAGTTCCTTGGCCTCCGCTTCGGCCTTGACGGCGGCGGCGAGGAAACCGGCATGGCGGGTCTCGTGCAGCGCCTTCAACTGCCCCTGCACCTTGACCAGTTTCTTCAGGCGATCCTTTCGCGTGGTCATGGCTATCTCGCCAGCGTCAAGTCGACGAAGCCGTCGACGAACAGCGACAGCAGCGTGCCTACAGCGAAATAGAAGATGATCATGCCGCCCGCGATGACGAAGGGCAGCGAGATGAAATAGACCGGGATCTGGGGCGTCAGCTTGTTGACGAAGCCGATCGTCAGATTGACCAGGATAGCATAGGCGACGAACGGGCTGCCCAGCCGGATGACCAGGAAGAAGGCGTCCGACACCGTGTCGGTTACGTCGACCAGCGCCGCCTGCGGGTTGAAGAACACGTTGACCGGGGCGACCTGGTAGGAGGCGACCAGCGCCTTGACGATCTCGTGGTCGAAATCGAAGACGAAGAGCAGAAGCAGCGCCGAGAACGAGATGAGGGCGGCAAGAGCCGCCTGCGGTTCCGGTTCCTCGATCGCCGGTCCGCCCGAGCCGCCATAGCCGATCAGCATGGCGATGGCCGAGCCCATGAAGCGCAGCGCCTCCATGTAGAGCCTGGTCATGGCGCCGATCAGGCCGCCGACCAGCAGCTCGGAAACGATCATCGGCGCCAGTATTTGCGGGCGCGGATCGACGAACGGATAGATGCGGTCCCACAGGAAAGCGAGCAGGCCGCCGGTCGCGGCGAGCGATACGAACAGCCTGATCTGCAGCGGCACGCGGGCACTCGACAGGCCCGGCATCAGCATGAAGCAGGCTCCGATGCGGCAGAAGGCGAGGAAGGCGGCGATGACGACGCCCTGCGAGAGCGCGTTCACGAGATGGTTCCGAGCACCTTGATCTCGACGCCCTTGGCGATCTCGACATGGCTGAGCACGGGAAGCGTCGTGAACAGCCGCTCGATGATCATGCGCACATAGGGGCGCGCGTCGGGCGCGGTGACGAGCACGAAGCGCTCGCCGGCCTCGAGATGCTTGCGGATCGCCTTGGTGGCGTCCTGGCCGAATTCCTCGAGCTGGCGCGGATCGATGTCGAACTCGCGCACCTCGCCCTTGGCGTCGCGCTTGAGGCTCTGGTGGAAGGCGAGGT
Source organism: Hyphomicrobiales bacterium (assembly GCA_003963455.1). Lineage (GTDB taxonomy): Bacteria > Pseudomonadota > Alphaproteobacteria > Rhizobiales > Rhizobiaceae > Mesorhizobium. The sequence goes on from RXJA01000383.1 coordinate 10,239, forward strand.
CCCAACGGTTGCCCAGGCGCAGCACCTTGAGCGTGCCGCCCTCCGAGAGGTCGCCGCAGATCTGCTGCGCCATGCGGATGCGCACATGCTCGACGATCTGCTCGGTGCGGCGCACATGCGGCGCGATCTCGGCGATGGCC
>RXJA01000070.1 GCA_003963455.1 Hyphomicrobiales bacterium
CTCGACTCAAAATCGAGTTCCGCAAGGAGTGCTGGTTCGATCCCGGCTAGGGGCACCATCCTTCGCTCTGCGAGCTTCGGATGGCAGGCCATCCCAAACTGCGAGCTTCGGATGGCAGGCCATCCCAAACGCTACCGCATATTGCCCGTATGCCCTTGCGAATAGCGCCCGGGCTGTGGCCACACGGTGAGCCCGTGCGGCTCGACACCGACGCGGATCTTGGTCACCGCGCCGCTCGTTGTGTCGATCATATAGACGTCGCTGTCGAAGCGGCCGGAGAGCCATAGCTGCTTGCCGTCGGCGCTGACATTGCCCATGTCGGGGCTGCCGCCGCCAGGGATCGGCCACTGCGCGACCACCGAGCGGGTGGCGAAGTCGATCACCGTCACGCTGCCAGGGCCCTTGGCCTTGCCCTGCTCCATCTTGTGCGACCCGCGGTTCGAGACATAGAGCCGCTTGCCGTCGCGGCTGACGACGAAGCCATGCGCGCCGATGCCGGTCGGGATGAAGCCGATTTCCTTGAAGCTGTCGCCGTCGACCAGGAACACGCCGTCATTGACCATGTCGGCCACGTAGAAGACCTTGCCGTCGGGCGAGAGGCGGACGTCCTGCGGCATGCCCATCCTGGAGAGGTCGAGGTGGCCGAGCACCTTCTGGTTCTTCAAGTCTATCTTGGCCAGGCCGCCGTCGCCATATTCGCAGGTGAAGATCGCATAGGAGCCGTCAACCGAGAAGTCGGCATGATTGATGCCGGGGCAGGTCGGCGTCGGCAGGCTCGACTTCAACGCCATGGTGTGCGGGTCGCGGAAATCGAGCTGCTTCATCGCCTCGTCGACGACGACGGCGGCGCTGCCATCCGGCATGAAATACAGATTATAGGGGTCGTCGACTGGAATCTGCTGGCCGGGCTTGGCCGTCATCGGGTCGATCGGCGTCAGGCTGCCGTTCCTGCCGGTGCCGTTGTTGGCGACCCACAGCGTCTTCAGGTCCCAGGAAGGAACGACATGCTGCGGCTTGCTGCCGACCGAAAACCTGTCGACCTCCTTCAAGGTGACGGTGTCGATCACCGAGACGCTGTTGGAGGAGCGGTTGGGCACATAGACGCGCGGCAGCGCGCCGGCCGTGGCGGGGCTCAGATGGCCGGCGGCGGTCTGGCTGTAGATGTTGACGGGCGGGGGCGGCGGATCGCTGCAATCCTCCGGGCAGGAGCCGGCATGCGACGCGCCGGGCCGCAGCGAGATGAGCAGCGCCAGCGGCACGCAAAGACGGATGAAGCGCAGGGAAGTCTCGATCATTTTGGCTGACTTGCGATGAAGGCGCGGATCGCATCCGTCGTCCCGTTGACGATGAGATCCACGCCGAGTTGCCCCAATTCCGCGGAAGACCTTGCCGGATCGCCGCCATAGACGCCATCCCCGGCGCCGAGTTTTGGCGGGCCCGCGAGACGATCCTTGCGCACCAGCGACGGATCGACGGCGAGCATCAGCGAGGTATCGGCCAAGCCCGCATGGGTTCCGATCTCGGCGCGGGTGGCGCCGGCGGCCAGGAGCTTGTCGGTGTAAGGGCCTTGCGCGAACCGATAGTAATCAAGCGCGGCAAAGACCCGAACGGAGGTCTTTTTCCATTCGGCATTGAGCCGGTCGGCCACCTGGCGTTCGTCGGCCTGATAGCCGCCGTGGTCGCCGATCAGGACGATGGTCCTGAAGCCGGCATGCCTGAAGCTGCGGGCGGCGGACTCCAGCAATTGCTCGAAAGCCTTGTCGCTGATCGTGATGGTTCCAGGAAAACGCATGTGCTCGGTAGGCGGGTCGATATTGCCTTCCGGCACATAGGCGATGACCGGCGCGACCAGCGCATTGCCCAGTTTCGCCGCGATCTTTTCGGCGAGGAACTTCACCCGCGTGTTGTGCTTGCCCAGCGCCATTGCCGGGCCGCTCTGCTCGGTGCCGCCGATCGGAATGATGATCGTGGTCGTTCCCGCCGCGACGAGGTCGCGCAGCTCGGTCCAGGTCTGGTCTTCCAGGAAGACCGAAGCGCAGGCCGGGCTCGCTGCCTGCAACAACAGCAGCACCCCGGCGCCAGCCAAGATGCGCCGCAGCGCGCCCCTTCCGATCTCGACAAGCATAGGCTGGCACACTCTTCCTGGGATTGCCTAGCGACGTTTCAGCAGGCTCCGCATGCGGTTGCGCAGGAGGCGCGCCATGTTGCGGGTCTCGCGGTAGAGGTGCAGTTGCGAGGCCGCCTGACGGGCCAACCGGTCGGCGTCCGGCGTCAGCCCGATCACCAGCGTGCCCATCGGCTTGCGCTCCGCCCACAGGCGGCTCATCACCGGGTGGTCCGGAACCGCGCAGGAATCCGTCATGACGATGTTGGGATCCTCGAGATGCTGCTTGGTCACCTCGATCATCAGCAGCGTGCCTGGCGAATAGGCGGCGAGCGTTTCGTCATAGGCGGTCTTCCAGGTGTAGGCGACGCCCGCCTCGACGAAGACGATCAGGCAGGCGATGGCGCGGCCGTCGAGCGTCAATAGATGGATGCGGCACATGTCCTGCTCGGCCAGCCGGTGCACCGCCTCGCGGGCGAAGGCGGCGCGGTAGCGGTCGATCGCCATGGCGGTTCGCTCGCGGCCCTTCCAGCCAGCGGCCTCCAGCGTCAGGAAGCTTTCGATGGCGTGGCGGATCTCGTCCGGCCCGCGCGCCACGATGTGCTCGAGCCTGCCGAGATCGGCAAGGCGCCGCTTCAGCCGGCGGAATTCGCGGTAGTGATGCGAACGAAGCGATGCCTTGAGATAGGCCTCGCCGTCGGCGGTGCTTTCAAGCACCGGACGCTCGACCTTGCCGGTGGTCACCATGGTCAGGCCACGGCTGTCGGCGAAGGAGGTGAGCAGGCTCGCCACCGGACCGTCCAGCCTCATGTCGGGCAGCACGAAGACCTTGGGCAGCTTGAGATGCGGCCTCGACAACATGGAGAAGAAATCCTCGATGACGCCGACTGGATCGTCGCGGTCGACCAGCGGCGTGCCGAGCGGGCCGAAGGGGCTCGACCATGTGCGCATCACCGGTGCGCCGATCGGGATCGCCGGCCGCTCGACCGAGAACGGCACCAGAAGCCGCAGCCGGTTGCGGTATTCGTCGCCGTCGCGGATGACGGCCAACCGCACCTCGCGATCTTCCAGCCGGGGCATCGCCGGCGCCAGGAAGCGAGGATTGAAGAAGACGTTGGGCTCGATCGTGCGGGCGCAGAGGAAATCGAGTTCCTCGACGAGGTCGAAGCCGGCCGAAGCCGGGTAGATGGCGAGCTTGCGTTCCGGCCTGTTGCTGGCGAAGAGCTCGACATGGGCGGGGTCGACCTCGCGCGCCAGGCCGGCAAGGTTGGAAACCATGGCGCCCACGGGGCCGCCGCTGGTCTCTTCGAGCAATGGAACGGCGGCCATCAGGCGACTTCCTTTTTTGCGGGCATGAAGATGGCCATGACGATGCCGAGCTTGCGCCACACGGTGAAGGAGAGGGCGCCGGCCTCGAAGACCATGGCGAGGCTGGTGGCGATCGCCGCGCCCCAGAGGCCGAACAGCGGGATCAAGATCACGTTGAGGCCGATGTTGAGCGCAAGCGTCATGGCATAGACGGCGGCGCAGATGTTCTGGTTGCCACTCATGGTGAGCAGGCTTTCGCAAGGGCCGACGGCGGCGCGCGCCACCACGCCCGGCACCAGCAGGAAGAGCAGCGGGTAGCCGGCGGTGAATTCGGGGCCGAACAGCACCAGCATCGGCTCGCCCAGCGCCAGCACCAGCAGCGCCATCAGCAGTGAGGGCCAGAAGGTCCAGGAGACGGTCTCGCGGGCAAAGGCGGCGAGCCTGTCCGGCTCGCCATGGGTGAATTGCGCGTAGCGCTGGGCGACGCCGGCCTTGACCGCGAAATAGACGAAATGCACCAGCGCCAGCGTCTTCACCGTGGCGAAATAGACTGCGACGTCATTTGGCGGGAGGTAGGCGCCGACCATCAGCACGTCGGCATTGGTCAGCAGGAAGAAGAAGCTCTCGACCAGGAAGATCGGCAGCGACACGAGGATCCACTGGCCGAAATGCACCGCCTTGGGTCCGGCCGGTATCTTCCTGTCCATGCGCGAGGTGACGGCCATCAACTGACCGAGCGTCGTGACATAGGTGGCGGCGATCGAGGCGAAGATCGCGGTCTTGGCGTCGGGCACGTAGTGCATGGCCAGCATCGACGCCATGAACGCCAGGATCAGCACCGGCCGCACCAGATAGGTGGGCGACAGCGCCAGCAGCGCCCACGAGTTGGCGCGCGCCAGGCCTTGCAGGAGATCGCCGAGCGCGATCATCGGCAGGCAGATGACGCCGAGGATGAAGGGGATGACGTAGTAGCTCTCGATCCAGTCCGAGGCGAGCCACACGCCGAGCGCGCCCAGGCCCGCGATCAGCGTCGAGGCGACGAGCACGAAAAGGCGGCTGGCCAGCACGATGCCGCGCAGTTCGGCCATCATGCCGCGCTCGCGATATTCCGGGATGAAGCGGATGACCGAGGTGTGGAAGCCGAGGCACGCGAGGTTGCCGACGATGACCATCGTCACCCAGACCAGCACCGAGATGCCGTATTCGAACGAGCCCATCCAGCGCGCCATCAGCACCTGGCTGACGAAGGCGATCAAGGCGCTGATGATGCGGATGGAGAAGGCGATCAGCGACATGCGCCCGGCTTCGCTGCGCTCGTCGGCGGTGAAGAGGACGGCATCGATGCGGCCAAGCAGCGGGCGCATGCGCAGCGCCCAGCGCTGCGGCAGGAACCGCCCGGCAGTCGTTGCCGCGGAAAAGCGCACCCAAAACTCTCCGATTTCCGCCTTTTTCCAGCGTTCCGGTCTATCCGAAACACCTTAAGAAACGGTTGGGTGAAGGGTGCATGTCCCATGGTAGCCGTTGCTGAGGCGAGCGAGCGCCGGGGATTGCCCGAAGGCAAGGGGAGCCGGCCGGTGCTTCGCTCGCCTCTCCCCCGCCAGGGGGAAGGTGGGACACCGGGCGTGGCCCGATGTCCGATATTCCACAGAGAGGGCTACATTCCCTTCATCGCATCGCACGACACGTTGGGGTTCATGTCGGCGAAGGCGCCGGTGGGGTTCTGCTTCCAGGCCCAGACATGCAATTCGTAGAAGGGGCCGAGACCGTAGCGGTTGGGCGCGGTGTTGAAGTTGAAGAGATGACCTTCGAGCGAGGCCGGGCCTTTCGCGGTGATGTATTCGACCGCGATCAGCTTCAGCGTGCCGTCGGCCATCGGCTCGTACATCACCGCCTCGGGCTTGGCGATATCGACGGCGTCGTCCTTCAGATAGGCGGCGTTGACGTAATGGATGCCCATGGCGCCGCCGGTGAGGCCGCTGGCGCAGGGGATCGGCGCGTAGCCTTCGGCCTTGGCCACGGCGACGTCCTCGAAGCGGCTGTCGAGCGCCCGCACCTTTTCGGCGAGCGGATTTACGGTTTCGGTCGCGGCTGCGCCCGTCACCAGGATCATGGTCGAGGCGGATGCGCCGATAAGGCATCTGATCAAGGTGTGAATGCTCATTGTCTCTCCAATTCGGTTGCGGCGCGCAAACGGCCGGGCTGGCCTGCCAAGGTCAGCTCCGGACGCCGGCGGCGCCTTTTCGGTAAAAGGGATGCATGCTGATCCCGGCGAAGCCGGATCAGTGGTGATGCCACCAATATTCCCAGTATTCGCGGGGGTATTCCCGCTCATTGAGGCCGATGTCGCGTCTCAGGTAATCGTCCTGCGGCGGCAGAAGACGGCGCCGGTTTCGCAAGGGCGAAAGCAGTACCGACAGGACCCATCGCATGTAGCCGCGCCGGGGCGAAGCTGTATCCGCCGCGGCGGGTAGACTCTCGCTATCCGGCACGGCGTCAGGTCCGACGGCGACGGATGTGGGCTGCCCGACACGATCTGTCCGGTCAGCGATAAAAGTAGGGGTCGAGGACCCGCACCTCCGTGATCTTGTCGACGGGAAGCGCGTTCTTCTGCGCCGTGCTGCGGATCGCCTCCGGCGAGGGCCCGTCATAGATGCAGAAACTCTTCGACTTGTCGGGCGAGACGAAGGACTGCACCCAGGTTACGCCTTTTTCGGCATTGCGGGCGATGACGCCGCTCATGGCCGTGGCGCCGGCATCGTTCATCGGCACATTCAGGCCTTCCGGGAAGGTGCGTTCAACAAGGTAGCGAGGCACGATCGTTTTCCTTTCGTTGGTGATTGGCGCTCGGTTCAAGCGCGAGCCAGCAGAAATCATCTTCACGGAAGGCGCGCATCGGCGCCTTTCCCCATATTTGACGGGACGATTCCCTATCTTGGTGGCGTTATATGTGGGAGTAAGCACGCAAATGTGTGGAAGGTCACATTTCCATCCGCTCGTACCAACTATCCAGCGGCATCCGCCGCGACAACAATCCCCCATTCGAGAGAGTGACGATGCTTCTGGAAAGGCAGACGCAACTAAAGCAACTGGAGGCCGCGCTGGCCGGAATCGTGCAAGGCCACGGCCGTGTCGTTGCGCTGACCGGTGAAGCCGGCGCCGGCAAGACGGCGCTGGTCGGGGCGTTCGCGAGCCGGCTGGATAAGGGCCTGACCGTGTTGCGCAGCGCCTGCGAGGACCTGTCCATTCCCGATCCGCTGGGGCCGCTTTACGATCTGGCCCGCGAAGCGCAGTGGGAACTGCCGCGGGCGTTCGAAGACCGCCAGGTGCAGCGGCTGCCGCTGTTTTCCGAGGCGCTCGACGTCTTCGAGGCGAAGGGCCCGAGCGTGCTCGTCATCGAAGACCTGCATTGGGCCGATGACGCGACGCTCGACTTCGTGCGCTTCCTTGGCCGGCGTATCGCGAACACCCATATCCTGCTCGTGGTCACCGCGCGGACCGACCGCAGCGAGGGCCAGATGCGGTTTCGGCGAGCGCTCGGCGAGATTCCAGCCGGCAATGTCCAGCGCATCGAAGTGCCGCTGCTCAGCGAGACAGCCGTCCTGTCGCTT
>RXJA01000145.1 GCA_003963455.1 Hyphomicrobiales bacterium
GACGCAATAGATGCAGTCGGACTGTTCCTGGAGGGCGACGAATTTCTTGATGGCGCCGAGATAATTGCCGAGATGCAGATTGCCGGTCGGCTGGACGCCGGAAAACACGAGTGGCTTGAAGGCGGACATGAGTTCCTCATGGCTTGTGGAGGGCCGTCTAAGCATGATTCCAAAAAGTTGCAGACTTTTTGGAGCCAATCATGCGGCTGGAAACCGCGCGCGGCGAAAGTCTTGCGACGGCGCGCTTATGGACCAACGCCGTGGGCTGATCAAGAGCGGGCGGCACTGACATCGAAATGTGGGATATGGTGAGATGTGTCCCGTGAGCCAGATGGAGAATGAATGCCATCGCGGTCGACGAACGAAAAGCCCCGAAGCGCAGGCCGGTCCACGAGGGAGCGCTGGGGACGGCGGCGCGGCTTCGGGCCGAATTCGGTGTCAAGCTGAGTGAGCAGGCATGCGAACCGTTGCCATGCTCGGCCTATGACGAATTGTCCGGCGAAGACGGGTGCCTATCGACGGCACTCACGGATCTGGAAACTGTCCCGTAACAGGCGGTGCCTTCGAGCCGCGCTTGACGTTCCTGCGGATCATGCCGAAATCGGCGCCGCCGGTGGCAAAAGCGGCGATGAAGTAGAGCACAGCGCCCCCAGCGACCAACGCAAGGACGGTCGTTGCTTTCACCACCAGCGGCGATCCGGGTCCGATCTGTGTGGCAAAGTGGCGTTCGGCGAAGTAAAGCGCCGTCGCCATGATAACCGCCGATAGCACCAGCCTTGGGATGCGCTTCAAGAGTGGGATGTCGCGACCCCAATGGCCGCGTTTGATCAGCATGGCGAGCAGCATCAGCGCGTTGACCCAGCCGGCGACGGCCGAGGCGACCGCGATGCCCGGAGCCCCCATCGACGGGAACAAGGTCAGCGCGATGGCGACGTTCACGCCGACCGAGATGGCTGCGAAGATCATCGGCGTGCGCGTGTCCTCGCGCGCGAAATAGCCCGGCGTGAAGGCCTTGATCAGCACGAAGGCCGGCAGGCCGAGGCCGAAGATCGCCAGGATCGAGGCGACGATCGGCGTCGAGTGGTTGGCGGCGAACGCGCCGCGCTCATAGACCAGCCGCACGATCGGTTCCGACATCACCCACAGCGCCGCCGCCGCGGGCAAGGTCATGAACAAGGTGAACTCGACCGAACGGTTTTGCAGATTGGCGGCCTCGATCAGGTTGCCCGATTTCAGCGCCCGCGACAGTTCCGGCAACAGCACGATGGCGACGGCCACGCCGACGACGCCGAGCGGGAGCTGATAGATGCGGTCGGCATAGGCGAGCGACGACACGGCGCTGTTCTGCGCCGAGGCGATAGCCGTGCCGATCAGCTGGTTGATCTGGGTGATGCCGCCGGTAATCGCCGCCGGCAGCGCCAGGACCAGCAACCGCTTGACGTTGGGCGTCAGATGCGGCCGGCGGAAGCCGATCGAGATGCCGGCATTGCGCACCGCGATCCAGACGATCGCAAGCTGCACGATGCCCGCCGCCAGAACGCCCCAGGAAAGGCCGAAGCCGACATCATGCGCGTCGAGCCCGTGATACCAGGCATAGGCGAGCACGCTGATCAGGATGATGTTGAGGAAGGCCGGCGCGATCGCCGCCGCGAAATAGCGGCGCAGCGAGTTCAGCATGCCGGCCATCATGGCGCCGAGCGACATGCAGATCAGGTACGGGAACATGATCGTCGCAAGCGTGACGGTCGTCTCGAACTTGCCCGGAATGTCGGCGAAGCCCGGCGCCACCAGGTAGCGCACGATCAGCGGCATCGCCAGTTCCATGGCGATTGTCAGCGCCAGAAGCGCCGAGAAAAGCACCCCGAACACTTCCTCCGAAAAGCGCTTGGCCCCCTCATTGCCGTGCTGCTCGATCTCCTTGGCGAACAGCGGCACGAAAGCGGCGTTGAAGGCGCCTTCTGCGAACAGCCGGCGGAAGGTGTTGGGGAACTGGAAGGCGGCGTTGAAGGCGTCGGCGACCGGCCCGGTGCCGAGTGCGGCCGCCATCAGCATCTCGCGGCCGAAGCCCAGCGCGCGGCTCATCAGCGTGCCGGAGGCGACGGTGGCGAATTTCTTGACGAGGCTCATGCTGGAGAGGACTGCCAGGGAAATTGCGTCAATTGGATGGTCACTCGGCCGCTGCCTTCGCCTTGCCGTTGCGTTCGGGCGAATTGCCTTCCAGCGTGTCGATCAGCCGCTTGTGAATGGTGGCGGTGCGCGTCGGGCTGTCGATCTTCTGGCCGGTCAGATCGGTGACGTAGAACGTGTCGATGACCTTCTCGCCGAAGGTCGTGATATGAGCCGATGCGATGTCGAGCGACAGGTCGGACAGCGTTCCGGTGATCTCGGACAGCAGGCCCGGCCGGTCCAGCCCCTCGACCTCGACCACCGAGAAGCGGTTCGACAGCGTGTTGCGGATCTCGGCGCGCGGCGGAATCCGGAAAGCCTTGGCGCCGCGCTTCGGCTTGGTGCGTTTCTCGATCATCTCGGGCAGCCAGCTCTTGCCGGACAGCACGTCCTCGATCAGCCGGCCGACACGTTGGGCGCGACGGCGCTCGTCCTCGTCCAGGTCGAATTCCCGGGAGATCAGGATGGTGTCCAGCGCGCGTCCGTCCGAAGTGGTGAAGATCTGGGCATCGACGATGTTGCCGCCGGCCGCCGCGCAGGCGCCTGCAATGATCGAAAGCAGGCGCGGATGGTCCGGCGCCAGCACGGTGATCTCGGTCACCGCTTCGAACTCATGCGTCGTGACCATGGTGGCGAGCTTCTTGCCCGCCGCGTCCGCCTCACGGACGAATTCGGCATGACGGAGCTGGTCGTTGAGGTCGACCGTCAGCAGGTAATTCTCGTAGTGCTGCGCGACGTAACGCTTGCGCTCCTTGGCCGGCCAGGCGGCGAGCGCCCCGGCCAGCCGTTCGCGCGCGGCGGCCGTGCGCTCGGCGCGCGACACTTCCGAGAAGCCGCCGGTCAGCAACAGTTCGGTCTCGTAATAGAGCGTGCGCAGCAACTGCCCCTTCCAGCCGTTCCACACGCCCGGCCCGACACCCCTGATGTCGCAGACGGTAAGGACCAGGAGCAGCTTGAGCCGCTCGACCGATTGCACGATCGAGGCGAAATCCTCGATCGTCTTGCGGTCGTTGAGGTCGCGGGTCTGCGCCGTCATCGACATCACGAGGTGGTTCTCGACCAGCCAGGCGACCGTCTCGGTGTCGGCCGCCGACATCCCCATATGCGGACAGATGCGCCGGGCAATCCTGGCGCCGGCCTCCGAATGGTCTTCCGGCCGTCCCTTGGCGATATCATGCAGCAGCACGGCGACATAAAGCGCCTCGCGGCTCTTCCTGAGCCCCGGCATCAGCGAATGCGCCAGCGGGTGAATCTTCTCGCCGTCGCCGCGCTCGATCTCGGCCAGCACGCCGATGCAGCGGATCAGGTGCTCGTCCACCGTATAGTGGTGGTACATCGAGAACTGCATCATGGCGACGATCTTGCCGAAGTCGGGGATCAGCCTACCGAGCAGCCCCGCCTCGTTCATGCGCCGGAGATTGAGCTCCGCATTGCGGTCCGAGGTCAATATGTCGAGGAACAGCCGGTTGGCTTCCTCGTCGCGCCGGAGCGACTTGTTGACCAAGCCGAGCGAGCGGGTGAGCAGCTTGAGCGCGTCGGGATGGAACTCCAGCCCATGCTTGTCGGCGAACCAGAACAACCTCAGCAGGTTGACCGGATCGCGTTCGAACACGCCGTCGTCGGCGATGTTGATGCGGTGATTGTCGACGATGAAATCCGAGGTGCCGGCAAGCTTGCGCTTGCGCCGCTGGAAGGTGAGGAAGATGCGGTTGAAGCCCGGCACGTGCTTGGCCTGCTCTTCCTCGAGCGCCGCGCAGAAGATGCGGGTGAGGTCGCCGACATCCTTGGCGACGAGGAAATAGTGCTTCATGAAGCGCTCGACCGCCGACAGGCCGGGATGAGTCGTGTAGCCCAGACGTTCGGCGATCTCGCGCTGGATATCGAAATGCAGCCGCTCCTCGGCCTTGCCGGTGAGGAAATGCATGTGGCAGCGCACCGCCCACAGGAAATCCTCGGCCTTCTGGAACTCGCGATACTCGGCCTCGGTGAAGACGCCTTTCTCGACCAGCTCCTCGACGGTGCGCACGCGGTAGAAATACTTGCCGATCCAGAACAGCGTCTGCAGGTCGCGCAAGCCGCCCTTGCCGTCCTTGACGTTGGGCTCGACCAGATAGCGGCTTTCGCCGGCCTTGGCATGGCGCTCGTCGCGCTCGGCGAGCTTGGCCTGCACATATTCCGGCCCGGTCGTGCGCACCACTTCATGGTCGAAGCGGGTGAGCAGCTCGTCATAGAGCTTGCGTTCGCCCCATAGGAAACGCGCCTCGAGGATCGACGTGCGGATCGTGATGTCGCTGCGCGACAGCCTGAGGCAGTCCTCGATGTTGCGGGTCGCGTGGCCGACCTTCAGCCCCATGTCCCACATCATGTAGAGCATGTATTCGACGATCTGCTCGCCCCACGGCGTCTGCTTGTAGGGCAGCAGGAAAAGCAGGTCGATGTCGGAGCCCGGCGCCAGCGTGCCGCGGCCGTAGCCGCCGACCGCGACGACCGCCATGCGCTCGGCCACGGACCTGTTCTTGACGCGGTAGACATGGGCGGCGGCGAAATCATAGAGCGCCCGGATCAGCTCATCCATCAGATGCGAGAGCCGCTCGGCGCAGGCATTGCCGCCGCCATCTTCCTTGAGCATGGCCTCGGCGACCTTACGCCCCTCCATCATCCTGCCCTTGAGCAGCTGCAGCACGGCCGTGCGAACAGCCGGTCCCGAGCCGTCGCCGCCGTGCGCCGCCGTCAGCGCGGTCAGGTCGCGCCGCAGCGCGTCGCCATCGATGATTTCGTCGAGTTTCAGGGAGATCTTTGCCATTCGGCGGCGTCTATAGCGCGTTTTGTCCGCGCTGTGTATGGGGCCGGTGGATGCGCTTCCCGCGATAATCGAACGGCACGATCATCCACTGCCGCAACCGGCACAAATCGGCAAATTGCAGCGACAGCCGCCGAAACTCACGGCGAACCTTGTTGTACAGGGATACCCTTGGCCTTTGGCGGACGCCTCTGGGGGCAAGCTGCTCCTGGCGGTCCTGCTTGAGCAGACTTGGAAATTCGACCCTTTCCCGCCCGAGGAATTGCTCCTGCGCGCAAAGCGCCGGCCGCAGCTGGTAGATCACCCTGCCGGGCGAGGTCTCGAGCTTCGGGTTGAACAGCACATGGTCGACGGGGATGCAAATTTCCTGCGTCGCCTCCAGAAGAGCGCCCGCGGCCTTCTTCGACACGATGTAGCCGGCGCTGCCCATATGCACGTCGTACAGCCTGCTTGCCGAGAAGCCATGGCCGGCGGCGACCTTTTTTGCTCCAACGATCGTTCTGTGCAGGAACGTCTCGAGCTTGACGATATCGGCGTCTGCCGGAATCCACCGCCGGTCCGCCAGCAGCGGGCCGGTCTTCTCCGAAAGCATCACGTCGTCCTCGAAGATCGCGACATAGGCATCGTCGCCCGCCGCGATGGCGGACCAGCAGGCCCTGTGGCTCAGCAGGCACGCGATCTCGCCGTCCGTCAGCCGTGTCTGCGAAACCGGCCTCTTGCGCACCGGCATCGAACCCAGGTCCGGCAGGGCCAGCGCGTCCACCGCGGCCACACGCTCGAAAGCCACGCCGGCTCGCTCGAATTCGGCCGTTACATGCGCCAGCCTGTCGGTGGACCGGTCGAGATTTATGACGAGGCATTTCATCGGGTGCGGTTCGCTGAACTCAAAATGGCGGCGTGCATAGCATGGCGGCCGTGTTTGGCGCGCGCATATTTTGGGAAGGATGCTTCCAGTCTGCCGTGGCGCGGCGCAACAGACGAAAAAACGCGGGGACGCCCCTTGACCTTCCAGTTGCTGGAAGGACTACCTCCGCCTCAATTCGAGAATTCCGAGGCATTGCTGATGACCCATTCCGACCACAACCATCATCACTCGCATGGCGCATCCTGCTGCTCGGCGAAAGGTGCGGCGCCCGCGGCCGAAGCGGTGATTCGCGATCCTGTCTGCGGCATGACGGTCGATCCGGCGGCCGGCAAGCCGACGGCCGGGCATGGCGGCCGGACATTTCACTTCTGCAGCGAGCGCTGCCGCACGAAATTCGTTGCCGAGCCGGAGAGCTACCTGACGGCCACCGATCCCGTCTGCGGCATGAATGTCGATCGGGCGAGCGCCAGCTACTTCCTGCGCCATGAAGGACAGGGCTTTTATTTCTGCTCCGCCGCTTGCCAAGGCAAGTTCGAGGCGGAGCCGGCAAGATACCTCGCCGGCCGGCCCGAGCCGCAGCCGATGCCGAAGGGCACGCAATACACCTGCCCGATGCATCCCGAGATCATCCGCGACAAGCCCGGCTCCTGTCCGATCTGCGGCATGGCGCTGGAGCCGATGGGCGTGCCGACAGGCGACGAAGGCCCGAATCCCGAACTCGTCGATTTCACGCGCCGGTTCTGGATCAGCGCCGTGCTCTCCGTGCCCCTGCTGGTCTTCGCCATGGCGCCGATGCTGGGTCTCAGCTTCGACAATCTCATCGACGGCCGGACGAAGACGTGGGTGGAACTGGCGCTGGCGAGCCCGGTGGTGTTGTGGGCGGCGTTTCCGTTCTTCCATCGCGGCTGGGATTCGATCCTCAACCGCAGCCCTAATATGTGGACGCTGATTTCGCTGGGCGTCGGCGCCGCCTATTTCTACAGCGTGGTCGCCGTCCTTTTCCCGGGCATCTTCCCGCATCAGTTTCGCGGCCATGACGGCGCCGTGCCGGTCTATTTCGAGGCCGCCTCCGTCATCGTCGCGCTGGTCTTCCTCGGCCAGGTGCTGGAACTCAGGGCCCGCGAACGCACCGGATCGGCCATCCGCGCGCTCCTCGACCTTTCCCCGAAGACGGCGCGGCTGATCGGCGCCGACGGCTCCGAGAAGGACGTGCCGCTCGACAGCGTCCAGGCCGGCAACCGGCTGCGCATCCGTCCGGGCGACGCCGTTCCCGTCGACGGCATCGTGCTGGAAGGCCGCTCGGCGATCGACGAATCGATGATCACGGGCGAGCCGCTGCCGGTCGAGAAGACCGAAGGCAACGCGCTGACCGGCGGCACGCTGAACAAGAACGGCTCGCTGGTGATGCGCGCCGAGAAGGTCGGCGCCGAGACCACGCTGTCGCGCATCGTCGAGATGGTCGCCAAGGCGCAGCGGTCGCGCGCGCCGATCCAG
>RXJA01000124.1 GCA_003963455.1 Hyphomicrobiales bacterium
AGGAGGCCAACATCCGCTGGGCGCGCGACCTCGAACGCGCCGGCGTCCAGGTCGTGTTCGGCTTCCTGGAGTTGAAGACCCACGCCAAGATGTCGCTCATCGTGCGCCGCGAGGACGGCCGGCTGCGCAATTACGTCCATCTCGGCACCGGCAACTACCACCCGGTCACCGCCCGCATCTACACCGACCTGTCCTTTTTCACCACCGATCCGACGATCGCGCGCGACGTGGCGCAGATCTTCAACTTCATCACCGGCTACGCCGAACCCGCCGAGGAGATGAGGCTTGCCGTGTCGCCGTTCACGCTGCGCAAGCGTATCCTGAAGCACATCGCCGAGGAAGTCGTCCATGCGCGCGAAGGACGGCCGGCGCGCATCTGGATGAAGATGAACGCGCTGGTCGACCCGACCGTCATCGACGCGCTCTACGACGCCAGCCGCGCCGGGGTCGAGATCGACCTCGTGGTGCGCGGCATCTGCTGCCTGAGGCCGCAGGTGCCGGGCCTTTCGGAGAACATCAGGGTGAAGTCGATCGTCGGCCGCTTCCTCGAGCACAGCCGCATCTACTGCTTCGGCAACGGCTACGGCCTGCCGTCCGACGAGGCGATCGTCTACATCTCCTCGGCCGACATGATGCCGCGCAATCTCGACCGCCGCGTCGAGACGCTGGTTCCGATCACCAATCCAACCGTGCATGAGCAGGTGCTTGGCCAGATCATGCTGGGCAACATCATGGACAACCAGCAAAGTTTCGACGTATTGGCTGACGGCACCTCCAGGCGCGTCGTGCTGGAGGAGGGCGAGGAGCCGTTCAACGCGCAGGAATATTTCATGACCAATCCGAGCCTCTCCGGACGGGGCGACGCGCTGAAATCGCATGCGCCCAGGCGCATCGCCCAGTTCAAGCGCCGCAAGAAGAATAGCGCCGCGTGATTGCAGTTTCCCAAGGCCGGCTCCAGGACCGGCGGCCGCTGTCGATCATCGACATCGGATCGAACTCGATCCGCCTTGTCGTCTATGAGGGGCTGGCGCGCTCGCCCTCGCTGCTGTTCAACGAGAAGATGCTGGCCGGCCTTGGCCGCGGCATCGTTTCGACGGGCAAGCTCGACCCCGAGGCGGTGACGCGCTCGATGGAGGAATTCCGCCGTTTTCGCGCGCTGTCCGACCAGGCGGGCGCCGAGCACATGTATGTGCTGGCCACCGCCGCAGCGCGCGAGGCGGGCAACGGCCCGGATTTCATCCATCGCGCCGAGGAGGTGCTGAGGACCGAGATCCGCGTGCTGACCGGCCGCCAGGAAGCCTATTATTCGGCGCTTGGCGTGATCTCCGGTTTTCATCCGGCCAATGGCATCGCCGGCGACCTCGGCGGCGGCAGCCTCGAGCTGATCGACATCAACAGGGAGGCGATCGGGGACGGCATCACGCTGCCGCTCGGCGGTCTGCGGCTGCAGGACATGGCCAAGAACTCGCTCGTCCAGGCGCAGAAGATCGCGCGCCAGGAACTGGCGCGAGCAAAGCTGCTCAAGGGCGGGCAGGGCAGGGCCTTCTACGCCGTTGGCGGCACCTGGCGAAATCTCGCCAGGCTGCATATGGAGATGAACAACTACCCGCTCGGCATCATGCATCACTACGAGATTTCGGCCGACAGCGCGCAGACGTTCCTCAAGCAGGTTGCCAAGGGCGAGGTGGAGAAGGTGAGGGGCATTGAGGGCGTTTCCAAGAACCGCCGCTCCCTGTTGCCCTACGGCGCCGTCGTGCTGCAGGAGATCATGTCGGCGATGCAGCCCTCGAAGATCGTCGTCTCGGCGCAGGGCGTGCGCGAAGGCTTCCTCTATTCGCTGCTCGACGCGGAGGAGCAGAAGGCCGATCCGCTGATCTCGGCGGCCGAGGAACTGGCGCTGCTGCGCTCGCGATCGGTGCACCACGCGCATGACCTGGTCGAATGGACCAGCCAGGCGTTCAAGGCCTTCGGCATCGACGAGACGGAAGACGAGGCGCGTTACCGCCATGCCGCTTGCCTGCTCGCCGACATCGGCTGGCGCGCGCATCCCGAATATCGCGGCAGGCAGTCGCTCAACATCATCGCGCATGCCTCCTTCATCGGCGTCGACCATCCGGGCCGCGCCTATCTGGCCCTGGCCAACGCCTACCGCCATGACGGGATTTTCAACGACGGCATCGCGCCGGAGATCAAGGCGCTGGCGCCGCCGCGCCTGCTCGAGCGCGCCCGCGTGCTGGCGGCGATGATGCGCGTCGTCTACCTTTTGACGGCGGCGATGCCTGGCGTCATGCCGAGGCTGAAATGGGAAAGCCGCGGC
Source organism: Hyphomicrobiales bacterium (assembly GCA_003963455.1). Lineage (GTDB taxonomy): Bacteria > Pseudomonadota > Alphaproteobacteria > Rhizobiales > Rhizobiaceae > Mesorhizobium. The sequence goes on from RXJA01000124.1 coordinate 2,318, forward strand.
AATGGCGGGCTGGCGCTGGTGCTGCCGGCCTCGCTTTCCGACCTTTATGGCGAGCGCCCGGCCGGCCGGCTGGCGCAACTGGCGCGCATCACCAACCGCCGCCTCGTGCTGGCGGTCGAAGGGGGCCCGAGTGTCTCGGTGAAATAGGGCGTTTCGGTGAAGTAGGGCCGGCTCAGGTCACCTCGGCGCCGATGCCGAAGCCGCGCCCGTCGGCCGACCACGCGCCGGCGCCTGCCATGGCGAGCGCCAGGAAGCCGCCGGCAATGGCGATGTCCTTCATCAGCATCTGCTGGTGCAGGAAGGCGAGGGTCGCGTCGCCGCCGCCCTGGCCGTAATGGCCGATGAAGCCCGCGACGACACAGAAGGCGGCAAGCAAAAGTGCCACGATGCGCGTCTGGAACCCCACGAGGATCAAGAGCCCGGCAATCAATTCGAACAGGCCGGTGCCCCAAGCGGCCAAGGTCGGCAGCGGCAAGCCGAGGCCGGCGAAATAATTGATCGTGCCGGCGATGTTGGTAAGCGCCTGGAAGCCCGACGGCACGAACAGCGCGGCAAGAAGGAGCCGCGACACCAGAAGCAACGCGTTGCGAAACATTGGCCACCTCCCTTGCCGGCCCGGTCTGGCTGGTGCCGGCGCGCGGCGCAGTCTACGCCTGCAACGAAAAAGCGGCGCGGAAAATTCCGCGCCGCCTGCGTTCAAGGCTTGGGAGGTAAGTTTCAGCCGCGCTTGGCGTCGATCGAATAGGCGCCGGCGCCGGAGGACGCGAGCAGCAGGAAGCCGCCGGTGATGGCGAGGTTCTTGAGGAACTGGATCATCTGCATCTGGTCGGCCCAACCGGTGTGCGCGACGAGGCCGGTGGCGATCGTGAAGATGGCGAGCACCCAGGCGACGATCCTGGTCTGGAAGCCGACCAGGACGGCAATGCCGCCGAGCAGCTCGATCAGGCCGACGAGAACGGCGGTCACGGTCGGCACCGGCAGGCCAAGGGCGCCGAAATAGGCGGCGGTGCCGGAAATGGCGGTGAGCTTGCCGAAGCCGGAAAGCAGGAAGATCACGGCGAGCAGGATGCGGCCGAGAAGGATCGTGACGGAACTGTTGGATGCGGTGCCGTTGCCGGCGACGGAAGAGTTGATGGACATGGCGGTTCTCCGAGCGGGTTGAATGCCCAGTCAGATAGCCTATCGAGACTGTTCACCAAAGCTGCCTATGTGGCGACACATTGTTCACAGGGTAGATGTTTCCGGGATCGGCGGACACGCGCGAAAAACGTGTCGGCAGGATCGCCTGCGGGAGCAGATTCTCCCGCCGCAAAATGACTAGGTCATCCCGCGCTTCCAGGAATTACCCCGGATGCGTCATGTCCTCCGGCCGCACCAGCCGGTCGTAATCGGCTTCGCTGACCAGCCCCGTGGCCAAGGCCTCCTCGCGCAGCGTCGTGCCGTTCTTGTGCGCGGTCTTGGCGATCTTGGCGGCATTGTCGTAGCCGATGGTCGGCGCCAGCGCCGTCACCAGCATCAGCGAGCGCTCGAGCGCTGCCTTGATGTTGTCCTCGCGCGCCTCGATGCCGACCACGCAATTGTCGGTGAAGGACACCGAAGCGTCGGCCAGCAACTGCACCGACTGCAGGAAATTATAGGCCATCAGCGGGTTGTAGACATTGAGCTCGAAATGGCCCTGGCTGCCGGCGAAGGTGAGGGCGGCGTTGTTGCCGAACACCTGCACGCAAACCTGCGTCATCGCCTCGCACTGGGTCGGGTTGACCTTGCCCGGCATGATCGAGGAGCCCGGCTCGTTCTCCGGCAGCGACAATTCGCCAAGGCCCGAGCGCGGGCCGGAGCCGAGGAGGCGGATGTCGTTGGCGATCTTGAAGAGCGCGGCCGCCGCCGCGTTGATGGCGCCATGCGAGAACACCATGGAATCATGTGCCGCGAGCGCCTCGAACTTGTTCGGCGCGGTGACGAAAGCGATGCCGGTGATGGCGGCGATGCGGTCCGCCACCTTTTCCGCGAAGCCGACCGGCGCGTTGAGGCCGGTGCCGACGGCGGTGCCGCCCTGCGCCAGTTCCTGCAGGCCGGGCAGCGTCAGCTCGATGCGCTTGATCGAGGAGGCGACCTGCGCGGCGTAGCCGGAAAACTCCTGGCCAAGCGTCAGCGGCGTGGCGTCCTGCGTGTGGGTGCGGCCGATCTTGATGATGTGGTTGAAGGCGCGGGCCTTGGCGTCGAGCGCCTTGTGCAGATGGTGCAGGGCAGGGATCAGGTGATGCACGACCCGCTCGGCGCAGGCGATGTGCATGGCCGTCGGATAGGTGTCGTTCGACGACTGGCTCATGTTGACGTGGTCGTTGGGATGCACCGGCTTCTTCGAGCCCATCACGCCGCCGAGCATCTCGATCGCCCGGTTGGAGATCACCTCGTTGGCGTTCATGTTGGACTGCGTGCCCGAGCCGGTCTGCCAGACAACCAGCGGGAAATGGTCGTCGAGCTTGCCGTCGATGACTTCCTGCGCGGCGTCCACGATCGCTTTGCCGACGGCGGGATCGAGCCGCTTCATCTCCATGTTGACCTCGGCCGCGGCGCGCTTGACGATGCCGAGCGCGCGCACGATCGAAGCCGGCTGCTTTTCCCAACCGATCTTGAAATTGCCCAGGGAGCGCTGCGCCTGCGCGCCCCAATAGCGGTCGGCCGCCACTTCGATGGGACCGAACGTATCGGTTTCGGTTCTGGTCTTTTGAGCGCTCACTGCAAATCTCCGGTCTGTCGATTTGCGCAAGGGCGTATCGCGTTGCACAAGACCCTTCAAGCGGAGATTGCGGGTGGAAAAGATGCAAATCGGTTGAAGGGACGGCTCACACGATCGGCGGTCCGACGAGATCGATACCATTCTGCGCGCATAGCCTTGCCAGTGTCTCGATCATCTCCGGCGTCGGCGCCGCCATCGGCGGCAGGTCCGGCCTTTCGGCTTGGCGGCTTGCCTTGCGCACCATCGTCTCGAAATCCGGACCGCGCGTGATGGTCAGCGTATGCGCGCCTTCGGGAGACTCGACCCTGTAAGTGTGCGGCAGGCCTTTCGGCGCGATGAACGTCTCACCGGCGCCGACCATCCGCTCGTGACCGCTGATCTGAAAACGCACCTGTCCCTCTAGGATATGGAACACCTCATCCTCGTTGCGGTGCACATGCAGCGGCGGCGAATCGCCGTAGGGCAGGCGATGCTCGATGACGCAGGTTCCGTCCTCGCCGTCCGCCGACGATACCTGGATGGCGACCAGCGTGTTGTTGAACCAAAGGAGTTCCTTGCCTGCGATTGCGCTGTTCATCATTGTCATGATCTGTCTCCGTTGCGTTGGGCCAATCGGGGGGCGTCAACAGCGACCTAGCCGGGGATGGATGACCGAGGGAAATCGAATGATCGTATGCGGCGGATTGATGCGATGAATTTGAATGCGCTCGATCTCAATCTGGTCAGGGTCCTCGACGCGCTCCTGCGCGAGAAAAGCGTGACGCGCGCCGGCGAGCGGATCGGCCTCAGCCAGCCCGCCGTGAGCGCCGCGCTCAACCGCCTGCGCCACGCGCTCAACGACCAGCTCTTCGTGCGGCGCGGCAACGACATGGTGCCGACGCCGCGCGCCGAAAGCTTGGCCGAACCGGTGCGCGCGGCGCTGCGCGAGATCGAACGCGCCTTCCAGCCGGCGAAGGACTTCGACCCGGCGAAGCTGGAACGGACCTTCACCTTCATGGGCGCGGATTTCTTTTCCATGCTCTTGATGCCTTCGCTCGCGGCGCGCATCGCGGCCGTGGCGCCCGGTGTCTCGTTGCGTTTTCTGGACAGCGCGCGCGGTGACGTTTCCAGGCTGCTTCAGGACGATGAGATCGACGCCGCGCTGGAACGTCCGCTGGAGGTTTCCGACTGGGTTTCCAGCGCGCCGCTGTTCCATTCGCCGTTCGCCATCATTGCCGCGAGCGACAATGCGGCGATCAGCCAGGCCGGGGTCGTGCAGGGCGAATGCCTGCCTATGGAGCTGTTCTGCGAGCTGCCGCACGTTCTTCGCTCCATCGACGGTTCGATGTCGGGTTCCACGGACCAGGCGTTGGCCGGGGTCGGATTGAAGCGCCGGGTAAGCTTGGCCTTGCCGCACTTTCAGGCCGTCGCGCTGGCGGTGGCCCAGGGCAATCACCTTGCCGCCGTTCCCCGGCAGTTCGCCCGATGGGCGGCGAAAAGCCTGCCGATCGTCATCTACGAACCGCCCCTATCCATACCCGTGCCCGAAGTCAGGATGTACTGGCACGCCCGCCGTGATGACGAGCTGCCGCATCGCTGGATCCGCGAACAGATTCTCGACGAGGTCGCAAAGCTTGGCTTCAAGGATTGGGACAACCTCGAGAGTGCTCAACCTCACCCGGCGGTGTAGCCGCCGTCGACGGCAAAGATGCCGCCGCTCGGGCGGTCAGGCGCGGGAGCTATCGCCGGGTATGAACTTTATCCGGCCCGCCCGACGGGCGCTGGCTGGCGCAGGCCCAGCCGGCCCGCGACGAAGTCCTTGACCTGACGCACCGCCTGCTCGCGCGTGACGCTGCCCGGCTGCAGGCCGAGCCTGAGCCACAGCCCGTCGATCAGCGCGGTGACACCGAGCACGATCTCCTCGGCCAGTTCCGGCGAGGCGAGGCCGCGCAGCCCGGACAACAGGTTCGAGCGCATGCGGGCGTGGATCACCTTCTGGATGCGCGCCAGCTTCTCGTCGCGCGGCACCTCGGCGCAGAGCGACAGCCAGGCATGGCAGAGTGGCGGCAGGAACAGGTGCTCCTCGAAATTGCCTTCGATCACAGCGACCAGCCGCTCCATCGGGGTCCGCGCCCGCCGGAGCCGGGTGACCACGGCCTGGCAGAGCACGGCGTTCGCCTCGCGCATGGCGTGCTCGAACAGCTCCTGCTTGTTGCGAAAATAATGCAGCACGATGCCCTTCGAGGCGCCGGCCTG
>RXJA01000063.1 GCA_003963455.1 Hyphomicrobiales bacterium
CAGTTTCCAGGGAAAGCGCGCGTGGCTCGCCAGTTCATCTATCACATGTCCGGCCTGTCGAAGGCCTATGGCACCAAGAAGGTGCTCGATAACGTTCATCTGTCCTTCTACCCCGACGCCAAGATCGGCATCCTCGGCCCCAACGGGTCGGGCAAGTCGACGATCCTGCGCATCATGGCCGGGCTCGACAAGGAATTCCAGGGCGAGGCATGGCTGGCCGAGGGCGCGACCGTCGGTTATCTGGCGCAGGAGCCGCAGCTCGACAACTCGAAGACCGTGCGTGAAAACGTCATGGACGGCGTCGCCAGGAAGACCGCCATCATCGAGCGTTACAACGAGCTGATGATGAACTATTCCGACGAGACGGCGGACGAGTCGGCCAAGCTCCAGGACGAGATGGACCGGCTGAACCTGTGGGATCTCGACCAACAGGTCGAAATGGCGATGGACGCGCTGCAGTGTCCGCCGCCTGACTCCGAGGTGACGAATCTGTCGGGCGGTGAGCGCCGCCGCGTCGCGCTCTGCCGCCTGCTGCTCGAACAGCCCGACCTTCTGCTGCTCGACGAGCCGACCAACCATCTCGACGCCGAGACCACGCAATGGCTGGAAAAGCACCTGCGCGACTATCCGGGCTCGGTGCTGATCATCACCCACGACCGCTACTTCCTCGACAACGTCACCGGCTGGATCCTCGAGCTCGATCGCGGCCGCGGCATCCCATACGAGGGCAACTACACCAAGTATCTCGATGCCAAGGCCAAGCGACTGATCCAGGAAGGGCGCGAGGACGACGCCCGCCAGAAGTCGATCTGGCGCGAGCGCGAGTGGATCCAGTCCTCGCCCAAGGCGCGCCAGACCAAGTCGAAGGCGCGCATCAAGGCCTATGAGGAATTGGTCGAGCAGTCGCAGAGCCGCAAGCCGACCGACACGCAGATCGTCATCCCGGCGAGCGAGCGCCTCGGCAATGTCGTCATCGAGGTCGAAGGCCTCGACAAGGGCTTCGGCGACGAGCTTCTGATCGAGAACCTGTCGTTCAAGCTGCCGCCGGGCGGCATCGTCGGCGTCATCGGCCCGAACGGCGCCGGCAAGACGACGCTGTTCAAGATGATCACGGGGCAGGAAAAGCCGGATGCCGGCTCGATCCGCATCGGCGAGACGGTCAAGCTCGGCTATGTCGACCAGAGCCGCGACGCGCTCGACCCGAACAAGACGGTGTGGGAGGAGATCTCCGGCGGCGCCGAGGTCATCAAGCTCGGCAAGCACGAGGTCAATAGCCGCGCCTATTGCTCGTCCTTCAATTTCCGCGGCGGCGACCAGCAGCAGAAGGTCGGCAACCTTTCGGGCGGCCAGCGCAACCGCGTGCATCTGGCCAAGATGCTGAAGGGGGGCGGCAATGTGCTGCTCCTCGACGAACCGACCAACGACCTCGACACCGAAACGCTGAGCGCGCTGGAAGATGCGCTGGAAGCCTATGCCGGCTGCGCCGTCATCATCAGCCACGACCGCATGTTCCTCGACCGCATGGCCACCCACATGCTCGCCTTCGAGGGCGACGCGCATGTCGAATGGTTCGAAGGCAATTTCGAGGAATATGAGAAGGACAAGCTGCGGCGCCTCGGCGCCGAAGCGGCAACCCCGCACCGCATGACGCACAAGCGGCTGACGCGGTAGGGATCAGACCAAGGGGTGGCGGGCAAGAGCGAGGTTCTTACATGGCTGACTGGTCCGCCGCCCAATATCTGAAGTTCGAGGATGAGCGTACGCGGCCCGCGCGCGATCTGGTGGCGCAGGTGCCTGTCGATTTCCCGCGCCGGGTCGTCGATATCGGCTGCGGGCCGGGTAATTCCACCGAGTTGCTGGTCGAGCGCTGGCCGGATGCCGAAGTCAGCGGTTTCGACACCTCGCCCGACATGATCGAGAAGGCGAGGGCTCGGCTGCCGAATGTCAACTTCGAGCTGGCGGACGCCGCCGGATGGCAGCCCGAGCATCCCGTCGACGTCATCTTCGCCAACGCCGTCTTCCAGTGGCTGCCGGAGCATCCGGCGGTGTTCCAGCGGCTGATGGGTCTGCTGGCGCCGGGCGGCGCCCTGGCCGTCCAGATGCCGGACAATCTCGGCGAAGCCTCGCATCAATTGATGCGCGACACAGCGGCGGAGGTGCCGTTCGCGGCCAAGCTGAAGGGCGCCGCGCGCGGGCCGCTGCCGCCGGTTTCCTTCTACTACGATCTTTTGTCGCCGCTCGCCGACCGGCTCGACATCTGGCACACGATCTACAACCATCCCCTGACCGATGCCGAAGCGATCGTCGAATGGGTGAAGTCGACGGGGCTCAAGCCGTTCCTCGATCCTCTCGACGCCGATGAGAAGAAGGTGTTCCTCGACAGCTACACCGCCAAGATCGCCAGGGCCTATCCGAAGACTGCGAACGGCAAGGTGCTGCTGCGCTTCCCGCGGATATTCATCGTGGCCAAGCGGGCCTAAAGCGCGTCGCGCTGAACCGGATTCAGCCGGAGCGCTCTAAGTCTTTGTTTTAATGCATGTCGTTGCCCAGGACCGCTGCGCACTTCTGGGCGACATGCATTAGGGCTCTTGGCTTTCCGGGCGCTTGACCCGGTTGCGACGTCATGCGCATTTCACCTGGCTGGACGATGGTCGACTGTCCCGCATGGATGGGGCGCGAGGCAACAGGGGGGAGTGATGACATTGGGCAAGATTGTTCTCGGAAGCGGTCTCTGTGTGGCCGTGCTGGTTTCTCTCTCGATGGCCGCGGAGGCCAAGCCGGCGCGCTGTTTCACCACCGATGACGGTTATTATCCTTGCGACTTCAAAGCCTTGGATGGCGAGGGCAGTTTCCGCATCTCAGCGCCGGGCTATCCCACCTTCACGATTGAGGTCGACCAGCCGGGCTTTGCCTTCGGTTACGCCAGGTTCGGCGGCCGCAATAGGTCGCTGCCCGGGCAGTTCGTGCGCAGCCGCGACGACGGCGCCTGCTGGAACAACCCGCAGACCAACACGAAGCTGTGTGCCTGGTGAGCCGCCAAGGTGGAGTTTAAGCTGGCATAAACCGGCCAAATGCGACATGGGTAGCGCCGGGCTCGCTCCCGAGCCCGGTACGGATTGGATATGCATCGCGTCATCATCAGCGGCATCGGCGCCGAAATCCCTGAACCCGTCATTACCAATGAGGAGCTGGTCGCAAGCTTCAACAGTTGGGTCGACACCGAGAATGCGCGCCGCGCCACGACCGGCGAGCCGCCTCTGCAGAAATCGGACAGCGACTTCATCGTGCATGCGTCGGGCGTGAAGAGCCGCCATGTCATCGAGCGCGAGGGCATCCTCGACCCGACCCGCATGGCGCCGCGTATTCCGGCGCGGCCGGATGATGCGCTGTCGCTGGAGGCGGAGTTCGGCGTCGCATCGGCCAGGAAGGCGCTAGCCCATGCCGGAATCGATGGGGCGGACATCGATCTGGTGATCTGCTCGGCCTCGCATCATCAGCGGCCTTATCCGGCCATCGCCATCGAGATGCAGGACGCACTCGGCACCAAGGGCGCCGGCTTCGACATGGGCCTCGGCTGCTCTTCCGCGGCCGCCGCGCTTCATGTCGCCGTCAACCTGGTGAGGTCGGGGGTGCACAAGCGCATCCTGGTGTCGACGCCGGAGATCATCACGGGGCATCTCAATTTCCGCGACCGGCAGACGCATTTCATATTCGGCGACGCCTCGGTGGCGATGGTGGTCGAGGGGCTTGCCCAGGGCGAGAAGCGGCCAGGGCGCTTCGAGGTGCTGGACACCCGCATCTGGACGCAGATGTCGAACAACATCCGCACCAATCTCGGCTACCACACCCGCACGGCCCAGGACGATCCCTACATGATCAACCTGGAGGGCAACCTGATCAAGCAGGTCGGCAACAAGGTGTTCAAGGAAGTCACCGTGGCCGGCCAGAAATTCATCGTGGAGTTCCTGGCCGAGCACGGGCTGACGCCCGAGGGCATACGCCGCTTCTGGCTGCACCAGGCCAATGCGCGCATGAATGCGATGATCTTGAAACTGTCCTTCGGCCATGACGTCGACCACGACCGCGCGCCGATGGTGCTGGAGCGGCTCGGCAACACCGCCGGCGCCGGCGCGATCGTCGCGCTGTCGGAGAATCACGCCGACATGAAGGCCGGCGATTTCGGCCTGATCTGCGCCTTCGGCGCCGGCTATTCGATCGGCGGCGCGCTGCTGAGAATGCTATAGCCGGCGGTCAACCGGGCGCGAAAGGCACCAGCATCGGCACGCGCCTGGCGTAGTCGTCATAGGCCGGGCCGAGCTCGCCGCGCAGGAAGCTCTCTTCCAGCCTCGCCTTGACGACGACGCCGACGAGCAGCAGGGCGGCGCCGGCAATGCCCCAGACCGTGCCCTTGGCCGCCATGGTGGCGAGGACGGACAGCAGCAGGCCGGTGTAGATCGGATGGCGGACCAGGCCGTAGGGACCGGTATCGACCACGCGGTGACCGGCCTTGGCGGTGACGTTGGCCGACCAAAGCCGGCCAAGGTGCAGACGCGCCCACCAGGCGAAGGCGATGCCGATGGCGATCAGGGCAACGCAGATCCAGGCCTCCGTGAGCGTCGGCGTCCAGAGCCGAAGCCGGCCGACATAGCCGTGCGCCGGCACGAACAGCAGGACGGTGCCGGCCACCCAGAGCACCCGGTAGCGCGCCTCCGACTTGAGATCAGCGTGCTTTTGCGCCGGATCCGCCCAGGCGGCGGCAAGAAGCCAGGAAACCAGCCAGAACAGCCAGAGGCCGGCGACAGCTTGTCCAACCTGCATGGATCGAACCTTCCTGATTGCGGGTGATCCCCTATGTCGCCGGCACGGCAGCATTGCGGCTGCGGCGGCCGGCGCAAGGGATTTGCGGTAAGAAAGTCGTGATCGCCATCAAGCGGCATGATCGGATCATCAGCGCTTTCGACTGGACCGCATTCTCTACGGTCTTTAGACCAGCGGCATGCAGGAAACCAACCTTGAGCTTTTCCCGGTGACGGAGCCGACGGTCGACATCGTGCCCGGCCGCAAGCTGACGGCAAAGACGGCGGCGCTCTATGCCGCTCCGCATGATCATTTCGAGACGAGGGCGGTCGAGGAACTGCGGCTCGGCTTCGACGGCATCGCGGGCGACTTCCATGGAGGGACGACGCGGCGTTCGGGCGGGCGGGAGCCCTGGTACCCGCGCGGCACCGAAATGCGCAACGAGCGGCAACTGTCGCTCGTCGCGGCGGACGAACTTGCCATCGTGGCCCAGCGCATGGGGCTGGAGGAGATCAAGCCGGAATGGATCGGCGCCAACCTCCTGGTCGAAGGCGTGCCGCAACTGTCGATGCTGCCGGCCGGCTCGTTGCTGTTCTTCAAGGGTGGCGTGACGCTCAAGGTCGACGGGCAGAACAAGCCGTGCCGCGTTGCCGGACAGTCGATCGCCGGGCATGTCGGCGCCGCGGATCAAGAGGCCACCGCGCTGCTTTTTCCAAAGGAGGCGAAGCGGCTGCGCGGCCTTGTCGCGTGGGTCGAGAAGCCGGGCACGATCAAAATGGGTGAAGAGATTTCGGTGCGCGTGCCAGAGCAGTGGATCTACCAAGCCTGAACGACAAGGCCGCGCCGCCTGAAGCAGCGCGGCCGGGTGTCGCGATCAGGCTTTCCGGTTCTTGTTGGCGCCCTGCGCCATCACCGAGACATGGTCCCATTTTTCCCAGGTGGCGATGCGGTTGGCATATTCCTGCCGGATCATCGGCAGGCCGCCATCGCCGAAGAAGACACGCAGCGGTGGCTCGGCGGCATCGACGATTGCCAGCATTGCCGGACCGGTCGCTTGCGGATCGCCGGCCACCGAACGGCTGCGGCGCTCCGCCATCGCCGCGCGGGTCGGTTCATAGGCATCCAAGGGCTTGGAGACCTTGGCGGAAGGGCCGGCCCAGTCCGTGGAGAAGCCGCCCGGCTCGACCAGCGTGACATGGATGCCGAACCCGGCGACTTCGAGACTGAGCGACTGGCTGAAGGCTTCCAGCGCCCATTTCGAGGCGTGGTAGAGGCCAAGCGAGGCAAAGGCATTGACGCCGCCGATCGACGAAATCTGGATGATGTGGCCGGAGCGTTGCGCCCGCATGATGGGCAGCGCGGCCTGCGTCACCCAAAGGGCGCCGAACACATTGGTCTCGATCTGGTCGCGCGCCTCTTGCTCGGTCACTTCCTCGATGGCGCCGAAATGGCCGTAGCCGGCGTTGTTGATGACGACGTCGAGGCGGCCGAAACGCTTGTGCGCCGCGGCGATCGCGGCGTCGACCGCCTTTTTGTCGTTGACGTCGAGCTGCATGGCGGCGACCTTGTCGCCATATTTTCCGACGAGATCGGCGAGCGTGCCGGCATCGCGGGCGGTGGCGACGACGCGGTCGCCGCGCGCGAGCGCGGCCTCAGCCCAGACGCGGCCAAAGCCCTTCGACGATCCGGTGATGAACCAAACCTTATCAGTCATGATCTGCGATCCTTGCCTTTGGAGGCGATGAATTCCGGGGTAAACGGAGGATGCTCCGCTTGCTGCATGTACGGCGCTATTGGCGTTTTTCCAGAGGCGCCGCCGGAATTATTTGGCGGGAGGGATCAGGGACACAGGACAGGACACGCGGCGTTGCCGGCGGGCGGGCTCCGGATGATGTAAGTCCAGGCTACCGGCCCGCGAAGCATTATCCGGTCTTGAACCTTACTCGTCCTCGTCGTCTTCCTCGAGCAGGCGCGTCGCGCGCCAGCGGGTCAGCACCGCATTGGTCTGCTCGATGACGAAGAAGCGCGCCGAGTCGCGGTCATAGCCTTCGGCGAGCAGCTTCTCGTAGTCGGTGTGGGCATGGCGGACATGGGCGATTGTGGCCAGCCACACTGCGATCGTCGGCGGCAAGGTCTTCATATGCACCGAGCCGGCGTCGGCGCGGATCTTTTCCATGTCGGCGTAGGGCGCGAGGGGCAAAAGCGCTGTCAGCGCCTTGGCAATCGCACGACGGCGGCCGGTGGGGGCGCTCATTTGTCGTCGCGCCCGGCGATGGTCGCTTCGGGGAAGGCGTCGACCGAGGCGTAATAGGGCTTGATGTCGATGACCGGCGTGCCGTCGAGCAAATCTATGGCATCGATCTCGATCCGGCCGGCTTCGATGTCGAGAGCGACGAGTTTGGCCACATGCAGGCCGACAGGGTTCGGCCGGGCAGGGGAGCGCAGCGAGAAAACGCCTTTCGGTTCAGCCGCA
>RXJA01000156.1 GCA_003963455.1 Hyphomicrobiales bacterium
GAGATAGGCGGCAAGTTCCGCGAGAAGGTTCTTTTCTTTCATCGTCAAATACGTTGCGCGTGCGCCTCCAGGAATCGCTCGGAGATGGTGAAACCCAATCCGGGCTTTTCAGGGATCGCTATCATACCGTCCTTCGCTTCGACAGTCTCCTCGACGAGATCGTGGATCATCGGATTGGCGCCGAGCGAATATTCGATGATGAAGCTGGCGGGCGAGGCCGCGCACACATGCAGCCCGGCAAAGAAGCAGGGCGCGCCGGCCCAAAGGTGCGGCGCGAAGCGCAGGTTGAAGGCGCTGGCGATGGTGCCGATCTTCATCGCCTCGCTGATGCCGCCGCAAAACGCCGGGTCCGGCTGGAAGATATCCGCCGATTTCAGCACCGCCAGATCGCGGAAGGCATAGCGCGTCGCCTCGCTTTCGCCGGTGGCGATCGGCGTCGAGCCCGAGGCGCGCACCTCGGCCATGCCCGGCTTGTCGTCGGCAATGATCGGCTCCTCGAACCAGGCAAGGTCGAGATCGGCGGTGAGCTTGATGAAGCGCTTGGCCTCGGCGACGGTGTAGGTGCCGTGCGCGTCGACCATCAGCTCGACATCCGGCCCGATCGCCTGCCTGGCGGCGCGCACGCGCGCGGCCGAAACATGCGGGGCGCCGTCCATGGCACCCACACGCATCTTCAGCGCCTTGAAGCCGCCCTTGGCGATGTAGGATTTCAGTTGTTCGCCAATCGCGTCGGCGGCGGCCCAGCCGCCTGAGGCATAGGCCTGCATGCGCTCGACCTTGCGGCCGCCGAGCAGGCGCCACACCGGCTGCCCCAGCGACTTGCCGAGAATGTCCCAGAGCGCGATGTCGACGGCGCTGATCGCCGCCACGCTCATGCCGCGCCGCGCCAGCTGAGGCATGGCATGGCCGGCATGCGCCGCCGTCTCATGCCGCACGTCGTTGTAGAGCATTTCCCAGATGACGCCGATGTCGGCCGGATCGCGGCCGATGAGCTGCGGGCCGACCTCGTGGTTCAGCATATGGACCAGCGCGCCATAGCTGCCGGCGCTGCCGGCGGCATTCTTGCCTTCGCCCCAGCCGACCAGGCCGTCATCGGTCTCGATGCGCAAAATGGCGGCGTCGAACGTCGTCACCTGACCGAAGTCGCTGCGATGCTGCTTCGCGACTTCGATCGGAATACGGACCCACCAGGCCTGGACGCTTTTGATGCGCATGTTTTTCCTTCGGCCCCTCCGCCCCTCGGGCGGAAGGATAGGCTTCAATCGGAGTTCTACTTGATCAGCGGCAGCAGCGTTTCAGCGGTGATGCGCATCTGGTCGGTGTAGAATTTTTCCGTGAGCACGCTGGAGCCGTGGTCCTGGATGAATTTGAGCTGCTCGGGCGAGATGTCGACCGGATTGCGCTCGACCATGTCCGGATAGGGCGCGGCCGGCGTGCGGTCGACGGGCGCGACGAATTCGTTGGTCAGGGCGCCGTCATAGCCGACTTCCTTCAGCGTGCCGACGATCTTCGGCCAGTCGATCTGGCCAAGACCGGCGGCGAAACGGTTGTTGTCGGCGACATGGAAGTCGAACAGGCGCTTGCCGACCTGGCGGATCGCGTCATAGACGTTAAATTCCTCCATGTGGATGTGGTAGGCATCGAGGCAGACGCCGCATTCGGGACTCACCGCGTCGGCGAGCGCCAGCGCCTGGGCGCCGCGGTTGAAGAGATAGGTCTCGAAACGGTTGAGCGGCTCGATGGCGATCCTGACGCCGACCTTCTTGGCATGGGTGAAGCATTCGCGCGTGGCATCGACCACCCAGCCCCATTCCTCCGCCTCGGTGCCGTCCGGCACGACCTTGCCGACGGTGGCAGGCACCAACGTGATGATCTCGCCGTCGAGCTCGCTCACCATGGTGAGCACGTCCTTGACGTATTGGACCGAGCGCTCGCGCTGGCCCTGATCCTTGGCGGCGAGGTTGCGTTCGCCGAGCATGAGCGTCACCGAACCCCAGCAGCGGATGCCGTGCTCCTTGAGCAGCGCACGCGTCTCGTTGGTCTTGTACTGTTCGGGCTCGCCAGAGATCTCGATCGATTCATAGCCGAATTTCTTGATGCGCTTCAGCGTCACCTCCAGCGGCTCCGCGCGCATCCAATTGTGCGTCGAAAGATGCATGGTCTATCCTTCCCAGAATTCGCCTGTCACATTTACCCCGCGCCGCCTCCGATCGAGGCGCCCGCACGATTCCTCCCCAAGGCGTTGCCAGCGTTTCCCCGAAACTGGTTCGACCAATTGGGCTTATCATGACCTCTACAGCAAATTTTCATACACGGCAAGAAGTCGGATATGGGGGCCCTTTTGGTCAAGTAATTGACTGATTTTATAAGAGAATCTTGCCCACTGCTTTGCAGGTCCACCCTATCTCCTCGGTTTTCGGCCGCTTGACCGGATTGCAGTATTTGGTAATACCAGAATGGCGCAACGCGTAGACGCCGACAGGGTTTGACCAAACAGGCTGGCCCTCGCTTCGATCGGCGCTATGCTTGGTCGCGAAAACAATGAGGGAGGATGCCGATGCCGACGACGATGAAGGGTCCCGGCCTGTTTCTGGCGCAGTTCGCGGGCGACGCGGCGCCATTCAATTCGCTGGCCTCGATCACCAAATGGGCGGCCGGCCTGGGCTACAAGGGCGTGCAGATTCCGACCTGGGACGGGCGCCTGTTCGACCTCGGGAAGGCGGCCTCGTCGAAGGCCTATTGCGACGAGGTGAAAGGCATCTGCGCCGACGCCGGCGTCGAGATCACGGAACTGTCGACGCATCTGCAGGGGCAGCTGGTCGCGGTGCATCCCGCCTATGACGCGCAGATGGATGGCTTCGCGCCGCCATCAGTGCACAACAATCCCAAGGCGCGGCAGAAATGGGCTGTCGAACAGATGAAGTTCGGCGCCAAGGCATCGCGCAATCTCGGGCTGAATGCTTCGGTTTCGTTCACAGGCTCGTTGGCTTTTCCTTACCTCTATCCCTTCCCGCAGCGGCCGGCCGGGTTGATCGAGGAAGCCTTTGGTGAGCTCGGCAAACGCTGGAAGCCGATCCTCGATGTCTACGAAGACAATGGGGTCGATGTCGGCTACGAGATCCACCCTTCCGAGGACGTGTTCGACGGCGCGAGCTTCGAGATGTTCTTGGACGCGGTCGGCGGCCACAAACGCTGCAACATCAACTACGACCCGTCGCATTTCCTGCTGCAGCAACTCGACTATCTCGAATTCATCGACATCTACCACGAGCGGATCAAGGCGTTCCACGTCAAGGATGCCGAGTTCAACCCGAGCGGCCGGCAAGGCGTCTATTCAGGTTACCAGGGCTGGGTGAACCGGGCGGGCCGCTTCCGCTCGCTGGGCGACGGCCAAGTGGATTTCGGTGGCATCTTCTCCAAGCTCACCCAGTACAATTACGATTCCTGGGCGGTGCTGGAATGGGAGTGCTGCCTGAAGCATCCCGAGGACGGCGCCGCGGAAGGCGCGCCTTTCATCCAGCATCATATCATCCGGGTGACGGAAAAGGCCTTCGACGATTTCGCCGCCGGCACGACCGACAAGACGCTGCTGCGCGCAATGATGGGGATTTGACCCCTGGCCACAGGTCCGGGTGGGGTTGAATCCCAAGCCGCAGCGGACTCCTAATACCCCCACCCCGACGCTGCGCGTCGACCCTCCCCACAAGGGGGAGGGTGAGGAGCAAGAGAGGACAAAAAATGGTCGGCGCATCGAAGTCGGAAACGGGAGGCGGTCCGATCCGCTACGGCATGGTCGGCGGCGGGCAGGGCGCCTTCATCGGCGCGGTTCACCGCATCGCGGCGCGCATGGACAATGATTTCGTGCTCGTGGCCGGCGCGCTGTCGTCGGACCCGGCGCGGGCGAAGGCTTCCGCCGTCGAACTCGGGCTCGATCCCGCGCGAAGCTATGGTTCCTACGCCGAGATGGCCAAGGCCGAAGCCAAGCGTCCCGACGGCATCGAGGCAGTGGCGATCGTCACGCCCAACAATGTACACGTGCCGGCGGCCAAGGCCTTCCTCGAGGCCGGCATCCACGTGATCTGCGACAAGCCGCTGGCGACCTCGCTTGCCGAGGCGAAGAAGCTCGCCGCCCTGGTCGAGAAGACCGGCAAGGTGTTCGTGCTGACCCACAACTACACTGCCTATCCGATGATCCGGCAGGCGCGGGAGATGGTGGCCAAGGGCATGCTCGGCGATATCCGCATCGTGCAGTCGGAATATCCGCAGGACTGGCTGACCGAGGACCTCGCCGCCACCGGCCAGAAGCAGGCCTCCTGGCGCTCCGACCCCAAGCAGGCAGGCGCGGGCGGCGCGCTGGGCGACATCGGCACGCATGCCTACAATCTCGCGCGCTTCGTGTCAGGCCTGGAACTGGATACGCTGTCGGCCGATCTCGACGCCTTCGTGCCGGGCCGCCAGCTCGACGACAATGTCAATGTCATGCTGCGCTTCAAGCCGACCGGCAACAAGCATCCGGCCAAGGGCATGATCTGGGCAAGCCAGGTGGCGCCCGGCCATGAGAACGGGCTGAAGCTGCGCGTCTACGGCTCCAAGGGCGGGCTGGAATGGGTGCAGGCCGATCCGAACTATCTCTGGTACACGCCGTTCGGCCAGCCAAAGCAGCTTTTGACGCGGGCCGGCGCCGGCGCGATGCCTGTGGCCGCTCGCGTGACACGTGTGCCGTCCGGCCATCCGGAAGGCTATCTCGAAGGTTTCGCCAACATCTACCAGGAGGCCGCCCGCGCCATCCGCGCGGCGCGCCGGAAGGGCGGCAAGCCGGCTAAGGATGTGGTCTTCCCGACGATCGCGGACGGCGTCGAAGGCATGGCCTTCATCGAGGCCTGCGTGAAGTCGTCGAAGAAGAACGGGGCGTGGACGAAGCTGTGAGGCACAGATGGATTCCTCGGAATAGAGGGATAGATGACCTCGCCCCCTGAGACCGATCGGCAATACGCCTATTTTCGTGCCGTCGGCGAGGACGATCCCGCGGAGATAACGAGCCTTTTGGGCCTCGAGCCTAATGAAAGCTGGCGGTTGGGAGACGTTTTCGAACGACGCGGGCACAGCTTTCGTCGCCGATCATCCTCATGGAAGCTCAATAGTGGATTGGAAGATACCGAACCGCTCAATCTTCATATCGACACTCTGTTGAGAAGGCTGAGCCCGCGCAGGGACGAGCTTTTGAAAGTGCGCGTGAAGTTCAAAACTCAAATTGTTTGCGTGAGCCACGCCTATCAAAGCTTCAGTTGGGAGCTCGACTTCGACGCTCAACGCAGTGCTACGGCGCTAGGCATTGGGTTTTGGATCGATGCCTATAGTTTCGGCGACCATCACGAGGAAATGGTCGAACTGAGGGAGCAATTGCAGGTCCGCGCCGAGGGTTCGACATAACAAACCGTCGGTAGCACCTGAGGCAGGAGGGGGCGTCGATGAAAATCGGCATGTGCATGTTCTTGTGGACGACCAGCGTCTCGAAGAAGCACGAGGCGCTGTTGAGGGACATCAAGGCGACCGGCTTCGACGGCGTCGAGATACCGGTCTTCGTCGGGGCGCCCGACGACTACAGAAAGCTCGGCGAGATGCTCGACCGGATCGGCCTCGAGCGCACGGCGGTCTCGGCCATGGGCGATCCGGCGATGAACCTGATCTCGCCGGACGCCGCGACGCGCAAGGCCGGAATCGACTATATGAAATGGGCGATCGACTGCAGCGCGGCTCTTGGCGCGGATACCCTCAGCGGGCCGCTGCATTCGACGCTCGGCGCCTTCTCCGGCAGCGGGCCGACGGCTGCTGAGAAGAGGCGCTCGGTCGCCTCGCAGCGCGCCATCGGCGACCATGCCGGCAAGAGAGACGTGACCATCGGGCTGGAGGCGCTGAACCGCTTCGAATGCTATCTGCTCAACACCATGGCCGACCTGTCGGAGCATATCGACGCGATCGACCGGCCGCACATCAAAGCGATGTACGACACGTTCCACGCCAATATCGAGGAGGCCGATCCGATCGGCGCCTATACGAAGCATCGCCGAAACGTCGTTCATATCCACATTTCGGAAAACGACCGCGGCGTGCCGGGGCGCGGCAACATCCCCTGGAAGGAGACTTTCTCCGCCATTCGCCGGACCGGCTATGACGACTGGCTGACCATCGAGTCGTTCGGCCGCTCGCTGAAGGATTTGGCGGCGGCGACGAAGGTGTGGCGCGATTTCGCGGAGAGCCCGGAGGTGGTTTATCGCGAGGGGTACAGGCATATAAGAAAGGGATGGAGAGCTGCCGCGTAAGCGCTCCATTCGTCATCCTCGGGTCAAGCCTGGTCAAACCCGGGGATGATGGAGTCCGAGCTACCCGTGCTCGGCCTGCAGCCTGTTGTAATCATGCAGCGTGCGGCTCAGCCTTCGGCGCAGGAAGTTCGAGATGTTGTCGAAGATGAAGACGACGAGCAGGGTCAAAAGCACCATGTAGAAGACGTTGGCCCAGTTCGAATTGGTGCGCATCGCTTCCCACAATTTCAAGCCGATGCCGCCGGCGCCGACGGCGCCGATGATGGTCGCGCCGCGGGTGTTGGATTCCCACTGGTAGAGCGTCTGGCTGATGAAAACCGGCACCACTTCCGGCAGCACGCCGTAGCGCTGTACCAGAATACCGTTGGCGCCGGTCGACAGCACGCCCTCGCGCGGCTTGTCGTCGATATTCTCCAGCGCCTCGGAATAGGTTTTGCCCAATGTGCCGATCTCGGTGAAGAAGATCGCGGCGCTGCCTGCCAGCGGTCCGGGGCCGAAGGCGCGGGTGAAGAACAGCGCCCAGATCAGCATGTCGACGGAGCGCATGAAGTCGAAAAAGCGTTTCAGCACCTGGCTGAGCAGCCCGCTTGGCGTGATGTTGCGGGCGGCGAAGAAGGCCAGCGGGAAGGCGACGATGCCGCCGAGCAGCGTACCGAGGAAGGCCATGACGATGGTCTGCAGCAGTTTTGTCCAGACATCGCCATGCTGCCACTGCGCGTTGTTCCAGATGTTGTCGGCGGCCAAGGCGAGGTTCGACGTGCCGGGCTGAAGCTCAGGCCCGGAGACAATCAGCGAGATCACCTCGCCGGCCGGTTTGCCGAAGAAGGGCGAGCGCGTGTCGAAGACGAAGTTCGCCCAGCCGAGGAAGCGCTTGCGCACCTTGACGCGGTCGACGGTGACGCGCACCTCGCCGGCAAAGCCCATCCTGGCGACGATCTCGTCGTCA
>RXJA01000375.1 GCA_003963455.1 Hyphomicrobiales bacterium
CGACCTTCCTGATGACGCTCGAATCATCGACGAACAGGCAGCGCTTCATGTCCGGGTCCTCTTTGCCATCTGCCGAACCGGCAACCTCCGGGTAACCGGAAGCCACCATAGGCCAATCTGGTAAAGAAGCTGAAAAGCCGTTAGGTAAAGTTTTTCCAAAGGGGCATGACGCACCCTCTCGGGCCGCGACACCGTCACGGCAATGGGCGAAAACGTTGCTGCGCCAGGGCTGCCGGCACAAATATTGGCGATAAGCGATACTTGGCCGTTTCTTGCGACTATGCAGCCGTGAGCACGATCTCGTCGGCGGTCGCGTGGATCGAGATCGTCATATTGGCCTCACGCGCCAGAAGCAGCGTGTAGTAGGGCTGGACCGAATGGGCGTCGATCGGCTCCTCCGGCTTGTGCCCGGAATGCAGTTCGAGGAATTTCGGCGGCACGCGCAGCATCGGGCCGCTGGCCGACAGCGAAAAACGCGGTTCGGTCTCGAGATTTTCCAGGGTGATCACCAGCTTGCCGCCGCGCGGGATGGCCGCATGGGCGACGAGAATGAGGTTCAGCAGCAGCTTGACCTTGTTCTTGGGCAAGAGCGCGCGGGAGCCGTTCCATACCAGTTCGGGCTTCTCGTTCTTCAGGAAGGCGATGGCCACGGCCTCGGCGTCGCCGGTGTCGATCATCATGCCAGCGGAACCCGCGGCGCCGAAGGCTATGCGGGCAAACTGCAGCCGCGCCGAGGCGTTCTTGGCGCTCTGGCGAATGAGCTTCATGGCGTCTTCGTCGGCGCCGCCTTCGTCAAGCAGTTCCAGGCCATTGTTGATGGCGCCGACCGGCGAAATGATGTCGTGGCAGACACGGCTGCAAAGCAGCGCCGCGAGATCGGGCGCGGAAAGGGTAAAGAGCTCGGCCATCGGTGAAATCCCTGCTTGCGTCACTTGTTCATGGCCGAGCGACCGTTTTCGCGCCTGCCCACACGAATCACGCTCTTTTCCAAGGCTTTCTGAATACACAGCGCCCGAGCGCGCATCAACAAATCCAAAATTGTCGACGGCGAAAATGATGTGTTTACAGGGGGAAAACCCGTCGCCGGGGCCAAGGCGCGGCCTTCGAACCGCCATCTTCCTGTGAGAGCTTAATGGTTGAAAAAGGATTACGGCATAGTTTGCCCGTGATAGCCACCCTGAACGGCCGCCAAGAGCCGCAGGGGTGCGAGGCGTCGGCGAAAGTGCTCCCTGACGGAGATTGGAAGCATGTTTTCCCGATTCTACGGCCGGACGTTCGTCCGCGTCCTCACCATGACCATCACACTCCTGGGAGCTCTGGTCCTTTCGACCGCGGCATCGCGGGCCCAACAGTACACAGCTCAGGAAATCATCGATTCCGGTCATAAGTTCTTCGGCGAGACGTCCGGCGGCCTGGCCACCGTCGTCGAGAAGATCTTTGCGTCCTACGGCTTGCCCAACGGCTACCTGCTGGGCGAGGAGGGATCCGGCGCGTTGATCGGCGGCCTGACCTATGGCGAGGGGACGCTCTACACCAAGAATGCCGGCGACCATAAGGTGTTCTGGCAAGGGCCGTCGCTCGGCTGGGACTTCGGCGGCGAGGGCTCGCGGGTGATGATGCTGGTCTACAACCTCGACGACATCAGCAGCCTCTACAACCGTTTCGGCGGCGTCGCCGGCTCGGCCTATGTCATTGCCGGCGTCGGCTTCAACGTGTTGCAGAACAACCGTGTGCTGCTCGTGCCGATCCGCACCGGCGTCGGCGCCCGTCTCGGCGTCAATCTCGGCTATCTGAAGCTCACCGAAAGACCGACCTGGAACCCGTTCTGACCGGGTTCTGCCCGTAAAAGCCGCTCGGACAGTGCTGATCGCGCCGCCGCAAGCTCTTGCCGCGGCGTTGAATTTCCGCCATGCCAAGGTGGCACAATCCAGCGATTGCCGCTCCGTAATGTGGATAGCACGCCTTGGTCCAGTCGGTCCTGTTCTTCGTACTCGGTTTCCTTTGCGCCGTTTTTCTGGTGTCGCTGATCGCGCCGGCGGTCTGGCGGCGGGCCGTCGTCTTGACACGCAGGCGCCTGGAGGCCTCGCTCCCGCTGACACAGGCCGAAATCCAGGCGGACAAGGACCGGGTCCGGGCGGAATATGCCATGACGACGCGCCGCCTGGAGATAACCGTCAAGAACCTGCAGGAGAAGACGGCCGAGCAGGTGGTGGAGATCGCTCGCGGGCGCGAGGCCTTGAAGGGGCTGGCGGTCGAAAAGCAGGACAAGAACCAGGCGCTCGCCGACCTGCAGGCCAAGAATGCGGAGCTCAGGCAGCGCGAGGAGGATTTGCACCGCCTGTCGGAAAAGCACGCGCAGACGGAGCGGGCGTTGGAGAAGCGGGTGCTGGAGCTGCAAAAGCTCGAGCAGATGTATGACGACGCCAGCTTCTCGTCCTCGAACCGGCAGATCGAGCTGGTTGCCCGCGAATCGGAACTGGAAAAACTCGCCAGCGACATCGCGATGCTGCGCAGCCAGCGCAAGGAGGCGGACAGGCGAAACCAGGAGATCGCCTCGGAGAGCAAGGGAGCGCGCGAAGCGTTGAAGGCGGAGAAGAGGAGGACGGCCGAACTCGACAAGAAGGTCGAGAGGCTGCTCGCGACGCTTGCCGACCGCGAGGAAAAACTCGACCGGCGCGAGAAGGACCTCGCTCGAATGCGTGAGCGTTCGAAGGAGACCAACGCCGCAAACGGCGTCGCGCGGCTGGTTTCCGGCGCCGATGCTAAAAGTGACGATGTCGACGGGGCAATCGCCAAGCTGGAGGCAGACCGGGAGCGGCTCGAGACAAGGCTGGCCGCGCTGGCGCGCGAGAACAATCGGCTGAAGAGCGATCTTGCCGCCTCGGGAGCGGCAAGACCCGAATCGGCCGTTGATGCGCGCCCCGGCGCCGGCCTTCGAGAGCAGATGAACGAACTGGCGGCCGAGGTCGTCAACCTGACGATGAAACTCGACGGGCCGGATTCCCCCATCGCCAAGGCCCTGGCGGGCGAGGGGCAACAGGGTGGGCGTGGCATCAGCCTTGCCGACCGGGTGAGAGCGCTGCAGAAGGCCGGCCCGACCAACTGAACCTGTGTCGCGGCTGTCCAGCCTATGGGGCGGCGGCCTTCGAAAAGTGATGCAGGGCGATGGCTGAGGCCGCCGCGACGTTCAAGCTGTCGAAACTTTCCGCCATGGTGATCCTCACCGTGTGCAGCCGGGCGAGCAGATCCGGCGGCAGGCCTTCGCCTTCCGTGCCGAGATAGAGTGCCAGCCTGGCCGAACGCTCCGCGTCGAGGATGTCCATCTTTCCACGCGGCGAGAGAGCGAACTGGCTGAAGCCAAGCCGGTCGAGCGTCGCGGTGAAGGTTCCGGTGTCGCCGAAGGATGCGAAGGGAACCTTCAGCGCCGCGCCGACCGAAACGCGGATTGCCTTGCGGTAGAGCGGGTCGCAGCAGGTCCCGTCGAGCAACACCGCGTCCGCTCCGAAGGCCGCGGCATTGCGGAAGATCGCCCCCATATTGTCGTGATTGGATATGCCGACCAGGACGACGGTCAATGCGCGCCAGGGCAGGGTTTCCACCAGAACCTCGGCGGGCGCCGCCCCGCCACGCACGCCGATCGCCAGGATTCCGCGATGCATGTGGAAGCCGGCGATCCGGTCCATGACCTCGCCGCCGGCGACATAGACCGGAAAATCGGAAGGCGCCTTTTCCAGGATCGACTGCAGGCCCGCCAGCCTGTTTTCGAGGATGAGAGCCGACTCGGCGGCGAAGCGCCCGGTCGACAACAACAGGTCCAGCACCACCTTGCCCTCGGCGACGAAACGGCCGTGCCGGCCGACGAGATCGCGCTCGCGGATGTCGAGATAGGCGGCGACGCGGGCGTCCCGGGGATCGTCGATGGGAATGAGGTTCATGCAAATCTCGCCGGCAAAAAATGCCAGCGAGGTAAGGGGCCTTGGATGGCGCGGGTCAAGACCCGGCGCGGCGCAACCGGTACGCCATCTGGGAAAGATCGCCTTCGCCGAAAATGCCTTCCAGCATGCGCAGCAACTCGCGCGCCGCTTCGGATTTGCAGGAATAGTAGATCATCTGGCGGTCGCGCCGGGTCTCGACGAGATCGAGCGCCCTCAGCTTGGCGAGATGCTGCGACAGCGCGGACTGGCTGAGTTGCACCTTCTCGGCGATGGTGCCGACCGACATCTCACCATCCATCAGATAGGCCACAATCAACAAGCGCTTCTCGTTGCCCATGAGAGTGAGAAACGCGGCCGCCGATTCCGCACTGGCGATCAGTCTATTTGAGGTCATAGATCCCCCAGGGGTCTTGGCTCATCCTGGCGCCAGGGGGCAATGGCGCCTGATTCCACAATTCAGATGTCGATGGGCGCTGCTGAATCAGCGTTACAACGAAGGTAGATCATTTCGTTCAAATCTCAAGCGTTGCTTTCGCCAGCGCGCGATCAACTATCGTTCTTGCTCCGCCGCGCGTCCCGTCCTGGCCATCTCGACCAGTACCGAACGCAGATCGCGCGCAGTCTGCAGGGGATGCGGAAAGAAAATCCGGCAGGTCGCGTCCGGGGTGGCGAGATCCATGCCATCGGCATCGAAGCCGATGGCGATCCAGCCGCCGCCCGCGGCGCGGCCGAAGTGACGGGCATAGAGGGCAATCGCGTCGCGATGGTCGGCATTCATGTGATCCAGCGCGGATTGTTCACTTTCGGCCAACTCCTCGACAAGGCCGCCTCCACTGATGAAATCATCGCGGTCGAGAAGATAGGCCTTGCCGAAGCCGCCATTCAGGCTGGCGCGCTCGGGTTCGAGCCGGAAGAACGAGAAGTCGCCGAGACCGGCATAGAGCTTCGCTTTCGGATTGCGGTTGAGGTAGCGCCGTTCGGCGCGGATCTGGTCGGCCGAGCCCCGCTCCAGCCTTTGTGCACGGCATGCCAGGCTGATGCGGGGATGCGCCAGCGGGTCGCCCTTGCCGGGTTCACCAAGAAGCAGCGAGCAGCGCGGATCGGCGATAAGCGCAGCGGTATGCGCGGACAGCATCGATATCAGGATCAGCGGCGCGCCGTCGATATCGGTGGCGACGCCAACCCTGCTGGCCAGCGGCGCCCCGGTGCCGGGCTCGATCACCGCCAGCGCGCCGAAACGCGCCGCGCGGATCAGGGTTTTCGCCAGCCTGATCGCCTCGGCGTCGGTCCGGCGAATGACGTCTTTTTTCGGTTCGGTCACAAGCTCACCCGAGATAAGTTGATTTCTGTTGTCCGGTTATCGGCCGAGTATACCCGCCTTTGCAAGGGCCCCGACCTCCTCTTCGCTCAAGCCGAAGCGGGCCAACATGCTCGCGGGCGCGCCACCGCCGGCGGCGGGCGTTGCGGCAAGCGCTCGCGGGCCTTGCGGAAAACGCGGCGCCGGCGCCGGGCGCTCGAACCGGCCGGACTTCACAAAGCTTTGTCTGGCGCAATTGTGCGGGTGGTTCCTGGCTTCGACCAGCGACAACACGGGCGCGACACAGGCATCGGACGCGGCGAAAAGCCCGGCCCATTCGTCGCGCGTTTTCTCCCTGACCCGGCTGGCAATTGCGGCGCGCATCGCGGGCCACGACGATTTGTCATACTGGCTGCCGACAAAATGCCCCGCGAGCGGCAACAGCCTGGCGAATTCGCCGAAGAAACGCGGTTCGAGGCAGCCGACGGCAATGTGCCTTGCGTCCGCCGTCTCATAGGTGTCGTAGAAAGGCGCGCCGGAATCGAGCAGGTTCTCGCCACGCCTGTCGCTCCACAGACCCGCCGCCATGTAGGCGTGGATCGGCGCCGCGAGCATTGAGGCCCCCTCGATCATCGAGGCATCGACCATCTGGCCCTTTCCGGTCAGCGAACGCTGGAAAAGAGCAGCGAGCACGCCAACGATGAGCATCATGGCGCCGCCGCCCTGATCCGCGACGAGATTGAGCGGCGGCACGGGCGGCGCCTCCTTTCTGCCGATCGCGTGCAGAAGGCCCGCATAGGCGAGATAGGTGATGTCGTGCCCGGCTCGCCCGGACAGCGGTCCGTCCTGGCCGAATCCGGTCAGGCGGCCATAGATCAGCGCCGGATTGCGTTCGAAGAGCACATCGGGTCCGAGGCCGAGCCGCTCCATCACGCCGGGGCGGAAACCCTCGACAAGCAGGTCGGCCGATGCCGCGAGCCGCAGCAACAGCTCCGCGCCCGCCGGACGCTTCAGGTCGAGCTTGAGGATGGAACGGCCGTGGCGGTCGAGGTCGTATTCCTCCGGCAGCCTCAGGAACGGTTGGCCGGCATCGGCGCGTTCGATGCGCAACACCTCGGCGCCCATTTCGGACAACATCAGGGCGGCAAGCGGCACTGGACCGAGCCCGGCCATCTCGATGACTTTCAAGCCGGCGAGCGGGCCGGTCCCTTCGGTGGAAACACCGGCGCCTGTCGGCAAGCCAGTCATCCCGCGCCTATTTCGGCGCCATGCGGATGGCGCCGTCGAGGCGGATGGTCTCGCCGTTCAGCATCTGGTTCTCGACGATGTGGAGGGCAAGTGCCGCATATTCCGACGGCTCGCCGAGCCGGGGCGGGAAGGGCACGGAAGCGCCGAGCGAATCCTGCACCTCCTGCGGCATGCCGGCCATCATCGGGGTCTTGAAGATGCCGGGCGCGATGGTGCAGACGCGGATGCCGGAGCGCGCCAGATCGCGCGCCACCGGCAGCGTCATGCCGACGACGCCGCCCTTGGAAGCAGAATAGGCCGCCTGGCCGATCTGGCCGTCATAGGCGGCGACGGAGGCGGTGTTGACGATGACGCCGCGCTCGCCGCCCTCCAGCGGATCGAGTTTCGCCGCCCGGTCGGCGACGAGGCGGATCATGTTGAAGGTGCCGATCAGGTTGATCTCGATCACCTTGCGGTACTGGTCGAGCGGATGCGGTCCATCCTTGCCGATGGTCTTCACGCCGATGGCGATGCCGGCGCAATTGACCAGGATGCGCGGCTCACCAAGTTTTGCAGCCACTTCGGTGATCGCCGCGGTGGCGCTGTCGCCGCTGCTGACGTCGCATTGGACGGCAATGCCGCCGATATCGGCCGCGACTTTCGCCGCGCGCTCGATGCCGACGTCGAGGATGGCGACACGGGCGCCCCTGGCCGCAAGCGCGCGCGCCGTCGCCTCTCCCAGGCCGGATCCCCCGCCGGTGACGATCGCGATCTGGCCGTTCGGGTTCATGCAAGCCTC
>RXJA01000330.1 GCA_003963455.1 Hyphomicrobiales bacterium
CCATATGCCTAAAGACACAATGACCGCGCGGCGCGGTTCGCCGAGAAAAGGGCATGCGCATGGGCAATATCTGGGCGCCGCTGGCCAAGGCGATCGCCGCCACCGGCACCGACCGGCATGTCGACTGCCTGATCGACCTGATCGGCGCGGACATCGCGCATGACCTGGTGACGGTGACGCGCTATTCGGCGACGAAGACGCCGGAATTCGTCAAGCACCGGCGCTTCTCGGACGAGATGGTGCGGCGCTATCTCGACAATTACTATGTCTTCGATCCCTTCTATGCGTCCTGGCGGCGCGAGCGTCGCCTCGGCATCATGCCGCTGAAAGGGCTGGCCGACGAGGAGGCTAAGCGCGGCCAGTACATTGCCGGTTTCCTGGCGCAGTCCGAAATCTGCGACGAGGTCGGCATCATGCTCGCCGACGGCGGCGACTGGTGCCTAGGCATCTTCCTCGACCGCTCGACCGTCTCGTTCAAGGACAGTGAGATCGCGCTGCTGACCGAGCGGCTGCCGGTGTTCGAGGCCCTGCATGCGCTCGACATCAAGGCGCGCGGCAGCGACTTCTCTCGCACTTCGGCGCCGAGCGGCCCCGGCGCATCGCCACGGCAGAAGCCGAGCATACCGGCGAGCCTGTGGCCGGAGCTGTCCTCGCGCGAGCGCGAGCTCGTGCAGTTGATCCTGGCCGGGCATCCGACCGCCAACATCGCCGAGCGGCTCGGCATCACCGTCGGCACGGTGAAGAACCATCGCCGGCGCATCTACGAAAAGCTCGACATCACCACCGAGCGCGAATTGTTCCTGCAATTCTTCCAGCACCGGATGGACGGCTAAAGCTATTCCAGGAAAAGCGTGAGCGGTTAGGCTGCAAATGGCGTCGGCGCGATGCCGAAGCGATTTGCGTTTCGATCCCCCGCTTGACGGGAGTGCCGCTGGCTAAGGAAGATCGCCGGAATCATACGGGAGGTCGCGGACCGCTCTCACATGCAGGCCGAAGTAATGTCCGACTATGCCGCGAGGCTGCTGCAGCGAGGCTACATATGCCTGCCGCTTCGGGCAGGCGGCAAGCATCTCGATCTCGATGCGATGGGGTATGAACCCCTGCATTTGCAGACATTGCGCAAGGACCTCAAGGAGCTGGCTTTCACCTCCGTCGCTTTTCAACTGGCGCAGAAGCCTCCGGGCAGCGAAGAAATCGCACGCTGGTTTCACGATTTCTCCGGAAATGTCGGCATATTGGGAGGATACTCCAACCTGATGATCCTGGATTTCGACAACGAAGCCGGCTGCCGGACGTGGCTGGGAGCCCACAAGGGGATTGCAGACGGCACGCCCATGGCGAAATCACCGGGCGGCTACCACGTCTATCTGAGGACGCGGGAGCCGACGGTGTCGTCCAGCCTTCATTTCGGCATGCGACGGGTCGGTCACGTCAAGGCGCTCGGCGGCTATATCTTGGCCAGCCCCTCGGTGCTCAAGGACGGCTCGTCCTATCGCTGGCTGGACAACCAGTCGCCCTTCGACGTCGAACCGCTGCAGGTCGACAACCTGGCCAGCCTTTCGCTAAGCCCGGTATCGCCGCTCAAACACCATTACGACCGCCTGCTGAAGCGCGGCTTCTTCGAGCGGCAGTGAGTGGCTGAGGGCATGACCGCCGACATCAGTGTCGTCATTCCGGCAAGAAATGCCGCCGCGACGATCGGCGCGGCGCTGGCCAGCCTGATCCCCGACAGATCGCTTATCCGGGAGATCCTTGTGGTCGACGACGGATCGGGTGACCAGACGGCCGCCGTCGCGATGGAGAGCGCGCGGCGCCATGGCCTGCCCCTGGAAGTGGTAGGCGTACGCCTGGACAGCGCGGGCGCCGCCCGTAACGTGGGAATCGAGTGGGCCAGCGGCGCATCCATCTTCTTCCTCGACGCCGATGACCAGGTGATGCCCGGGACCCTTTCCCTGCTGCGCGCCGCGCTGGAGGGACAGAGCGGCGCCGGCCTCGCGATCGGGGCCAGCATAAGGCGCACGAAAAACCGGCCGGACAAGCTCAAGACGCCGCACGGTTATGGCTCCGACAGGCGCCAGAACACCCGGCGCTACCTCCGCAACGAGTTATGGCCGATCGCCATGGGGAGCGCGCTGGTGGCAAGATGGGCGACAGCCCGCATCCGCTTTCCGGAGGCGATCCACCTCGACGAGGACACCTGCTACTGGACAGCCCTGCTCGCGCGCGCCGACGTGGTCACGATCGAGGCTCCGGTGCTCGTCTATCACCATAACGAAGAGCGAATGGCCCGGCGCTTCGTCACCGCGCCGCGCCGGACCTTTCTTGCCATAGCGCGCGAACTGGACAGGCTGGCCGGATCTGGCGTCGAAAGGGATGCGCTGCAATGGCGAAAGGCCTGGATAGCGCAACGCATCGCGCGCCAGTTGATCAGGCATGGGATGTTCGCGGACGCCGCCGGCATGATGCGAGCGGTTCGCGCCCACAAGGAACTGGGCGCCAGCCGGAAGGCACTGCAATATCGCGCCAGGATCCAGATCGGACGGCTGACCGGGATCGGCGCGGGCGCGTCTCCGGCGGCGCAGCCGGCAAGGCCGCAACGAACGCTGATCATCTGCCACGACCCGCCCTTTCCGCCGACATCCGGGGCCGATCTCCGCAATTTCGGCAACGCCGTCGCGGCCGCCGATTTCGGCCCGGTCTGCCTCGCCTCCGTCAGGCCGCGGAGCGGCGATGCGCAACCCGCCGACCATGACATCCGCGTGACAGCGCTGACCACCGCGGCCGAGACGCAGGCCGCTCCGCTCGGCTGGCGGAGGACCAAGGGCGAGGCCCGCATCCCCCGGCCGGCGCTGGCACGTCTCAAGATGCTCGTCCGGGATTTTCAGCCCGACACGATCGTCATCGAAGGTGTCGCGCTGTTCAGGCTTCTCGAGGCGTCGCGGCCGCTGGTTCGGCAGCTCATTCTCGACATGCACAATGTCGAATCGGACCTTGCCGGTCAGCTGCCGCGCAAGAAGAGCTGGCGGCCGCTTTCCTCGGGCGTCCGGCGCCTCGAGCGAAGGGCCGCCGCCATCTGCGACAGGATCTGGGTCTGCTCGACATCGGACCGCGAGCGGCTCGCGGGGCTCCTTTCGCGACCCATGCCTGTCGATGTCGTGCCGAACGGCATACCGCGGGCCGAGGGAATGCCCGCGACGCCGCCACAGCCGGCTGCCTCGGAAGGATTCCCGGTCATCCTGCTTGTGGGCCATCTGGGTTACGAGCCCAACGTCGATGCCGCCGAACGGCTGGCCCGCATCATCCTGCCGCGCATCCGCGCGAGGCTGCCGGCGGCGCGGCTCGTTCTCGCAGGCCGTTCGCCCAAGCCACCCGTTCGCGCCCTGGCGGAACTGGATGGAATCGACCTGGTCGACAGCCCCGACGACGTCCGGCCGCTGCTGGCCAGCGCGCATCTCTGCGTCATCCCGCTCGCCATGGGCGGCGGCACGCGCATCAAGATCCTCGAGGCCATGGCCTGGGGCGTTCCGGTGATCGCGACGCCGCTCGCGGCGGAAGGGCTCGACCTTATCGACGGTGAAGACCTGCTCCTGTCCGACGCCGATGAAGGCCTTGCGGACCTGGCGATCGAACTCTGCAACGACCCGACCCGGATGGACGTATTGCGCGCCCGAGCCCATAGGACTGCATGGTCCCGCTTCGGGCCGCAGGCGATCCTTAACGCCGTACGTCATGGCCTGGGGCTGGACGACGCCAGCCGATGAAACTGTTGAACACGAGCCTTCGATGATCCCCAAGATACTCCACCAGACCTGGAAGACCGACGACATTCCCGACCGCTTCCAGGCTTATGTCGAGAGCTGGAAGCGGCACCATCCGGACTGGACGATGATGTTCTGGAGCGACCGTCGGCTGCTCGAGTTCGTCGCCGCGCATTATCCCGACTTCCTGCCGACCTTTTGCAGTTACGAACGCGGTGTGCTGAGAGCGGATGCCGGACGGTACTTGCTTCTGGATCATTTCGGTGGCGTCTATGCCGATATCGACTGCGAATGCGTGGCCCCGTTCGATCCGCTGACAGCCGAAGAGCGGATCGTATTCTGCAGGGAGCCGGACACGCACGCACGGGTGCAAGCCGATTTCCGCCGCTTGCCCTACCTTCTGTTCAACGGCACGATTGCCAGCCCGCCTGGCCATCCCTTCTGGCCCCACCTCCTGTCCTTCCTGCCGGGACTGGCCAAGGCCAAGGAAGCCATCGACGCGACGGGCCCTTGCGTGATGACTTCGGCGCAGCTCAGCTATGACGATCAATCCGCCTTCGCCATCCACCCTTCGGCATTGTTCGCGCCGGTCGATTCGGCTGGTCGCCGGGCAGGCGGCGAGGCTGCGACACTCTCGGTCCACCATTGGGCCGGAACATGGTGGACGTCCGGTCCACCGCCGGGTTGGCGGGACAAAGTCCGCACGCGTCTATACCGGGCCTTGTATCATCTGACGCGCGGGCCCCATCTGGACGAAGCAGCGGCCAGGAGCAGCGTCAGTCGGGCGGCGCTTGCCGCACCGACGCCGCAAGGCCGCAACGTTGCCATTCTGGTGCCGTTGCGCGACGCGGCTGATCACATCCAGCCGTTTCTCGATGCCGTCGGCGCGCTCGACTACCCGAAGGACAGGATCAAGCTCGTCTTTTGCGAGGGCGACAGCGTGGACGAAAGCTGGGAGCGACTGCAGCAGGCGGCGGCGGGATTGACCGGGATCTATCGCGACGTGGTCCTGCTGCAGAAAAAAACGGGTATCCGCCTCGACCGTTTGACGCGCGCGAAGCGACGCCTGCAGCGCGCGCGGCGCGGCGCCATCGCCAAGGTGCGCAACCACCTGATCGACCACGGCCTTGGCCCGGACGACGATTGGGCGCTGTGGATAGATATCGATGTGTGGCGATTTCCCAAGGACATTTTGAGCCGGCTTATCGAAAGCGGACATCGCATCGCGGTTCCCAATTGCGTCAAGATCGCCGGCGGCGACAGTTTCGACCTCAACAGCTTCGTCAGCGTTCGCAAGGAGAAGGATTATCGCTACTATCGTGAGATACGCGGCGGCATCCATCAACCTCCGGTGCATTCCTACAACCGCCTTCATCTCAGCGACGTCAGGCATCTCGAGAGCATCGGCCTCGATGGCGTCGGCGGGACGATGCTCCTCGTCGACGCGGCTTTGCATCGGGGCGGCCTTCGCTTTCCGGAAATCCCCTATCGCGACCTGATCGAGACCGAGGGTTTCGGCGCCTTGGCCAACGATCTCGGCATCAGGCCGGTCGGACTGCCCAAATTGGAAATCCTGCACGTACCGTGGTGAACGGGCCGGGACACGGCGGGTCAACGACCGAGATCGGCCCTTGCGCGCCGCAGCCGCGTGCGCAGGAAGGATATGGGGCCGAACGGCAACGAGGGCCTGCCCGATAGCCGGCCTGAGCGCTGTTGCGCGTGCCGCTGAACGAGTTCGGCCAAACGGCGCCACGCCGGTGCGTCCAGTTCATCCAGCCGTCGCGCCAGCCGGTCGGGCAAGGGCCTCGAGCGCCAGGCGAAATAGGCCTGATAGTCGCCCGGCGTCTCAGCCAGATGCCGAAGATAGGCGGCAAGCTCGGCCGGCGTGCGATAGGACGCGGCGTCGATATAGCAGCCATCCGGAACGAACTCCGCCGCATTGGGCGCGCCGAGATAGACGGGCACCGTGCCGGCGGCGAGCGGATCGAACATCTTCTCGGTGACGTAATCGGGCGCAATCGAATTCTCCAGCGCCAGGCAAAAGGGGTAGCGGCCTATGGTTTCGAGTTTCGTCCGCCGCCCGAGATCGGGGCCGGTGATCTGACGGTTGGACCGGTAGCGGCCGTAACAATCGACCGCGATATGCCGCGACAACTCGGTTACGAATGTGTCGCGCCCGCTCTTGTTGAAGCTCGACGACTGGAAATGCACCGTCGGCGCGCGCTCGACCTTCGGCGGTATGGGCTCATGTCGCGCGGCATCCCACCAGCCCGCTCGCGGCAGATAAGGCGTCCAGACGTCCGACCCGCGCTCGTAAGTCATGGCGACGTCGAAGTGCCGCATGAAAGACGCATCGGCCATTACGGGATAGTTGACGACGCTCTCCATCGACCAGGCGACCCAAAGTTGACCGGGATATTTGCGGGCGTCGCCGATCTCGCGGGAATTCGGCAGATGGAAGACCACCGCATCGGCATCGGCAAGCCGCCGCCGATCGTTGGTCCATTCGACCGGAACGGAGCATTGCGACCATTCCGCGATATCGACGGGTTTATCGAAGTAGCGCGTCCAGAACAGGATCAGCGGAGCATTTGATGGCATCGGGCCCTTCGGATCAGGCGACGCGCCGTCTTACGCCATTCCCGGCAATTGCGGAAGAACGGCGACTTTGCCGGGCTCAGCCGTGCAAATCGCGAGAAATCGGCGGCCCGATCGAGAAGCCGGAAAAGGTCACATCGAAACCTTCGCGCTGCGGCGAGCAGCACATCATGCCGACATCGGCCGATTTCGAGATCGGGAAATAAGCCAGCCGCACCGGCTTCCAATGGCTGTCCGAGGCGTCCAGATACTGGATGCGGATCGCCTCGGCGTGGCGGGTCAGTCGGATCCTGACGCCGTCCCTGCCGGCGGCGATGGCGACCAGCGACCAGTCGGAAGTGTCGTTGGTGACGACGACGGAGACGTAAGCCAGGCCGTCGGTATATTCGATGCCGGCCTTGATCCAGTGCGTTTCGCTCAGCCGCAGCATCAGCCCCGCCTGATCGTAGAGCACCTTGTAGTCGCCCTTGACGGTGACCTCGGCGCTGAAGTCACCTTCGACGGGACGGTGGAGGAAATGGCCGTTGTCGCGCCAGAAGCCATAGAAGGTCTCGCGCCAGAAGTCGGTGTCCTTGCCGGTGCGAACGGTGAGCGTGCCGTCGCCGACCGTGTGGTGCGGCGGCGGGTTGAGCCATGTCATTTCGGCCACGCTCATAGAGCCCCTCCCGAATTATCCGGCGAATGTATAGGCCGTCTTCACCGTGGTGTAGAACTCCATGGCGTAGCGGCCCTGCTCGCGCGGACCGTAGCTCGAGCCCTTGCGGCCGCCGAACGGCACGTGGAAGTCGACGCCCGCCGTCGGCAGGTTGACCATGACCATGCCGGCTTCGGAGTTG
>RXJA01000631.1 GCA_003963455.1 Hyphomicrobiales bacterium
CCGACAGCGTGTGCGGCACGAAGCCGTAATTGCCGGGATAGCGCATGGAGGTGTGCAGGAAGCGGTCGACGAACAAGGTGCCGGCCTCCTTGTCCATCTCGTATTTGATCGGCTCGCCGCCGATCGGCACCTCGATGATGACGTTGACGTCGTCAGGCGGGTTTTTTCCGGTGGCTATTGCTTCGATACGCATGGCTAAATCCCTCTCTCGATTGCAAGACCGATAGCGGGCGAAGCGTCATGGTGCAATGCGGCGATTAGTGCTGAATGCTCATGAAATCGCACAGTTTGTGATGGGCTGTAACCTGGCGCGGATCGCCTGGCGATCCCGGTCATTCCCAGACGAAGGCCACCTTCTTCAGCGCCCTCTGCTCGAAGACCTCGACGCCTTCGGCGATATCGCGGCCGCCATTGCCGGCATAGAAGGCCAAGGCGTTATGATTGTCTTCCAGCGCCCACACCACCAGGCCGCGCAGGCCGTGGTCGGCAAGGCGGGCCTTCGCCGCCTTGAACAGCCGGCTGCCGAGCCCGATGCCCTGATATTCGGGGCGCAGGTAAAGCTCGTAGATCTCGCCCTGCTGCCTGAGCTCGCGGGCACGGTTCTTGCCGATCGTGGCGTAGCCGGCGACCGTTCCGCCGATCTCGACCACCAGCACCGTGGCCGCGCGGCGAATGGCGTTGGCCCACCAGTCGACGCCGCGGCGGTTGATCATCGAGGTCAGCGTGCGGTGCGGGATGATGCCGGAATAGGCGCCGCGCCAAGCCTGCTGATGCACATCGGCGATGGCGCTTGCGTCGCGCGGCTCAGCCTTCCGGATATCGATCGTCAGCGTGTTCATGATTGGTTAACCATAAACCCGCATCGCCCGATTGCAAAGAGTCAGCCATGGCCCTTCGACGCTTTCGCACAGCCGAAGGCAGGTCGCCGGAGAGATGCCTGTCAGATTTCGACGAGGTGGTCGTCGAGCTCGTTGGTGTCGTCTTCGGTGACAGGAAAATGCTCGGCGAGCACTCCGCCGACGGTGCCGATGGCCTTGACGAAGCCGTCGGCCAGGCGGTCGTCGCCGGCATGTCCTGTCAGGTCGCGCACAACGCCGTCCCAGACATGCTGGCCGACCTTGGCGTCGATGCCCGAGTCGGCGAGGATCTCGGCATAGCGCTCGGCGATGGAGACGAAGATGAGCACACCGGTGCGCGCGCTCGTGCGATGGACGTTGCGCGCCAGGAACTGCTTCATCGCATTGGCGTGCGCGGCCTGATAGCGCAGCCTTCTCGGCACAAAATGGATGCGCAGCCCGGGCCACATCCAGAGCAGGACGAGCGCGGAGGCGAACGCCAGCAGTTGCGCCAGCACGAAATGCGGCAGCCGGATGGACAGCCACCAGGCCTCCAGCCCATAGGCGACGGCAAGGCTGGCAATGAACAGGCCGATCGTCGTCGTGAACGCGGCCGGGAAGAAGTAACCGTCGCTCGAACGTGCGACGACGCAGTAGATCTCGCCGTCGGTCTTCAACTCGGCCGTACGGATCGCTTCGGCGATGCGGTCATGGTCCTCGGCGCTGATCGGTCGCGTTGCCATGTTGCCTCACCAGCTTCCCGAAGAGCCGCCGCCGCCGGACGAGCCGCCGCCGCCGGAAAACCCGCCACCGCCCCCTCCCGACGACCAGCCACCGCCGCCTGACCAGCCGCCGCCTCCGGACGACCAGCCGCCCGAGGATCTCCGGTTCTGGTCGAAGGTCATGCCGAGCCAGCGGTAACGGCCGGGTCCGATCTTCTGGCCGAAGATCGGAGGCAGCACCGTCATCGCGATGCCGCCGAAGAAGATCAGCGCCCAGATGGTGATGAAGATGGCGAAGAACAGGTCGTCGGAATTGAACGGCGCCTGCTGGTTGCGCTGGCCGCGCGCCACCAGCTCTTCCGGATTGCCCTCCAGCACCATGATCATGTCGTCGACGGCCTTGGTGATGCCGCCGGAGAAATCGCCGGCGCGGAAGGCCGGCACCATGTCGTTCTCGATGATAAGCTTTGTGTGCAGGTCGGTCAGCGTGCCTTCCAGCCCGTAGCCGACCTCGATGCGCATCTTGCGGTCGTTGGGCGCGACCAGCAGCAGCACGCCGTTGTTTTCCTTGGCCTGGCCGAGTTTCCAGAAGCGGAACAGCCGGTTGGCGTAAGGCTCGATCTCCTCGCCGCCGAGGCTCGGAATCGTGGCGACGACGATCTGGTCAGAACCCTTGGTCTCGAAGTCCGCGAGCTTCTGCGTCAGCGCCGCGCGCGTGCCGGCATCGATTATGCCGGCATTGTCGACGACGCGGCCGGTCAGCGCGGGGAGGTCGGCGGCGAAGGCGGCAAGGGGGAGGAGGAGAAGGGCGGCAAGAAAGCCAAGGAAGGCGCGACGCACCCCCCTCTGGCCTGCCGGCCATCTCCCCCACAATGGGGGAGATTGGATGTCACGTCTACCTTCGCCAATCTCCAACGTTGGAAGGGGAGATCCGGCGGTCAAGCTGCCAATCTCCCCCCTTGTGGGGGAGATGGCCGGCAGGACAGAGGGGGGCGCGAAGGAACGCAAGGCTGGTAAGCTCGGTAAACTTATCTGCCGCTCACCCGCCCTGCTTCGTCGTGTCCGTGCCGAAATCGACCTTCGGCACCTGCATCTTGTCTTCGTCGACGGTGAAGTTGGCGAAGGGCTCGTTGCCGCGGAACCAGAAGGTCGCCCACAGCACCGACGGGAAGGTCTTCAGCGTCAGATTATAGTCCCTGACCGCCTGGATGTAGTCGCGGCGGGCAACGGCGATGCGGTTCTCGGTGCCTTCGAGCTGCGCCTGCAGCGCCAGGAAGTTCTGGTTGGCCTTGAGGTCGGGATAGGCCTCCGACACCGCGATCAGCCGCGACAGCGCGCTGGTCAAGCCAGCCTGGGCATCCTGGAACTTCTTCAGTGCCTCGGGATCCTTCAGCGTCTCGGGCGTCACGGTGATCTGCGTCGCCTTGGCGCGCGCCTCGACGACCGCGTCGAGCGTGTCCTTTTCATGCGAGGCATAGCCCTTGACCGTCTCCACCAGGTTCGGGATCAGATCCGAGCGGCGCTGGTACTGGTTGAGCACCTCGCTCCACGCCGCCTTGGCGTTCTCTTCCGCCGTCGGAATGGTGTTGTAGCCGCAGCCCGCAAGCAGCGGCAGCACGAAAGCCATCATCAGGAAGGCAGGCAGGCTGCGGAAGGCGGAAGGCGGTGAGAGGCGCTCGGCAATCATGATTGGTCCCTCGACAGAAGTTGCATGCGAAGCATTATCACAATCCACGCGTAAGAAAATGTCCGGCTCATGACGCTTGTCGCGGCTCCGCCGCGTGCCCCCTGTGATTAATCGAGCGAACAGGATCTCATCTTTTTTGTCTGGCGCAATTCCGGCCGGAAAACCGTTTCGCACTTTTCCTGGAATTGCTCTAAGGTCCGGACAGGAAAGGGCAATTGCCATGGCCGAGCGCCCGGACGACGAGATCGAATCGCGCCGCATCCTCGAACGCGTGGCGCGCGAGACCGCGCCGGGCGGCGCATCGTTCATCGTCCGCGCCGCAAAGGACGCGCGCGACCGCGTAACCGCCGCCGACACCGATCGCGCCGATCCCATCGAATATTGGGGAACCCGCATTGGCCGAACGCTCGGCTTCGTCATTGCCATTGGGCTATTGGCCTGGCTGGTGTATGCCGCCACGCGTGGCGGCTAGGATTCGAATTTCATGAGCGCAGAAAAAACCGACGCGCCGCGCGCGGTCATCGTCATCTCCAGCCATGTCGCCCGCGGTTCGGTCGGCAACCGCGCCGCCGTGTTCGCGCTGGAGACGCTGGGCTTCCCGGTCTGGGCGGTGCCGACCGTCATCCTGCCCTGGCATCCGGGCCATAGCCGGGCAACGCGCATCGTGCCGCCGCTCGACCAGTTCAGGGCGCTGATGGCCGATCTCGAACGAGCGCCCTGGCTGGGCGAGGTGCGGGCCGTGCTGTCGGGCTATCTCGGCGAGGCCGGGCAGGCGGAGGCGGTCGCCTCGCTGGTCGCCGCCGTCAAGGAAAAGACGCCGAATGCGCTTTACGTCTGCGATCCGGTGATCGGCGATTCCGGCGGGCTCTACGTTCCGGAGCCTACGGCTGTCGCCATTCGCGACAAATTGATGCCGATCGCGGATATCGCGACGCCCAACCGCTATGAGCTGGAATGGATGGCGGGCGCGCCGCTGCCCGACATCAAGGCGGTGACTGCGGCGGCGCTTCATGCCGGCCCCTCCACCATGCTGGTGACCTCTGCGCCCGCCATGATGGCCGGCGGCATCGGCAATTTCCTGCTCGACGGCAGCCATGCGCTGCTCGCCGAGCATCGCCTCATCGAAAAGCCGCCGAACGGGCTGGGCGATCTGACCGCCGCCGTCTATCTGGCGCGCGTTCTCTCCGGCCAGCCGGCGGCCAAGGCGCTGCAATCGACCACTGCCGCGGTCTATGAGATCCTCGCCCGCACCGCGAAGCGCGGCGGCGACGAACTGCAGCTCGAAACCGACGCGCAGAGCCTGTCGCATCCGATGGCCATGGTGCAGTTGCGCCATCTCCTGCATCCCGGGCGGGACAAGCGGGCGTGAACAGAGCATTTTGCAGCCAAGTGGAATCACTTGGCGTCGCAGAAATGCGGCTAAACAAACAGACAGAGCGGGATGCTAACGTCTCCTAATTTGCATCCCGCTCTGGTGGGCGTCGACGGCTGCAAGGGCGGCTGGATCGCCGTCCATCGCGAAGCTGGCGCGGCGCCATCGGTCTCGGTTTTCGCGAGCTTCCAGGCGCTGCTCGACGCCCTGCCGGATGCAACGATCGCCGTCGACATGCCGATTGGACTGCCGGATCATTCGGGCAAGGGCGGCCGCGGACCGGAGGCGCTGGTGCGGCCGCTGCTCGGGGCAAGGCAATCGAGCGTGTTCGCCATCCCCTCGCGCGCCGCGCTCTATGCCGACACCAGCGACTTCACCACCATTGAAGCCTGGTATGCGGCGCATCGGCGGGCGAGCGCGGTGGCGATGGAGACCTCCGACCCGCCGCGCGGCGTTTCCATCCAGGCCTTCGGCATTTTTGCCAAGATCCGCGAGATCGATTCTTTGCTGATCGCACGGCCCGATTTGCGTGCGCGCGTTTTCGAATCGCATCCGGAAGTGGCGTTCCGCCGGCTGAACGGCGGCACGGCGATGACGCTGCCGAAGAAGATCAAGGGCGCCGTCAATCCGGCCGGCATGGAGGAGCGCAAGACGCTGCTTTGCCGGCATGGCTACGAGAAAACCTTTCTCGACCAGGCGCCGCCGCTAGGCGCGGCGAGCGACGATTTCCTGGATGCCGCGGCGATGATGCTGATCGCCGGCAGGATCGCCAGCGGCGAGGCGCGGCCGTATCCAGACCCGCCGCTGACCGACCGCTTCGGCATTCCCATCGCTATCTGGGCATAATCAAACTGCGCTCGTCGTATCGCGATTGCGACCAAGCCATCCGCGATTCGGCATTGCCCGCGACCGGCTTTTGCCGTTAGAGCCTTTTTTCGATTGCAACGAGCTGCCGCCCCCAACCCCGGAAAGGCTCTAGCCACCCATGCCTCACCTCCCCGAACACCTCCTTACCGGTTATCGCAACTTCATGAACGGCCGCTATCTTGCCGAGAGCGACCGCTACCGCTCGCTGGCGCGCGAAGGCCAGTTCCCCGAGACGATGATCATCGCCTGCTGCGATTCGCGCTCCGCCCCGGAAGCGATCTTCGACGCAGGGCCGGGCGAGCTCTTCGTTCTGCGCAACGTCGCCAACCTTGTGCCGCCCTACGAGCCGGACGGCGAGTACCATTCGACCTCGGCCGCGCTCGAGTTCGCGGTGCAAAGCCTGAAGGTCAGGAACATCGTGGTGATGGGGCATGGCCGCTGCGGCGGCATCCGCGCCGCGCTCGACACCAATTCCGCTCCGCTGTCGCCCGGCGACTTCATCGGCAAGTGGATGAGCTTGATCGCGCCTGCCGCCGAGACCGTCTCTTCCAGCACCTTCATGACGTCGAGCGAGCGCCAAACCGCGCTTGAACGCATATCGATACGCTACTCGATCGCCAATCTCAGGACCTTCCCCTGCGTCTCGATCCTGGAGGGCAAGGGCAAGCTCTCGCTCTACGGAGCCTGGTTCGACATATCGGCGGGAGAACTTTGGGCGATGAACAAGGAAACCGGCGATTTCGAACGGCCGCAGCTGTAACGGAGGGGCGATGCGCAGGACCTGGTGGAGGTTCCTTCTCGCGGCGGCGCTGCTTGTGTCCACGCTCGTCCGCGCCAGCGCCGATGACGGCGCCATCATCGACCGCTGGTATTCGGCGCTGCTGGTCGCCGACCGGACCGAACTTGCCGACCTGCTTTCCGACGACGCGCGCATGAAGCTGGACGATATCGGCGTCGTCCAGACCAAGCAGGATTTCATCGCCTCGATCGACGAATGGCAGGGCGCGGTTGCCGGCGCCGCGATCCGCCATCGGGTCGAAAGGAGCGAGAGCGGCCAGGTCACGGTGCTCGCCTGCTACGACTTCCCCGGCAACGACACGCTGATGCGCGAGACCTTCACCGTCGCCGGCGGCCGCATCGTCGCCAGCACGCAGACAGCGGTGGCGCAGGACTGCAGCGCCTACTGAAACATATCCGGGGGCGGCCCGAGTTGCGCGATCCGCGGCATCGCCCTACATGCGGGATAGCCCGCCCGCTCTCAATTCACCGAACTCCCCAGTTGGATCCGCTCATGTCAAAAACCGTCGACCTCACCGCCCATCCGCTGACCGTCTGGCAGGGGCCGCTCGGCCTGCCGGATTTTTCGCGCATCGGCGACGATGATTTCGGGCCGGTCTTCGACGCGGCGCTCGCGTCGCACCAGGCCGAGATCGACGCGATCGCCGGCAACAGCGAGACGCCGACGATCCAGAACACGCTGGCGGCGCTTGAGCTCGCCGGCGACGCGCTCGACCGTGTCTCCTCGATCTTCTGGTGCCGCGCCGGCGCCCATACCAACGACGCCATCCAGGCGGTGGAGCGCGAGGTCTCGCCGAAGATGTCGCGGCACTTCTCGGCGATCTCGATGAACGAGAAGCTGTTTGCCCGCATCGACGACCTCTACCAGCGCCGCGACAGCCTGAAGCTCGATGCCGAGACG
>RXJA01000510.1 GCA_003963455.1 Hyphomicrobiales bacterium
CCTTGGCACCGGTCTGCTGGTGGCGACGGTCGTCGGCTCCGGCATCATGGCCGAGACGCTGACGCATGACACCGCGCTGGCGCTGCTCGGCAACACGCTGGCGACCGGCGCCATGCTGGTGGTGCTGATCACCATCCTCGGGCCGATCTCTGGCGCGCATTTCAATCCCGCCGTTTCACTGGTGTTCTGTCTCAACCGGTCGCTGCCTGCCCGCGATCTCCCGGCCTATCTGGTCGCGCAGTTCGCAGGCGGCATCGCCGGCACGGTCGTGGCGCATCTCATGTTCGCCCTGCCGGTTCTGGAGATCGCGACGAAGCCGAGGACCGGGCCGGCGCAGTGGTTCTCCGAAGGCGTCGCGGCATTCGGCCTTGTCGCCATCATTCTCGCTGGCCTGCGCTTCGAGCGGCGGGCCGTGCCGTGGCTGGTCGGGCTCTATATCACGGGGGCCTATTGGTTCACCGCGTCCACTTCCTTCGCCAATCCTGCTGTCGCCGTGGCGCGCTCGCTCACCAACACCTTCTCCGGCATCAGGCCGGTCGAT
Source organism: Hyphomicrobiales bacterium (assembly GCA_003963455.1). GTDB lineage: Bacteria > Pseudomonadota > Alphaproteobacteria > Rhizobiales > Rhizobiaceae > Mesorhizobium. Next base: position 542 of record RXJA01000510.1, read on the forward strand.
CTGCCGGGCTTCATCGTCGCCGAGTTGCTCGGCGCCCTGATCGCGCTTGCGCTGATGGGCTGGCTGCTCAAGCCCGAGACCGTTCAGCAACCCCATCCACTGAAAGCAGAGCCATGACGGTCACGATATACCACAATCCCGCTTGCGGCACCTCGCGCAACACGCTGGCCATGATCCGCGCCAGCGGCGAGGAGCCGGTGGTGATCGAATATCTGAAGACGCCGCCGAGCCGCGAGCGGCTGCTCGAACTGATCGCGGCGATGGGAATCACGCCTCGTCAGTTGCTGCGGGAGAAGGGAACACCCTACGCCGAGCTCGGCCTCGCCGATCCGAAATGGAGCGACGACGAACTTATCGGCTTCATGCTCGCCCATCCGATCCTGATCAACCGGCCGATCGTCGAGACGCCGAAAGGGACAAAACTCTGCCGGCCGTCGGAGCTGGTGCTGCCGCTGCTCGACAATCCGGTGCGCGCGTTCGTCAAGGAAGACGGCGAGAAGGTCGCCCACGAACCGGGGCAGGCCTGATTGGAAGCGGCCGCGCCCATCGCCCGCAATCGCCACGTCCTCGTCACGGCTCTCGGCATCACGCAGATCCTCGCCTGGGGATCGTCCTATTATCTGCCCGCGGTGCTGGCCGCGCCGATTGCAAAAGATACCGGCTGGTCGCTCGCCTCGGTCGTTGCCGGGCTGTCCTGCGGGCTGCTGCTCGCCGGGCTCGTGTCCCCCGTCACCGGGCGGCTGATCCAGCGCCATGGCGGCCGCCCCGTGCTTGCTGCCGGCTCGCTGCTGCTGGCGGCCGCGCATACGCTGCTGGCGACAACAACCGCCTATCCGCTTTACCTGGTTGCCTGGCTGCTCATGGGCCTGGGCATGTCGAGCAGTCTCTACGACGCCGGCTTCGCCACGCTCGGGCGACTCTATGGCCGGGGCGCGCGCGGCGCCATCACCAACCTGACGCTCGTCGGCGGCTTCGCCAGCACCGTCTGCTGGCCGCTCAGCGCCTTCCTTGTCGAGCATGGCGGGTGGCGCGTCGCGTGCCTTGCCTATGCCGCTATCCACGTGGCGATCTGCCTGCCGCTCCATCTTTGGGTGATACCGCCGCCTCCGCCGGCGGCGCCCGGGCCGGTGAGGGACAGGTCGCAACAGGCCTCGGCCATGGGCGGGACGCGGGCACGCTTCATCCTGCTGGCCTCCATCCTGACCCTGGCGGCGATGATCGCATCCATGCTTTCCGTCCACCTGCTCACGCTGCTGCAATTGCGCGGCGTCGGCCTGGCGGCCGCCGTCGGCCTCGGCGCTTTGATCGGCCCGTCACAGGTCGGCGCGCGGGTGGCCGAGCTGCTGATCGGCCGCAACCGGCATCATCCGATCTGGACGATGCTGGCATCCGTATCGCTGCTCGCGGCCGGGATCTGGCTGCTCCTGGCCAGCCATGCCTTCATCGCGCTCGCCCTGATCCTCTACGGCGCGGGCAACGGCATCCACACGATCGCGCGCGGCGCGCTGCCGCTGGTGTTGTTCGATCCGCAGCAATACGCCGTTCTGATGGGCAAGCTCGCGACGCCTAGCCTCATCATCCAGGCGGCGGCGCCCTCGATCGGAGCGCTGCTCCTGGGCATGGGCGGCGGCGATCTCGTCCTGACGACCCTTGCATTGGCCGCGACCGTCAATATGGGGCTCTGCGCCTGTCTCGTCGTGGCCGTGCGCCGCTGATCCTTGGATCTTCGCTCCTGCTCCGCCTTTGGATGACGAACCACCAGTTGCTCCGGCCAATCTCCGTGCCTTGGGACCGGAGCATGTGTCCCGAAAGCGGGAGCTGGTTTCGGGACACATGCGAAGGCGCGGCGCGCTTTTAGAAACGGAAGTTCATGAAGGCCTTCAGCGTGTGGAAAGCCACGTCGTCCTTGATTGTCAGCCCCTCGCCATTGTCCAGTATCTGCTTCGAGCCAAGGTCCACATAGGCATATTCGGTGCCGAAGGAGATGCGATTGGTGATGGCGTGTTCGACGCCCGCGCCGACCGTCCAACCGGCGCGCGTCTGCTTCTCGTTGAAGACGGTCGTGCCGCCAACGGTCAGCGTCTGCTCCGTTTTGCCGAAGGCAAGGCCGCCATGGCCGTAGATGAGCGTGCGGTCCCAGGCGTGACCCAGCCGCGCGCGCACGGTGCCAAGATATTTGACGTCCACTTCGCCATTGAAGATCTCGGTGCCGTCCACTGAGGCCGTAACCGAGGCGCCGTAGCTGGATGCGGCGATGTCCGCCACGGCACCGACCACCCAGCGGTCGGCGAATTGCCAATCATAGCCGGCCCGGATTCCGCCGAGGAACCCGCTTGCGGAGATCTCGAACGCGCCGTTGATCGGCGGCGGGTTTCCATCGGCAAAGATCTGCCGCGAATTAAGTTCCATGTCGCCCACGGCAAACGAACCGAACCCGCCAAAATAGGGCCCCGTCCAGCTGAAACTCTCCTGCGCCGGCGGTGGCTCCGGGGCCGCTTCCGGAGCGATCGCATCGGCCGCGAAGGTCTTGCCGGTGGCAAGAATGATCGCCAGGGCGGCCATGGACGTAGGTATGATCTTCATCGGATACGTTCCTCGTTGGATTGCCAGTTCAAAAATTGCGTCCGCATTTCTTCCCGCCCATGCATGAGCGGGTGTCCGGGGCCGTCAGCCAATTTGCGAAGACATGCGGACATAAAAATCGATCACCGCCCCTTCGACGCACCGCTAGCAGAGAAAATCCGGGCGCGTGTGGCGGATACGGAAGTCAAAATTGCAATAACGGAACAGTTGTTGTTCCTGAATTTCAGTCTTGCAAATTTGTCACACTTAACTCACTTTCGGAAAACTGAGAGACCATTTTGGATTGGGGTCGAACCAAGGCGGAAATGATGTTTCTCAGGCGCCGGCGCGGGGCGAACGCCATTGGCGGCCCGGCGCCGTCCAACTCCAAGCGGTCTCCGACAGGGAGCACAATGCCGAGCGCTGATCGGGTGGCATTATTCTCGACGGACGACATTCCCGAAGATCATCGGGACGAGTTCATCCGCGATTTCTACGGTCGCATCCAGATGCGGCTGGACATCACGCCGCGTGTCGACACGCCTCTCAAATTCTCGGCCCGCACCCTGATTCTGCCTGAGATGAATCTCACCAAGGGCACCGTCTCTCCGATGGTATGGGAGCGCAACAGCGGGCTGATGGCCGACGGCAACGACGATATCATCCTGTCCTGGAACAAGGGCGGCTACCGTTTCACCATGCACGGGCGCGGCGACTTCAGCACCGATCCCGGCACCGCCGCGATCCTGCCGATGGACCGCCGCTACTCGATCGTCAGCGAGGATTCGCAATGGACCGTGGCGCTCCAGTTCAAGCGCTCGCTGCTGGCCCCGCTGGTAAAGAACCTCGACGATGTCCGTCCCGACAGCCTCGGCCGCGCGCTCCCGGCCCACCGGCTGCTTTTCGACTACCTCTGGTCACTCCTGCGCATGGAGGGGCCCGAGACGCTCGCGCCCCTCGCTTCCCGCCATATCACCGATCTTCTCGCTGTTTCCTTCGGCGGCATGGAGGCTCATACGCATCCCCCCGGTGTCCGCGCGGCCAGGCTTGCGGGCATCAAGCAGCACATCGCCCGGAATCTCACCGATCCCGGGCTCAACACCAGGCAGATATCGCGCAAGTTCCGCATCAGCGAGCGCTATGTCCGCCAGCTGTTTGCCGCGGAAGGCACAAGCCTTTCCGACTACGTCAACGCCGAGCGGCTCGCCTATGTCCATAGCTGCCTCACCGATCGCCGACAGGTGCTGCGGCGCATCGCCGACATCGCCTTTGAGGTCGGCTTCAATGAGCCATCCACCTTCTATCGCCAGTTCCGCCAACGCTACGGCCTGACGCCGACGGAAGTGCGCGCCTTGACCGAAAAGGACGGCAACGGCTGACATCTTCGTCCGATGCCGCGCACCGGTTCGATCGCGGCCTGACTCTTGCGCGCAGCCGCCTACTTGTCCGCCGCCAGCGTCTCGTTGAGCACAGCGGCCAGATGCAGGCCGCCGAGCGCCAGCTGCTCGACCGCCACCGGCGAGAAGGTGTCGAAATAGGCTTGGTCGAGGATCACCGCGTGCGGATTGTCGGACTTGATCTGCGTGCCCCTGGGCAGCGCGCGATAGGCGTCCTCGGCTTTCTCATGGCACCCGGCCAGCCATTTCTCCGGCGTCTGGTCGGCCGCCGGCATGGCGGGCAGATGCGGGATGACATCGGTCTCGAGGTCGAGCGCCACTTTGCCCCAGTCATAGTATTTGAAGAGGATCAGGCTGGAATCCCAGACCGCGTGAAAGGTGGTCAGGTCGCGATAGGTTGAGCCGTCCGGCTTCGGCCGGTAGACGTTGAAGGTCACCGTCAGCGTGTTGCCGCCCTGGTCGCGCTCGCTGCCGTCCAGGCGCTCGACGCAATGCAGCGGCTGCGACAGGTCGCCGACCAGATGGATGACGAAGGCCAGCGCCTGCCAGCGCTCCTCGTCGCTGTTTGCCGGATCGGCCAGGATCTTCTCCTGCGCCGGCAGCGCCCGCATCAGGCAGAAGCCGAAGCTCGCATTGTCCTTGCAGTCGCGCGCCGGGTCGTAGGCGGTGGTGCTGGCGCTCGCATCGCCGGGTTTCGAGGCCAGCGGAATGTCGACGAAGTGCCAGTTCGACGTTTCCTTGTGGCCGTCGGCGCGATAATCGTCGGCCCAGCTTGCCACCGAGGCCAGCGAGACGGTGGCCGGCGGCTTGAGCTTCAGATGCGAGCGCAGAAGCTGCTCGATGACGTCATAGGCGTTTTGGCTCAGCCTGTGCTGCGCGATCTCGGCGATCACCGCGTGCCCTTCCTGGCCCCAGGCGAGCGCCTGGCCGCACATTATCGCGCTCATCAAGCAAGAAATCGCCGAAGTCTTCCAGTTCATCGCCTTGCCTCCTCCGGACCCGAAGTCTCGACATGCAAGTACAATGGAGGCCCGTGACTCAACCATGAAGAATCTCACGATGCGAGCTTTGGGTCGAAGCGAGGGATAGGCCATGCCGGGCCGCCGCCGAACTCGGACCGCGCTGGGAGCCAAGGCTCTTTCCTGCCTCGTTGGCCCCGGCAGGTCGACGCAATACGCCGACCCGCCCGCTTGCAGTAGGCCTTTCACCCGCCGACCTGCTGTCCGGCAGCTTCCAGGATCAAACGCGTGATTTCCGCTGGGTGTGAGATCAGCGAAAGATGGCTCGCCTTCACCTCGATGGTCCTGGCTCCCATCCGCCTCGCCATGAAGCGTTCGAGATCCGGATTGATCGTGCGGTCCTCGGTCGAGACGGCATAGTAGCTGGGCTTCGATCGCCAGGCGGCGTTCGTGGTCTTTCCTGCCAGGAGCGCTTTCTGGAATGGCGGCTGCACGGCAAAGAGCACCTTCGCCTTCGCCCGCGGCAGGTCGCCCGCGAAGTCACGCAGGAAAGCCTCTTCGGAAAGGCGCCCCTCATCGCCGTCGAATACAATCCCGGCCGTCGCGGGGGGCGCCGGATAGGTCTTGGCGAGCGCGGTGTAATCCTCCCCGGCGTCCGGCGCGCGCGCCGCCACATAGACAAGCGCCGAGACGTTCGGATGCACGCCTGCCTCGGTGACGATCATGCCGGAAAAGGAATGGCCGACCAGGACCGTCGGCCCGTCTTGTCGCGCCAGCACGCGCTCGGCTGACGCGACTGCCTCAGGCAGCGTCGTCAGCGGATTCTGCACGGAAGTCGCATTGAGCCCATGCGCCTGCAGTCGGGCGATCACTTCGGACCAGCACGAGCCGTCGGCGAAAAGGCCGTGCACAAGCACGACGTTGCGGACCTTCGGCGGGGCCGCATTTGCGGCCATGCCGCGAGTGGATACTAACGAAGCCGCTGCGCCAGCAAGCAGAGCGGTTGAAAAAGTGCGTCTGTCGATCATGCCGATGTCTCTTCCTTTTTTGCAAAGCGTTATGACGCCCGCGGTGCGGCGCACCGCCGCCGCGCGGCGTGGCCGTCGTCCGCCGCCAATCGGCGGACAGCCAGCGCCAGTTGCTCCCTCGCGTACCGCGTGCGCGGGGAGCCCGCCGGTCGACGCCGCAGCCAGCATCTAGTTCTGAAGAAGATCCCGTGTTGTTACGCGGTGTCACGGACTTGTGCTTGCTCAAGACACCCAGCTCGCGCAGATGTGTCCGGCACCCAACGACGCATCGGCGTCTGCAGAGCGCATCACCGCTTGGCGGCCGCGCGCTTAAAGGATGTGTCCCGAAGGCAAGCCGGTCACGGGACAGAAGACAGCCGCCGACATCGATGACGACCTGGTTGCCGTGCAGGTGATCGATGGAGCCCGCAGACCGCGCGCCTACGCCTCGGCAAGCCGCCCGTGCGCGTGGGTCGTGTCGGCGAGCGTCTCGATGACGCGGCAGTCTCCGACCCTGCCGCTGGCGCACTGCTTCACCATGCGCTTAAGCTCGTCGCGCAGCGCGTTCAGGCTGGCGATGCGCTTTTCGACCTCGATCAGGCGCGACTTGGCGATCGCGTCCGCCGCGGCGCAGGCCTGCTCCGGGTCGTCCTGCAGCGACAGCAGCGTGCGGATGGCCTCGACCTCGAAGCCGAGCTCGCGCGCGTGCCGGATGAAGGCCAGGCG
>RXJA01000386.1 GCA_003963455.1 Hyphomicrobiales bacterium
ATTGGGCGCGACCTTGGTCGCGATGACGGCCTTGTCGCGGCGGCCGGCCAGCGCCTTGCCGACGACCTCCTCGGCATGGCCGTGTCCATAGGCCTCGGCCGTGTCGATCAGCGTGATGCCGAGTTCGAGCGCGCGTCTGATCACGCGGATCGATTCCTCGTCGTCAGCAGCGCCCCAAAATGCGCCCGACATGCCCCAAGTCCCGAGGCCGATTTCCGATACCTTGACCGGCGACGATCCCAGCTGTCGCTGTTGCATCCTGTTCCTCCCGATTGGCGACGCGCATGAACCATAGCTCTGCGGCCATCCAATTTATACGCTTATATACTCGTCTAACAAGTGCGTTCTTTGAGTTTCGCGATTCTTGATCGCTAACTCGAAATTTCTAAAACAAAACAACGAACGATGATCCCTTGAACGTCCTCTCCTGCAAAATCCCCTCAAGGGGGTTTACGGCGCATTGTTCGATCTTGTATGCTTATTAGACAAGTTTGCGTTAGGCAGAGTTCTGACGTGTAAGCGTTGTGCCATCATGGGGAGAAGGGTCCGATGAAGATCGTGGATATCAAGACGGCGGTCGTCGCCTATCACGGCAAGGCGACCCTGATCCGCATCGATACGGACGCCGGCATCTGCGGCTACGGCGAAGCCAACCCCGATGCGGGCGCGGCCGCAATCGTCGGGCTGATCTCGGAGCTGAAGTCGGAACTGATCGGCCAGGATCCGCGCAACGTCGAATATTGCTGGGACAAGATCCGTCGCGACCACGTTTTTTCCGGCGCCCAGGCCGGCATCTTCCTGATAGCGCTCACAGGGCTTGAAATGGCGCTGTGGGATGTGGCGGCGAAAGCAGCCGGCCAGCCGCTCTACCGCATGTTCGGCGGCAAGTTCCGGGACCGCATTAGGCTCTATGCCGATTGCGGCGACGGCGATGACGAATCGGGATCGCCGCAGGGCTGCGCGGCCCGCGCGCGCCGCATGGTGGCAGAGGGTTTCACGGCGCTGAAGTTCGACATCGACAATCTGCGCCACCCGGGGAAGTTCGACGCGGTGAACCACACCATCAACGGTGCCGAACTGCGCTTCATGATCGAGCGCGTCGCGGCGGTACGCGAAGCGGTCGGCCCCGACATCGATCTCTGTATCGACCTGCACGCGCGCTATGACGTGCTCAGCGCGAGCCGCGTTGCGGCGGAGATGGAGCGCTTCAATCTTCTGTGGCTTGAAGAGCCTATTCCGGCGGAAAACGTCGAGGCTCTGAAGCAGATCCGCATGCGCACCAAAACGCCGATCTGCGTCGGTGAAAATCTCTACCTGCGCTGGGGGTTTCGGGAGTTGTTCCAGAACTACGGCGCCGACGTCATCATGCCCGACGTGCCGAAATGCGGCGGCCTTGCCGAGAGCCGCAAGATCGCGAACCTCGCCGAGATGTATTACGTGCCCTTCGCGCCGCATTTGGTGTCGACGCCGCTGGGCACGATGGCGACATGCCATGTCTGCGCCAGCGTTCCGAACTTCCTGGTTCTGGAATGGCACGCGCTGGAAGAGCGCGACGCCTGGGACAGCTACGTGCGCCTGCCGAATGGCGCTAGGTCCATCGTTGCGGACGGTCACATCGCGGTGTCCGACGTGCCCGGCATCGGCGTCGAGCTCGACATGGACGGTGTCCACAAACACGCCGTACCCGGCTTCGGCATATTTGAATAGCGGACGACCGGCCGGCAGGCAGGATTCGCTCCTCGCTCAAACAAATTCGTTCGGAGGAAACCATGGGCAAGCGGATCATCTTCACCGGCGGTAGCGGCAAGATCGGTCGGCACGTCATACCTTACCTGCTCAAGCGCGGGCATGAGGTTCTCAACCTCGACCTGACGCCGCTGGATGTGCCCGGGGTCGATACTGTCATCACCAACCTTGCGGACGCCGGTGAGGCCTACAATGCGCTGACGCTGCACTTCGGGTTCAATGAATATTTCGGCGGCAAGGGCCGCCGCCCGGTTGACGCCGTGATCCACTTCGCTGCGCTCCCACGCATATTCCTGCGGCCGGACAACGCCATGTTCGCCGCCAATGTGCAGTCGACCTACAACGTGATCGAGGCAGCAACCAAGCTCGGCATCCGCAAGATCGTCACGGCCTCCAGCGAGACGGTCTACGGCATCTGCTTTGCCGAAGGCGAACGCGACTTCTCATCATTCCCGGTGGATGAGGATTACGACGTCGATCCGACCGACAGCTACGGCCTTTCCAAGTTGCTGGGCGAGAAGATCGCGCGCTCTTTCGCCTCCCGCACGGGGGCCGACATTTACGCACTGCGGATAGGCGGCGTCGTGGAACCGAAGGACTATGCCCGCTTTCCGGAATTCCTGGCCGATCCCTCGAAGCGGCGTCGCGACGCCTGGACCTATATGGACGCCCGCGATCTTGGCCAGATAGTCGACCTGTGCCTGCAGAGGGATGGCTTGGGGTTCCAGATATTCAATGCCGTCAACGACAACATCGTGTCTGAATTGCCGACGGCGGAATTTCTCGGGAAACATGCGCCCGACATACCGGTCACCCGCGCCATGGACGCATTCGAGGGACCGATCTCAAACCGGAAGCTGCGCGACGTCCTCGGATTCCGGCAAGAGCATGACTGGCGGGCACAGTGAGGTGATCGGCGACCTTACAGTCGCCGTAGTGCCCGGCACCCACAGGGCGGGTTGCTCGGAAGCTCAGTCGAAGAAGCCCGTATCCTCGTCCATCAGATACTTTCGAGCAGCTTCGGCGTCGATATCGAGGCCGAGCCCCGGCGCTTCCAGCAAGTCTACCATGCTGTCCTTCACGATCTGCGGTGGCAGGCCGATCACCAGATCCTCCCACCAAGGGTCGGAGGCGCTTGGATATTCGAAGGCGATGTAGTTGGCGGGCAAGGTCGCACAGACATTGATCAGCGCCCCGAGCCCCAGCAGGCCGTTCGCGGTGCCGTGCGGCGCCATCAGGATCGAGTGCATGTAGGCGTGCTCGGCGACCCATTTGAGCTCGGCGATGCCGCCTATATCGGCCGGATCGGGGCCGATGACACGGACCGCCTGGGTCTCGATCAGCTCCTTGAAATTATGCCGCAAATAGATCTGCTCGCCGGTATGGATCGGCGTCGAGGTGGAGGTGGTCAGCTCCCGATAGGCTTGCGGATTGACCCAGGGCACATAGTCGCCGGTCAACATGTCCTCCAGCCACATCAAATTGTACTTCTCGACGGCGCGGGCGAACTTGATCGCATCGGGCAGCATCCAGCCCGGGCCGCAGTCGAGCGCCAGGCTGACCTTGTCGCCCAGCACTTCCTTCATCGCGATGACGCAGTCGAGCATGTGATTGAAACCGCGCTCGCTGGTCACGCCCTGATCCATGGCGCCGTGATAGCCGGCCTTCTTCTGCGTCACGCCGTAATGGAAGCCCTCGACGGAGTCCTTCATGTTAGAGTGAAACGAGATGCCCTGCTTGACCATGAAGAAATTCTGCGGCTGCTCCATCATCCATTTGACGTCGGCGGCATAATCCTCCGGCCGGTCGCCCGTGCGCTTGCGGCGGATCGAGCCGTTGTAGACGCGCACCTTGTCGCGCACCTTGCCGCCGAGCAGTTTGTAGACCGGCACCCCCGCAGCCTTGCCGGCGATATCCCACAGCGCATGCTCAATGGCGCTCACCGCCGCGCCGTAGGGCTTGAACGAGCCGCGTTGGCGGATCTTCAGCATCACCCGCTCGACATCGGTCGGATCCTCGCCGATCAGCGCCTCGCGAAAATGCAGCACGAAGGGCTTTAGATAGGTCTTTGTGTATTCGACCTCGGCCAGGCCGTAGAGGCCCTCGTCGGTGACGATGCGGACGATCGGATGCTTGCCGATGACGGCGCAGCGCAGGTCGGTGATCTTCATGGCGCAGTCCTATTTCACAGACGAGAAAGCTGTCGGCGTGAGCAGCTGGCTGCTTATATTGGCAACGATCTGCCCGTCGCGCTCAGACTCGTCCCGGGCCCTGTGCCACACCGGATCGGTGATGAAAGCCGTCCATTTCGCCTCGCGTTCGGCCAGCGATTCCCAAGCGAGGAAATAGGTGAGGCGATTGTTGTTTTCGCCGATCACCGTGGTGAAGAACCCGGCTTGGCGGATGCCATGCCTCTCCCATATGACCAGCGTTTGGTCGGAAAAGCGCTTGAGCAAAGCCGGCAGCCTGCCCGGCAGGCAGTCATAGATACGCAGTTCGTAGATCATGGTTTCGTCCGTCTCTTTCTTCGCCTCAGCTTTCGAGAGCGCGACACGAATGGTCGGTCGGTGGCCCTGTGAGCCTGGGAACGAGGCAAGGGTGTCTGGGCTAACTCCAGGTCCGGTCCCAGCTATATTCATTGTCCCAGTACTCGGTGGATTGCCATATCCCCGTGACACCGGGCTGCAGATGCTGGCTGATCACCTCGTCGACCACATCGTCTATGCCCAGCCCCGGTCTGTCGGGCACGGTGATGAAGCCATCCTTGACAAGCGGCTTGGGGGGACCCGTTACGATGTCGTCCCACCAGTCGACATCGGCGGAATGGTATTCGAGCGCCATGAAGTTCTCGGTCGCGGTCGCCACATGCGCCGCGGCCATCGCGGCGATCGGGCTTTCGGCCATGTGGATCGCCATGGCGACACCGAGGTCCTGCGCCATGTCGCCGATCTTCTTGGTCTCGAGGATGCCGCCGCTGGTGAGCAGGTCGGGATGGACTATGGAGAGGCCGCCGCTCTTCAGCAGAGGCTCGAAACCTTCCTTCAGGTAGATGTCCTCGCCGGTGCAGATCGGCACCGAGGTCGCCTGCTGCAATTGCCGGTACTGCTCGGTGTACTGCCAAGGGATCACGTCCTCCAGCCAGGCCGGCGCGTATTTCTCGATGCGGCGCGACAGGCGGATGCCGTCCTGCAGCGAGATGTGCCCGACATGGTCGATGGCTAGAGGAATCTCATAGCCGATGACCTCGCGGACCTCGTGGATATACTGCTCCAGCAGGTCTATGCCCTTTTCGGTGAAATGCAGGCCCGTGAACGGATGCTGCACATTCTGCGCATCGTAGGCGAGATTGCGAGCCTTGCGCGCCTCAAGCGTGCCGCCGCGGCCGCGCGGGTTGGCGCGAAACCCTTCAAGCGCGCCGGCGGGTGCTGTGACAGCGCCCGGAATGTGGGCGATCTGCATCAGGCCCAGATCCATCTTGAGGAAAGTGAAGCCACGCTCCATGCGCGCCTTGAGGCGCTTGCCGGTCTCGGTGCCGCTCGGCTTCTCGGCGTCCGTATCGCAATAGACGCGTACCTGGTCGCGAAACTTGCCACCCAGCATCTGGTAGACCGGGACGCCATAGGCCTTGCCAGCGAGATCCCAGAGCGCGATCTCGACCGCCGACACGCCGCCGCCCTGCCGCCCATGGCTGCCGAACTGTTTGATGCGGCGGAACAGGCGGTCGATATCGCAGGGGTTCTCGCCGAGCAGCCGGCTCTTCAACATCAGCGCAAAGGTGGCGCTGGCGCCGTCGCGCACCTCGCCGAGCCCGACAATGCCCTGGTTGGTGTAGATCTTGAGCAGCGCGGAGGTGAACGGCGCGCCGACGATTTCCGCCACCCGCATATCGGTGATGCGAATCTCGGACGGCCTGGAATTCGTGTTGATGCGATCGAGAGCCTCGTCGGCTCCATCCGTCTTTGCCATGATTTGTCCTCGTTCCGCTGGGAGTGGCCCGCCCGCCGAGCCTTTAAGCAGTGCTAGCCCAACTCGATCTCGTGGGCCTGCAAGTAGTCGCGGTTCATCTCGACACCGAGACCGGGCTTCGACGTCAGCTTGAGGTTGCCGTCCGAAACGTCGAGCGGCTTGTCGATGAGGTGATTGTATTTGGAGAGGTCCCACTCCGAGGTTTCGAGCTTGTAGAAGTTGGGAACGGTCATCATCACCTGCGCTCCCGCGACCACGTTGATCGGTCCGGCGGCGTCGTGCGGGGAGACCGGGACGTAATAGGCTTCGCAAAGGGCGGAGATCTTCTTGAGCTCGGTGATGCCGCCGGTCCAGGTGACGTCGGGCATGATGTAGTCGGCGAGCTTGTTCTCGAGCACCGGGACGAAATCCCATTTCGTATGGCCGCGCTCGCCCCACGAGATTGGGGCGCTGACCTTGTCGCGCACCTGCTTGAGCGCATTGAGGCTCTCCGGCGGACAGGGCTCCTCGAACCAGTCGATCTGGCCGGCTTCCTCGAGGCTGCGGCAGAGGCGGATGGCGGTGGGAACGTCGAAGCGCCCGTGCGCATCGATGAGGATGTCTACGTCCGGCCCCGCCGTCTCGCGGATGAGCGCCGTGAGCTCGGCGGCTTCGCGCTCGTCCTTGCGGGTCATGCTGCCATCGAGATAACCGTCCCGCCTTTCGCGGGCCAAGCCATCGACGCTGGGACCCTGGTGGGGGAACGGATCGAACTTGAGCCCGGTGTGGCCGGACTCCACGATGTCGCGAATTTCGCGGACCACCGCCTCCTTGCTGGTGAATTTGGCCTGGTTCGGATGGGTGTAAAGCGCGATCTCATCGCGCACCGGCCCGCCCAGCAGCTCGTAGATCGGCTTGCCGAGAACTTTGCCGCGGATGTCCCAAAGCGCGATGTCGATCGCGCTCACGCATTCCACCGCGGCGCCGCGGCTGCCCATATAGGTGAAGCTGCGGAAGACCTTGTGCCACAGATGCTCGATGCGCGCCGGATCCTCGCCGGTCACGGCAAGCCCGACCTGCCTCAAGATCGCGCAAAGCGCGCGGTTGGCGAGCTTCGTCGTGCTGGTTATCTCGCCCCAGCCGCTGACCCCTTCGTCCGTCGTCACTTCGACGAACAGGTACTCTCCCCAGTAGGAAGCGTCGGACTTGACCAACCATGGCCGAATGCTCGTGATTTTCATCTGGACTATCCTCGCTGAAATGGCAGGGCTGACGATGTTGCGGATCCGCTACCCTGCCCGGGCGGCGCTGCGCGCTCGCATGTGTTCGAGGACGTGCCGACCGGAGCCCTCGACGTGGCGAGCAATAAGTTCGGCCGCCTTGTCGGCCTCTCCCGATTTCACGAGAGCGATGAGCTCGCGGTGCTCGCGGAAGATCGCGGCGCGCCGGGCAAGCGTGAAATTGAAACGGCGGCTCACGGCC
>RXJA01000359.1 GCA_003963455.1 Hyphomicrobiales bacterium
CACGCGGCTCTCTTGAATTTTTCGGCGAGGGCAACATAGAAGCGAACTTCTCTGCCGCCAGCGGCGCACCGCCCTCGTTCGTGGGGCGTATATAGTCGGACCTCCCTCGACGCGTCAACATCGATTTCGAACTTTTTTGAATTTTTTGCGACGAATTTTTCGGACCGCTTTTTCGATAGCCGGCTGCCCCTGCGGCAGCCCCTGGGTGATCCACAACGGGCCCTATTGCCGCCGCATTAAAGCGTGAAACCAGCCCATATAAGGAAGGCGCCCGCGTGCGTGTGAGGCGCCCGAAACAGACGACCGCGACAGACGACAAGAATGCCGTCTCGCAAGAGATGCATCATAGGGGATATCGGCCCGGCTTGCCGCTTCGTTGACTTCAACCGCCGTGACAGGCAAATGTCATGGCCGCAACGAGAACGACAAGCCGTTTCGCCCGGGGAAGAAGCAGCCTTTCTGGATGCCAGACACGGAAGAGGTCATAGCCGAACTCGGCAACGAGCCGCCGCTGATCGCGGACGGCCGCAGCGGTCCGCCTGACCGCCGCGAAGTCTCGGCGCGCTGGCTGTCGGGCACGTTCCTCACCGGTGTTACGTCGAGCGTCCTCATGGGCGTGGCGCTGTTTGCGGCCCTCGACGGGCGCCAGCAGCTCGCCACCCCACCCGAAATCGCCGAGCTCATCAGCCTTGCAGGCGGTGGAGACGATTCCGGCGAGCAGGCGAAGACCACCCGGCTCATCGCGCCGCGCCAGATCGCCAGGGCGAAAGACCGGCGGCGCATGGAAGTGTCGATGGTCACCAAGGTCGGCGACCGCGACGTTATCCACACCATGCCTTTCGTGCAGATCAAGATGGCGCTGGCCGCCGGCCACACCACCAACCGCCCCTACCCGCCATTCGACCCGCTGCAGGTCTTCGGCGACGACAGCGACGACAATGCGCAGCCGGCGACGGCAACCGCGGCAGCCGGACAGATCTACGGCGCCAAGGTCGAAAGCGAAATGAGCCTGAAGACGGTCGATTTCCCGATCGAGACGGCTTCCTTCGACGAAAAGAGCGATCTTTCCGCCGACGAGGTGGAAAAGGTGGTGCGGGACGCCAGCAACGGCCTGAGCGACGGCGCCGTCCAGGTGGCGGCGCTGCATTATGTCGATCCGCAGCGATTCGGTGATGCTTTTGCCGAATCGATGGCCGGCTCTTATGACGTGAAGATCACCCAGGAAAACGTTTCGGTGACGCCGCGCGCCACGGCGGACGATCAGGCGCCCGCCTTCGCCGAGGAAATCATTCCCTTCACCAACGATACCGACATTGCCGAGGCGTTTGCTGATTCGGGCTACACCGGCGATGATGCGACAGGCATGGCCGAAGCGATCGGCAAACTGCTGAACGCGACGGCGCTCAAGGCCGGGACCGTGCTGCGCGTCGGCTTGGAGGTGCGTGGCGATATCGCCAAGGTGGTCCGCACCAGCGTCTACGACCGCACCACCCACATCGTGACCATCGCGCTCGACGACCGCGGGCAGTTCGTGCCGGCGCAGGAGCCGGAACCCAATCCCGAATTGCTCACCGCATTCGACGATTCGCAGCCCGTGGTCGTGCGCGGCAACCTGCCCAACGTCTATGACGGCATCTACCGCACCGCCTATTCTTACGGCATGTCGAAAGCGATGACCCAGAAGCTGATCAAGCTTCTCGCTTCCGACGTCGACTTCCAGTCGCGGCTTTCTCCCTCCGATCGGCTCGATGTCTTGTTTTCGCAGCCGGATGGCGACGACCAGACGTCCGACGATTCCGAGCTTCTCTATGTCTCGGCGACCTTCGGCGGCCAGACGCGCAACTTCTACCGTTTCCAGATGCAGGACGGCAGCACCGACTATTTCGACGAGAACGGTTCGAGCGCCAAGCAGTTCCTGCTGCGCAACCCGTTGCCCAACGGTCGCTTCACCTCGGGGTTCGGCGCGCGCCGGCACCCCATTTTGGGTTATGTGCGCATGCATACCGGCACCGACTGGGCCGCGCCGATCGGATCGCCGATCATCGCCGCCGGCAACGGCGTCGTGGAGAAAGCCGGCTGGGCCGGCGGCTACGGCAAGCAAATCATCATCCGCCACGCCAATGGCTATGAGACCTCCTACAACCACCAGAGCGCTTTCGCCAAAGGCATAGAACCTGGCGTTCACGTCCGGCAGGGTCAGGTGATCGGCTATCTCGGCCAGACCGGCCTGTCCACCGGACCGCATCTTCACTACGAGCTGATCGTCAACGGCACCAAGGTCGATTCGATGCGCGTGCGCCTGCCGGTCGGCAAGGTGCTCAAGGGTGACGATCTCGTAGCTTTCAAGAAAGAGCGCGAGCGCATCGACGACCTTCTGAAGCAGGAAGACGGCAACTCGCTGAAGGTTGCCAGCGCCAAGACCGATTCGCAGCTTCCGAACTAGACCAAGTCACGCTGAAATGGATGCAGTGCGGCGCGCTCCGCGCCTTTGCATGTCGTCGTCCCGGGGCCGCCGCGCATTCCGGGCGGCATGCGTCAATCACGCGAATCGTTTGATTGCCGCGGCCAGGGCGACGCCTGCCCGGGAACCGTGAGCCAGGCGGTGAGTGAGGAGAGCACGCAAAGCAGGGTCGTTGTCGCCGCGACCGCGGTGAAAGCCGAATCGCTTGCCGCAACCCTGGCCGCGTCGAGATTGGCGGCAAGACCGGGCGGGGGCGGCTCGCCGAAGCCGGGCATGCCGGGCACATTGCCCGTCATCCGCGCGTAAACCCAGGCCGCCAGCGAACCCATCGCCGCCACCGCGATCAGGCCGCCGACGCGCGAGACAGCGTTGTTGATGCCGGACGCTGCCCCGGTATCCTTGTCCTCGACGGAAGTCATAACCGCGGTCGACAGCGGCGACACGACCTGCGCCATGCCAAGCCCCATCAGCGCCATCAGCGGAAAGGTCCCGGTCCAGAAATTGTGGACTTCGAAATGCGTGAGCAAGGCGAGCCCGGCGAAGGCGATGGCCACGACCATGCTGCCGCTGGCGATCGGGAAGCGCGGACCGATCCGATCCGACCACCGGCCGACCGGCCCGGACAGAAGCGCGATCGATGCCGACAGCGGCAGGAAGATGAAACCGGCTTCGGCCTCGCTCAGTCTCCAGCCCGCGATCAGAAGCATCGGCAGGTAGAACAGGTTGGCCGACAATGCGAAATAGAGGAAGAATGTCGCCAGGTTGGCGCCGCCAAAGGCCCGGATCCGGAACAGGCCGAGATCGATCATCGGGTCGCGCCGCCTGAACTCATAAAGGATGAAGACGAAAAGCAGGACCGCGCCGGCGGCGATCGAGAGACCGGACATCGACGCGGCGCCTTCGGCATTCATCGCCGTCAACCCGTAGGCGAGCAAGCCGAAAGCAAGCGTCGCCAGCGCAGCGCCCCCGAGATCGAGGCCGCGCTTTTCGGCCGGCTTGTCGGCCGGCACCTTGGCCAGAAGCAGGTAGATCGAGATGAGCCCGAGCGGCAGGTTGACGGCAAAGATCGCGCGCCAGACGCCGTTGCCGAAGGTCGAGAGCACAAGGCCGCCCAGCACCGGCCCGAGCGCCGTGGTCAGCGCCGAAGCGGCGGCCCAGATGCCGATCGCCCGGCCGCGCTCCTTCTTGGGATAGGCCTTGGCGATGATGGCGAGGCTGCCCGGCACCATGATCGCCGCGCCGATGCCCTGGATGGCGCGGCAGGCGATGAGCACTGCCGGATCGGGCGCCACCGCGCAGGCGAGCGAAGCCGCGACGAACAGCGCGATCCCGGTGACGAAGGCGCGCCGCAGCCCGAACCGGTCACCGGCGGCACCGCCCGCCAGGATGAGCGCCGACAGCGTCAGCGCATAGGCGTTGGAAATCCACTGCGCCTCCGCCAGGCTGGCGCCGAGATCCACGCGCAGCGCCGGCATGGCGATCGCCAGGATGGAGCCGTCGATGAAGCCGAGCGCCGAGGCAAGGATGGCCGCGACCAGCACGAATTTTCGCTGCGTCTGAGGACAGAACGTGCCGTTCGCGCGCGAGGGCGAGCGCGAATCGGCAGCGGTTTCGTTCGCGGATGACATGGATCCCTGCTTAGCCCCCTGGCGCGGGCGCAACAACAAGCCAGAACATTGCCGTTCTTGAAACCAGATGACACGAGCGCGACTGGAAGGCATGAGAACGTCGACGCCCAAACGCGACGCACCGTTTATCGCCGTATCGTCAGACACGGATGCTCATCGGCGCGCCGCTTTGCCTCGCCAACCCGTCTGGCCGGGCATTGCATTCGTCACGCCGGTGCAGCTTGTTTACGCCGCCGCGCCGCGCAGTTCACTGCTGCGCCACATAATCGGCTGAAGAACCGCCGACGAACTCCACCGTGACGCCCGGCGACACCAGTTTGGCAAGCTCGCGCGCATCCCAGTTGGTCAGGCGCACGCAGCCATGGCTCTCGGTCTTGCCGATCTTGGAGGGATCGGGCGTGCCGTGGATGCCGTAGGTCGGCTTGTCGAGCGCGATCCACACCGAGCCGACCGGACCGTTCGGTCCCGGCGGGACAGTCAGGATTTTGTCGTTCTGGCCCTGCTTGAAATTGATGTTCGGGTTGTAGGTGTAGTTCGGGTCGAGCGCGATGCGCGAGACGGCGTGAATGCCGGTGGGCGACGGCGTGTCGGCCGAGCCGATGGTCGCCGGATAGGCCGCGACCAGCTTGCCGCCCGCATCATAGGCGTAGACTTCCTTCTTGGTCTTGTCGGCGACGATGCGCGTCACCGGCGTCGAGACCAGCTTGCCGAAATTGGCGACCTTGATCGTCGTGCCCGGGCGATTGAAGTCCACGCCCTTGTTGAGAGACTTCAGATAGGTCTCGTCCATGTGAAAGCGTTCTGCCAGCGCCTCGGTCACCGAGGTGTAGCACATGCAGTCGAGCTTGGCCTTCTGGCTATAGTCCTCGGGGATCGAGGCCACGTAAGGGCCGGCGACATCTTCCGGCGTGATCGTGTACGAGGCGAAGGCGTCGCCGCCGGACTGGGCCAGCGCCGCCTGGATGCCGACCGCGTCGGTCGATTTCAAATTGCTGCCGTTTATTTCGTTGTAGGCGGCGAGCGCCTTGTCGACGTTCGAGCCGAAGCGTCCGTCGATCACCCCCGGCGAAGCGCCACCGCGATCGAGCAACACCTGCAGCGCGGCAACATCCTGGCGCACGCCAAGCGACAGCGACGGATCGACAGTGGCCTTGCCGCCCGGCGGCAATGAAGCCTCCGGATTGGCCTGGATCACTTCGCCCTGGTCAGGCTGCTCCGGATCGATCGACGCCTCGTTCAGCGGCTGGCGCTTGATGGTGTTGGACTTCGGTTCCTCCGGATAGGTGGTGGCATAGCCGTCATCACTGTTGGGCGCCGGCGGATAGGCATCGACGGAATTGTCGCCGTTGGGGTCATATTCGTCGACGGGCGGCGGGATGACCCGGCCATTCTCCTCCAGCTGCCGACGCCGGAAGCGGGCCATGTCCTCGGGATTGTCGAGATAGTAGCGGTCGTCCTCGGCCGGCGCGCGGCCGAGCTCCTGCATGCGCATCTGCCGGCGAAGCGCGCGGCGGTCGAGCCGGCTCCCCGGCGGTTGGATGGCGATCACCTTGCCGGTGTCGGCGTCGACCAGCACCCGGTTGCCCCTGGCGTCGTAATAGATATCGATATTGCCCTCCTGGGCCAGCATCAGCGCGCCGCGCTCAGCCGGGCGGGCGCTTTGCGGGCCATCCACGCCCGGCGCGGCGAACGCGCCTGAAGACGCAAGCCCGGCCGCGAGTGCCGAAAGGGAAAAGATCAAGCGCAGCATGGGGTCAAGCTCTCCGGTCGACTCTGGCTTCTGGCGGGCGAATCTTCGCCAGCAAACCAGCTACCCAGACTAAGGTTCCAACATGAACCGGGCATGAAGATGGCGGCTTTCCAGTGCCTTGAAGAGTATCGGCTAGCCCGCGGCGAGCCCCAATTGCCTGCGTGCCCGCCTGGTCAGCTTGAGGACGACCAGGCGATGGCTTTCGCGCAGATAGTCCTCAAGCGCCGCATCATCCATGCTTTGGCTTGTCTGACGCTGGATCCATTTCATGCCGCGCGAGGCAAGATAGGGCGCCGGCCGGCAGCCCGGCTGATCCTTCAGCACGTCATAGGCCATCTCGGAACATTTGAAGGTGACGAACAACCGGCCCCCCTCGTTCCAGCCGCCGATGGCGAACACCTTGCCGCCGACTTTCCAGACATGGGCGCCGCCCCACTGCACCACATGGGTCGTCGCCGGCAGCGAAGCGCAGAAGCCGTTATAGTCGTCGAGCTTCAAGGGGCCCCCTTCCTCGTCGGCCAGGACCGGCAGCCGATTATGCCCGTTTGCCGGAAATGACAAGGCGCGCCGCACCGGTCCGGTGCGACGCGCCTGTTCATTTCCACTTGCCCAGGATCAGGCGGCGGCTTCCGTCGCCACCACGGTCGGCTTCGAGCGGAAGTTCAACCGGTCGGAACCCGCCGTGACCTTGACGGTCGAACCGTCGAGGATCTCGCCGAGCAGGATCTTCTCCGCCAGCGGGTCCTGCAGCTCCTTCTGCATCACCCGCTTAAGCGGCCTGGCGCCATAGGCCGGGTCGTAGCCCTTCGACGCCAACCACTCTATCGCATCGTGATCCAGCGTCAGCGTGATCTTGCGGTCGACGAGCAAGTTCTCCAGCCGCTTGAGCTGGATCTCGACGATGCGGTCCATGTCCAGCCGGCGCAGCCGGTGGAACAGGATCACCTCGTCGACGCGGTTGAGGAATTCCGGCCGGAACGAGGCTTTCACCACGGCCATCACCTCGTCGCGCGCGGCATCGACATCCTGGTCGTCACGAAGATTGACCAGATATTCGGCGCCGAGGTTGGACGTCATGATGATCAGCGTGTTGCGGAAGTCGACCGTGCGGCCCTGGCCATCGGTCAGCCGGCCGTCGTCGAGCACCTGCAGTAGCACGTTGAACACATCGGGATGCGCCTTCTCGATCTCGTCGAACAGCACGACCTGATAGGGCCGGCGCCGCACCGCTTCGGTCAGCGCGCCACCTTCCTCGTAGCCGACATAGCCGGGAGGCGCGCCGATCAGCCGGGCGACGGAGTGCTTCTCCATGAACTCCGACATGTCGATGCGCACCAGCGCCGTCTCGTCG
>RXJA01000224.1 GCA_003963455.1 Hyphomicrobiales bacterium
CGGCATGATCAGCACCTTGAGGTCGTTGAGCATGATGCCGTAGACCTTGAGGAAATCGGTGAGATGCGCCTTCACCGCCTCGCGCACGTCGCTGATGCGTTCGTTGATGTTCTCCATCTTGGTGACCTGGATGATCTGGTTGATCGCCTGCTCGATGGCCGGCCCGGCATAGTCGGCGATCTCCTTGGTGTCGATCACCGCGCCGGCGAAGGGCATGTGGGTGATGAGGTCGAGCGCCTCTTCCTTGCTGTCGATGTGGATGTAGTAGTCCACCACGTAAGCCATCTCCGCCATCTCGGCGCTGGTCGCGACGCCCTCGTTGCGCACCAGGAGCTTCGAGCGGTTGATGTAGATGACCTCGTAGACCCAGGGCGACGAGCCGCCGAAGAAGCCTTGCACCACCGACCCGACCAGCGGCTTGTCCGGCGTCTGCAGCGCGTATTGGCCGGTCTCGTAGACGTTGAGCACCGCGCCGCGCGACTTCAGGATACAGAAATGGTTGCTTTCGACGGTGAGCAGCGAGCCCGAAACGATGCTCTCGTCGACGATCTTCATCGCCACGGTCCTAGTGCCCAGCGCGTCCGTGCCGTCGCGCTGCAATGACGTGATGACCTGCCTGGTGATTGCCATTTTGAACTCTCCCTCGCTTGGTTGAGGGCACGCCAGCGCGTGCCCGGTGCAGTGGATTTACGATGCAAAACAAAGAGTTGTAGCGGATATGCGATTCAGTATCGGAGCCACGCTAACGCGGCGAGCAGAGGCCCTTGCCCCTGAAGGATTGCTGTAGCCTGGCGGTCCGGTCGCTGCGCTGGCGGAAGCCGCCATCGCCGTCGAGCAGGTATTTCGTCCGTTGCTTCGCGGAGACCTGCGGCGCCGTCTTCTTCGCCGTCTGCCTGGCCGCCGCCTGCCGGATCGGCTTTACGACCTCGGCCGCCCGGCGCTCGATCCCGGCGGCGACGCTGGACTCCTGCAAAGCGCGGCCGACGGCCTGCCCGAGCAGCTCCCGCCCGGTTTCACCGAGCAGGCCTTTTTCGCCCAGAAGACCCTTTTCGCCGAGGAAGCTCGAAACTGCCTTGGCGACATCGGCGATCTCGTCGCCATCGGCGTCGTCGCCGTCGTCGGAAGGCGCGGCCCGCGGCGCAACACGCCGGCCGCGCTCCGGGCGGCCACCTTCCGGTCGAACCGCCTTTGCCCGGCCCTTGGCGAACCACTGCCAGGCGACGAAGCCAAGCGCGAGCACAAACAGAAGATGCGACATGCCAAACCCCGCTCGAATCGAAGGAGAGGGCGCACGACAAGCAAAGACGAAACCTCGGACCGCGTCCGGGTTTCGTGTCGTTGCGGGCGGCCGTTTCGGCCGGCCCCGCTCGTTGGTCCGCCTTGATGCCCGATTTGAAGATGCCGGAACGCGCCCGCCTCAACGCGCCTTGGCGCCCGTCTCCGGGCGCCAACGGCCACGCCTGTGGCGTCTCAAAGGCCGCTCCGTCGCCGATTCCCCTCCATCCCTTGCCTCATTCTCAAAGACGTCTTCTTCGCCGGACGGGGCTGTCCGGGAACCATGGATGGCATGCTGTGCTGTTGATAAGCGAAGTCTGAAATGCCGGCCATACACATTGTCGCGAGCGGTAGGCGCGAACCTGTTCCTCCGGGCTCCCTTCCGCCTCCGGAGGGGGAGAGGAAGCTCGGCGAAGCGGCGACGGAGAGGGGGCAGCGCCAGCATCTGCACGCCAACCACGCAGCCACTAAACAGTCTGTCGAGCGGCTCGCCGTTTCCAGGAAACGAAGAACCGCCTAGAGTTCCGCGCAGCACGACAGGCCGGAACCATTGGGGAGGGAGCATGGCCATGAATGACGTCAGACCGCTTTCGGAGATCGCCAGCTATCACGCCCATATCTACTATGACGGAGAGGCGCAGCGCCGGCAGGCCGAATGGCTGCGCGGGCGCATCGGAGAACGTTTCCGCGTGCGGCTGGGCAACTGGCATGACGAGAAGGTCGGCCCGCACGGGCAGGCCATGTACCAGGTCTCCTTCGCGCCGGCGATCTTCGCCACGCTGGTTCCCTGGCTGATGCTGAACCACGGCGGCTTGAGCATCCTCGTCCACCCCAACACCACCAACCCCAGGCGCGACCACCTGGTCGACCCGATCTGGATCGGCCGCCCGCTGCCGGTGAAAGGCGACGTCCTGCCCGAGGATCACGAGGCGGAGGAGGCGCTGGAGGTGAACACGGAGCCGACGCTGGGGGTGTAGGGCGCGCGC
Source organism: Hyphomicrobiales bacterium (assembly GCA_003963455.1). Lineage (GTDB taxonomy): Bacteria > Pseudomonadota > Alphaproteobacteria > Rhizobiales > Rhizobiaceae > Mesorhizobium. The sequence continues at coordinate 2,262 of RXJA01000224.1, forward strand.
CCGCGCCGTTTGCGTTCGACATCCACGCGGCGACCGGCTTGCGCGTTTGCGTGAGACAGGCGGATGGTGCAAAAGGCCGCGTTCGAAACTGGAAGCGACCGGCAATGCCCTCCCTCGACACGATCGTCGCCTTTGCCGCGGCCGCGACACTTCTGGCATGGGTGCCTGGTCCCGACAATTTGTTCGTCCTCGTCCAGTCGGCTCTTTACGGCCGCATGGTGGGCGTGTTCGTCACGCTCGGCCTCTGCACGGGGCTGATCGTCCACACCGTCGCCGTGGCCGTCGGCGTGGCGGCCATCTTCCAGACGTCCCAGGCCGCCTTCAACGCGCTGAAGGTCATCGGCGCGGCCTATCTTCTCTATCTCGCTTACAAGGCGTTTCGCGCCAAGCCGGAGGCGCTGGCCAGCTCGGCCGGAAAGCCGAAGCCCATGCGGCGGATGTACATGCGCGGCATCGTCATGAACGTGACCAATCCGAAGGTGGCGATCTTCTTCCTGGCCTTCCTGCCGCAGTTCACGTCTCCCGGGCGGGGCGGCATTGTCGCGCAGATGCTGATGCTCGGCGGCATCTTCATCCTCTGCGCGTTCGTATCGTTCACGCTGATCTCGGTCCTGGCGGGGTCCCTCAGCCGATGGCTGCGCCGGTCCGACAGGGGACAGGTCTGGCTCAACAGGATCGCCGGGCTCGTGTTCGTCGGTCTGGCCCTCAAGCTGGCGACGTCGCATCGCTAGGTCCGGCGCCAACGCCCCAGATTCATCTGTTCCACGCGGCACATCGTGGTGCTTTGCGGCCGCTCAGGGGCTAGGGTGCCGTCCGGGCTCTGCCTTGCGGGGCAGGCCCCTTGAGCCGCATCGGGAAGTGACAGCATGAACAATCAATCCCCCACCGCCCAATCCCCAATCGCCCAATCCCCCATCGCCCAATCCCCAATAGCCGAGACGCTGCCCTATCTGTCGGCGGCGGTTCTCGATCGCCTGGCGATCTCCACGCCGGACGTGGTAGACGAGATCGAACGCCAGATCATCGGCCAGAGGCGGGGCGAGGTCTGGTGCGCGCCGAAGGCGGCCGTGTGGCCGGGCGACGACCGGTTCATCATGGCGACCCTTGGCGTGGCATCCGTGCCGCCGGTGCTGGCCACGAAGTCGCTGGTGGTGAACCCGCGCAACGCCGAGCGCGGCCTTGCCACGATCAATTCGCTGATTACGCTGCTCGATGCCGGAACCGGGCTGCCGCTTGCCCTGGTCGATGGCAATTGGGTGACGGCCAAGCGCACGGCGGGCCTGAGCGCGGTCGCCGCCAGGCGCATGGCCAGGGACGATTCGTCGTCGGTCGCCTTCATCGGCTGCGGCGTGCAGGCGCGGGGCCACCTGGAGGCGTTCGCCGATCTCTTCCCGTTGCGGGAAATCCGCGCCTTCGGCCGCGGCGCGGCCAATCGCGACGCGCTTTGCCGGATGGCGGAGGCGCGGGGCCTGGAGGCGATCCCATGCGACACGGCAAGGGCCGCGCTGGAGGGCGCCGACATCGTGGTGACGACGGTGACCCTGGTGCCCGAACCCCAACCGTTCCTCGACGCGAACTGGCTGAAGCCGGGAAGCTTCACCGCGATCACCGACCTCGCTCTGCCCTGGCTGCCCGGGACGATGCGCCGCTTCGACCGCATCGTCGTCGACGATCTGGAGCAGGAAACGAAGATGCCGAAACCCATGGTCGACCCGGCGCTGGTCGCCGGCGACCTGACGGGCCTGGTCTGCGGCGATTTTCAGGGCCGGCGCAGCCCTGGCGAGACCACGGCCTTCGTGTTCCGGGGGATGGCCGTGGGCGATCTCGCGGTGGCGGCGCTGGCCTATCAGCGCGCGCTGGCGGCGGGAGTGCTTGCGGCATAGGGGCAATCCCGGCCGGGACGTTTTCCGGCCGACGTCGCCGGACGGTTGTCAGTGGGTTGTCAGGTTGGATTCGCTATGTCGCGCCGGTGACGCGCTCAAAGCCGTCATGGCCTTTCGGCCGAAACGCAACTCCTACCCCAACTTCCCCAATCGAATGGAGCTCTCATGTATCGCACTCTCGTTATCGCCGCCCTCGCGGGCGTGATCGCCGGACCGGCGCTCGCTGCCGGCACCTGCAGCACCGCCGCGAAGTCGAAGTTCCAGCCCAAGGCGACGCTCGAGGCGCAGTTGAAGGGCGAGGGCCTGACCGTGCGCCAGATCAAGACCGAGAAGGGCTGCTACGAGGTCTATGCGGTCGACAAGGCCGGCAAGAAGGTCAACGCCGCCTACAACGCCGAGACCCTCGAGAAGCTCGACAATGCCGAAGCCGGCGAAAACTGATCGAGCCTTGCCGGCAGGCGCGCACCCGTCCCGCGACGTGGTGCGCGTCTGGGACCGGGTGGTGCGCGGCTTCCACTGGGCGCTGGTGCTGAGCTTCGCGATCGCCTGGTTCACCCCGCAACGCGCCGAGAACATCCATTACTGGGCCGGCTACGCCGCCGCCTCGCTCGTCTTGATGCGGCTGGTGTGGGGCATCGTCGGTACGCCCTATGCGCGTTTCTCGCAATTCGTGCGCGATCCGGCGACGGTGCTGCGCTATCTCGTTGCCATCATCAAGGGCAGCGAGGCCCGCTATATCGGCCACAACCCGGCGGGCGGCGCGATGGTGCTGGTGCTGATGGCCATGATGGTGTCGGTGGCGGTGACCGGGTGGATGCAGACGACGGACACCTATTTCGGCGTGTCCTGGGTGGAGGACGCCCACAGCCTGGCCGCGCACGGCCTGCTCGTGCTCGTGTTCCTCCACATAGGCGGCGTGGCGCTGGCAAGCCTTCGCCATAATGAAAACCTTGTTCGGGCGATGATCACCGGGCGGAAACGCAAGGCCGAACCGGCCGACATCGCCTGAACGCCCCCAAGAGGGCAACCGCCGGCGGTCCGCCCGGACGCCGGCGGGAACATATGAGCGGTTGCGCGATTATGCCGGGGCGTTCCCAAGGCCCCGGCATTTTCGCGCCAGCCTTTTGAAGATGGAGCATGCCCGATGCGGCGCTATACACAGATCACCATCGCCATCCATTGGCTGACCGCCCTGCTGGTCGTCGTTGCCTGGCTGACCTCCGAGGGCGGGCGCCACGCGCGCGCCGACCCGCCCGTCCTGCATTTCACCCTGGGCCTTGCCGTTCTGCTGCTGGTCGTGCCGCGCCTGCTGGCGCGCTGGCTGGGCGCGGCGCCCCGCGTCGAGGAGCCGCAGAGCCGCTGGATGGACCTTGCCGCGCGCGCCGGACACACGGTGCTCTATCTGTTCCTCATCGCGCTGCCGCTCAGCGGCTGGTACGCCGCCTCGCGCCTCGGCATCCAGGTCTCCTTCCTGGGACTGGACCTGCCGGCGCTGGCCGCGCCCGCGCAGGGCGCGCCGGGCTTGATCGCCGACCTGCACGGAACCGGCGGCACGCTGATCCTGTGGCTGGCCGGCGCCCATGCGCTGATCGCGATATGGCACCAGTTCGTCATGAAGGATGGGACGCTGGAGCGCATGAACCCGCTCACCTCGAACGACCTCGCCGGCGGTGAATAGCGGCGCCCGGGCCGGATGAGGCCGCGCCGGCGCGTCGGCTGCGCAAGCGGCGCTGGCGGTGGATACCGGTCCCGCGCTCGACGCGCGGGGCCGCGTTCTGAGTGGCCGGCGCCTGTTGCCTGTTGGGAGCAGCGTCCCGACGCCGGCCCGGCGAACCTCGGTCCGCCGCAATATTCAAGATAGCTAAAGAACGCCCGCGGCGGGATGGCGCGATCGCATAAGCATGCCCCATTCCCCGCGAGCCGCGCCGCATGGGGCGGCGACCGATGCCGGTTGTCGCGCCGTCAGGTCGGCACCCTGTCCTCGACGGGATCGTCCAGCCTGCCTGCCTCGTCCAGGACGACATTGGCGAGCGGCGCCGAGAGCGTCCAACGCACGAAGCCGGGCTGGCGCTCCAGCGAGGCGCTGCCGGAGAGGCTGGTGGGCACGACGCGCTGCAGCACGATGCTGCCGAAGCCCGGCCGCGGCTCGCCCTCGGGCGGCTCCGTGGTGCGCGCCGCGCGCTCTTCCCAGACCAGCTCGAAATCGCCGCGCTCCTCGGCGTCCGTGGGCACCCGCCAGCTCACCCGCACCGTGCCGCCGTCGCCCGAAAGCGCGCCGTATTTGGTGGCGTTGGTGCCGAGCTCGTGCAGCGCCATGCCGATGCTCTGGACGGCGGCGAGGCGCAGCGTCAGGTCCGGCCCGGACAGCTCCACGCGCTCCTCATGCGCGAACGGCTTCAGGTGCTCGCGCGCCAGGTCGGACATGCCGGCGCCGCGCCAGTCGTTCATCACCAGAAGGTCGTGCGAGCGCGACAGCGCCATGATGCGCCCGCGGACCTGGTGTTCGAACAGGCGCGGGTCGTTCGCCCGCTTGGCGGTCTCGCGGATCATCGACAGGATCACCGCATACTGGTTCTTCACGCGATGGTTCACCTCGCGCATCAGCAGCCGGATGTGCTGCTCGCTCACCCGCTTGTCCGTGACGTCGGCCGCCATGCCGAACCATTCCTGGATCGACCCGCCCTCGTCGAGGATGGGAATGGCGCGCGACAGCGTCCAGCCGGCGCTGCCGTCGGCGCGCCGCACCCGGTGCTCCAGCTCGAACACCGAGCGCTCGGCGATCGCCCGGTCGATCGCCGCCTGGACGCCGGCGATATCCTCGGGAAACAGATAGGCGTCGCGCCAGCGGATCACCGGCCCTTCCACCGCCGGCAGCAGGCCGCGGCCGTCGAGCTCATGCATCTCCTGCCAGTCCGGGCTCATGCGGTAGATGACATCGGAGCTGGCCTTGACCAGCGCGCGGAACCGCTGCTCGCTCTCACGCACCCGCGCCGCCGCCAGCACCCGCGCCGTGGTCTCC
>RXJA01000288.1 GCA_003963455.1 Hyphomicrobiales bacterium
GTCCCTTGAGGCTCCACACGGAGATGGAGCCGCGGCGGGCATAAGTGCCAGGGCAGACTTGAAACGCCGGCCCGACAAACCGTGACTTGCCGATTCCCTACAATCAGAGACGATAGTCGGATCGTCGGCTGAACGCCGCGTTGCATCCGAAACAGAACGCCGGCAGTGCACTCCCGGCTAAAGTTGGATTTCAGATCCATGAAGCCCCATCCGTCTGCAAAGCAGGGATGGGGCTTACTTTTTTGCGCTTTTACGCTCTTTGGCGGGCATCGTCACAAACGCGCGACAGGATTTCTCAGGCAGGACGATCAGTGGTTGGGGATTCGGGTGCCGCCCGTCGCCATGTCGACGGTTATGCTGCCTGAAATCCTGACGTCGGTGTCGCCGATCTTGAACGTCCCGTCGCCGCCGGCAGGCAGCGCATCGTCCGGTTCCGGCTGCGGCGCCGGCTTGGCGATGCGGTAGTCGCCGCTGACGCCCGGCAGCTTCTGCGCCGTGCTGTCATCGGCAAGCGCCGCGCTGGCCATCAGCATGCCGGCAAGCGCGGCGAGGGCGGCGCACAAATGTCTGGGCTGAATAGACCTGATCATGCGCGGACTATAGGGAAGCGGCTGGAGCGATGCCAGACGCGCGGCGATCAAATTGCCGCGCGTCCGGCCCGCGATGTCAGGCCGCTTTCTTGCGCGTGTCGTAGACGTGGTCGACGAGGCCCCAGTCCCTGGCTTCCGCGGCGCTCATGAAATAATCGCGGTCGAGCGTGCGCTCGACCTCCTCGTAGCTGCGGCCGCAATGCCTGGCGTAGAGCTCGGTCATGTGCTGCTTGGTGCGCACGATGTCCTCGGCATGGCGCTGGATGTCGGAGGCCTGGCCCTGGAAGCCGCCGAGCGGCTGATGCAGCACGATCCTCGTGTTGGGCAGCGCGATGCGCCGCCCCGGCGTGCCGGCCATCAGCAGGAAGGAACCCATCGAAGCGGCAAAGCCCATGCACACCGTCGACACCGGGCAGGAGATGTACTGCATCGTGTCGTAGATAGCGAAGCCGCTGGTCACCATGCCGCCCGGCGAGTTGATGTAGAGCGAGATCTCCTTGTCGGGATTGTCCGATTCCAGCGACAGGAGCTGCGCGCAGACCAGCGCCGACACGCTGTCGTTGATCTCGCCGTTGATGAAGACGATGCGCTCGCGCAGCAGCCGCGAAAAGATATCGAAGGCGCGCTCGCCGCGACTCGACTGCTCGATGACCATCGGGACCAGGTTGGCAATGCTCATGACGGTTCTCCTCGGTCTTCCTTTTGATCAGGCCGCGCGCAGCATCATTGAGGGCGCATTCGCGGCGGTCGGGTTCTTGCGCGCATGAAGCGAAAGCTCGCAGCCGGCGCCCGAGACGGCGAGTACAGGCTCCGCCACCGGCACAAAGCCGTCATGCACGATGCGCAGATGCGTGCCGCCCGTGAGGGTGCCGGCGAGCGTGAAAGTGACGGTGCTGTCAAAGGCGGGAAGCGTTTCCATGTCCTTCGCGCCGGGCCGCTCGCGCCAGGAATAGCGCAGCAGCCTGCCGGGCTCGGCCTCCAGCACCTCGCATTCGATCGGCGCGTCCGGTCCGGCAAAGGCGAAACGGCTGCCGGCTTCAGCCTTCATGTCGTTAGGCATCATCCAGGCGGCGAGCAGTTCCGGCTCTGTCAGCGCCCGCCACACCTTTTCTGGAGGATCGGGAAGGTCGCATTCGAAGCTGAGCGCCTCGTTGGCCCTCGGGTTTTCGGTTGCTGTCATTGGTCCATTCCCTTCAGAACCGTCTTCAACTTCTCGATGCGTTCCGGCCAGAAGGCGCGGTAGCGCTCGATCCAGCCGAGCAGGGGATCCAGCCCTTGCGGATCGGCGCGGTAATAGGCGTTGCGGCCGGCGCGCCGCTCGATCACCAGGCCGGCGCCGCGCAGCACCGCGAGATGCTGGGAGACCGCCGGCTGCGATACGCTCGTGCCGGCGCGCAGCTCGCTCACGCTCATCTCGCTGGCGGTCAGCCTCTCGTAGACGGCGCGTCGTGTCGGGTCGGCGAGCGCCCGGAATATCTCTGCTTCGATCATGGATGAAGCATAAGTCGATACTTATTGATTTGGCAAGCGGCTATTTGATCGCCATATGGAAGCGCATGTTCGGACATCGCTCTTGCTGACATTCCTTGACAGGACAGGCGGTCACGACTAGAACGAAAAGAGAACAAAAACCTTGTGGGAAAAGCCAGCCTTTACGGGCATGGGCGACCCCGAGGCTGTAAGGTGAGCGACTTGAAATCTGTTTCGGATGAGCGCGGAGAAGTACGATGGCGGGTAGCGTCAACAAGGTCATTCTGGTCGGAAATCTCGGCGCGGACCCTGAAATCCGCCGCTTGAATTCCGGCGATCCGGTCGTCAACATCCGCGTCGCCACGTCGGAAAGCTGGCGCGACAAGAACTCGGGCGAGCGCAAGGAAAAGACCGAGTGGCACAATGTCGTCATCTTCAACGACCAGCTCGCCAAGGTGGCCGAGCAGTATTTGAAGAAGGGCATGAAGGTCTATGTCGAGGGCCAGCTGCAGACCCGCAAGTGGCAGGACCAGACGGGCAATGACCGCTACACGACCGAGATCGTGCTGCAGAAATTCCGCGGCGAATTGCAGATGCTCGACGCGCGCGGCGAGGGCGGCGGCGGCCAGGTCGGCAATTATTCCGGCGGCGGCAGCAGCCGTGGCTCCGATTTCGGCCAGTCCGGGCCGAACGAAGGTTTTAGTCGCGGCGGCGGCGGTTCCAAGGGCGGCGGCGGCGGCGGCTCGTCGCGCGAGCTGGACGACGAGATTCCGTTCTAAGCGCCTCGAAATGGCGGTTTGAGGGGAAGGCGCGATGTCGCTCGGACCGCTTCTGTCGGCGCCTCCTCCCACTCCATGGCATGCATTCGCGTCCTTCGCCGCCTTAGCCATCGGCGGCGCCCAACTGGCGCTGCCGAAAGGCACGATGCGTCACCGCGTGCTGGGCTATGCCTGGGTGGCGCTGATGCTGGTCATTGCCATATCGAGCTTCTGGATCCAGCAGATCCGGCTCGTCGGCCCCTTCAGCCCGATCCATCTCTTGTCGATCCTGGTGCTGGTCACCGTGCCGCTGGCGGCATGGTATGCGCACACGCATAAGGTCGCCGCGCATCGTGGCGCCATGATCAAGCTCTATCTGTTCGCGCTGGTCGGCGCCGGCATCTTCACGCTGCTGCCGGGCCGGATCATGCACGCCGTTGTGTTCGGCCAGTAGGCGACGGAAACCTCGTAAGGAAGATCAACGTGAAAGCACGCGTCAAATGGGTGGAGGAACGCACCTTTGTCGGCGAGTCCGGCAGCGGCCACAAGGTCGTGCTGGGCACGGCATATGGGCCGGACGGCAAGACGCCCGGACCGAGCCCGATGGAACTGGTGCTGATCGGCACTGGCGGCTGCTCGGCCTTTGACGTCGTGCACATCCTCGAAAAAGGCCGCGAGGCGATCGAGGATTGCGTGGTAGAGCTCGACGCCGACCGAGCCGAGACCGACCCGAAGGTGTTCACCCGCATCCATATGCATTTCATCGTCAAGGGCCGCGCGCTGTCGCATGACAAGGTGAAGCGGGCGATCGACCTTTCGATCGAAAAATACTGCTCGGCCTCCGCGATGATGGCGAAGACAGCGACGCTCACGCATGACTTCGAGGTGGTCGAGACGGCGGCCAGGTAAGGCAGTAGGGCAGTAGGGCAGTAGGGCAGTAGGGCAGTAGGTGGGCTGCTTCGCAGCCGGTTAGGCCGCCATCAGCGCCCTGACGCCGTCGGCCACGAACTGCACCGCCAAGGCCGCCAGGATCACGCCCAGCAGCCGCGTCAGGATCGAGCGGCCGGTCTGGCCGAGGATGCGGTCGATGCGTTCCGACAGCACGAACACCAAATAGGTGATGATCAGGCAGAGGAAAATGATGCCAACGAGCGCGGCCTGAGCGGCAAAGCCTTCAAAGTGTCCCGACAGCAGCACCGTCGCCGAGATCGCGCCCGGGCCGGCGATCAGCGGGATCGCCAACGGGAAAGCGGCGATGTTGTGGATCATGTCCTTGGTGATGGCGACGTCGCCGATCTTCTCCTTGCGGTCCTGGCGGCGCTCGAACACCATTTCGAAGGCGATGAAGAACAAGAGGAAACCGCCGGCGACGCGGAAGGCCGGCAGCGTAATGCCGAACACCGACAGGATCGAGGCGCCGGCGATCGCGAACAGCGCCATGACCAGGAAGCCGATCACCGAAGCGCGCACCGAGACCTGCTGGCGCTCGTCGCGGTTCATGCCACGCGTCACGGCGAGGAAGAGCGGCGCCAGCCCCGGCGGGTCGATGGTCACCAGGATGGTGACGAAGGCGTTGAACAGGCTGTCGAAACTCGGCATCGCTGGGCCTCTCCCGCCGGGCGAAGCCCAGGCTCCGCAATTGGTAGAGCAAAGCCCGGGCGCTGGAAACAGGCGGGAGGGGAAATCAGCCGGCTGTACCAGGATGACGTTTCGCTGCATCGCCATCCTGTCGGCCGGATGTGCCGTCAATCCGATGTGGGGCCGCACCACCCAGGCAGATAGTCCGCGTCCTTGCTCCTGGAGAGCGCCAACGCATCCTTCATCACCTTGTCGAAATTCTTCGCGACCGCATTCCGGTCGATGCGCCGGCGCAGGAAATCCGCCCAGATGAACTCGCTGAACGGCGTCGTGTCCTTGGCGTAGCCGCCCAGCCGGCGCAGTTCGCCCGCCATGCTCCGGTAGGGATCGTCGACCAGTTCGCCGATGGTCTTTGGAATTGCCGAGTATTCGCGGCGCCGGCCGTTCTCGTCGAACGGGTGCATCCAGCCGCGATTGTCGAGCACGAATAGAAACGCGTCCTTGTCGAGCGCGGACAGGTCGCTGATCACGGTCACGAGCACGTCCTTGACACCTTCCTCGAGGAGAGCGCGGGCGAGATGATGGTGATCGGTGACGTAGTTGCGGTTTTTGGGGCCGAGCACGACCGGCACCATGTGCTTGCCGAGAAAGGCGCCGGTCTTGTTCTTCGCGTCTTGCACCCGGATCATCTGGCGCTTCAGCTCGACCTCCCTCATGCCGACCGTTATCTGCGTCGGCCTCAATTCCCCGACGGGGACCGGCGTCACAATGGGTTCTCGCGGGGTGATCATGGCACTCCATCCTGTTCTTGCTGCTGCGGGTTCCCCGGACCAAGCGATTTGATCGCCGCGTCGACGCTGTGGAATATCCGCTGCGTGCCTACGATTTCGGCGATGCCGAACCGCGTCAGCGCCTCCTGGGCGCGCAGCGATTCCATGCGTGCGATAGCAAAGACCGCGCCTCTGTCGCGACAATGGCGGATGGTGTCGATCAGCGCCTGGGCGGCGGTGTAGTCGATCTCGACGATGTTGCTGGCTTCCAGCACCACCAGCTTCACGTCTTCGCTCCTGGCGTCGACCATGTCGCTCAGGCCGCGCTTGAAACGGTCGGCGTTGACGAAGGAAAGCGGCGCCTGGAATGCCGCGACCAGCACGCCGGGATGCCGCTCGCCCGCGTTTGAGCCACTCGGCGGCCACCAGACCGAGGTGCCCGGCACCTGCGCCAGTTCGATCGGTTCCGTGCGCGTCGAACCCCAGATGCCGTGCAGCAGCGACAGACCGATGCCGATCGCGACGCCCGTTTCGATCGGCAGGACGACGATCGCGATCATGGTGATCAGGATCAGGGCGAACTCGACCGGCGCCTGCCGGTAGACGCTGGCGGCCACCCTCCAGCGCAGGATGCGCTGGGCGACATACATCAGCACGCCGGCAAGCGCCGCTTGCGGTACATCGGCGAGCAGGCGACCGCCGAAGGCGCCGAGCGCCAAAACGATTGCCGCCGCGATCAGGCCCGACAGCTGCGAGCGGCCGCCGGTCTGCGCGACGATGGCCGTGCGCGGCGGGCTGGCGTTCACCGCAAAGGCGCCGAACAGGCCGGACACGAGGCTGCCGGCGCCGACGCCGACGAAATCGTGGTTGACATCGGGTGTTTCACCATCCTCAGGCGCGAAGGAACGGCTGGTGGCCGCTGTCTGCACCATGACGACGATCGCGATCAGCAGCGCCAGCGGGACGAGTGCCCGCGCGTCCTCGAGGCTGATCAGCGGCAATCCGGGTGCCGGAAACCCGTTCGGCAAGGCGCCGAGCACCTCGACGCCGCGATCCTCGAGGCCCAGGCTGACGACGGCAAGCGTCGCCAGCACCATGCCGATCAACGCCGCCGGTATGCGCGCGCTGATTCGCTCGGCCGCAAGGACAATCACGAATACGCCCAGTCCAAGGGCCAGGCTCCAGGAGTTGGCGAGATGGATGTTGGCGGCGATTTCGCCGACGCGTCGCAGCGTCTCGCCATTTTCCGGGGGCAGGCCGAGCAGACCTGGCATTTGCGAGACGATGATGTGGACCGAAATGCCGGCGAGGAAACCGGTCGTGACCGGCACGGATAGGAGATCGGCAATCCAGCCAAGACGGAAGACGCCGCTCAGCGCCACCAGCAGCCCCACCATCAGCGCCAGCATCGCCGCCAGCGCCAGGTAATGCGGCGAACCGGCGGTGGCGATCAGCGCCAACCCGCCGGCGAACAGTGGCGTGATGGTCGAATCCGCGCCGGCCGACAGGTGGCGGTTGGCGCCGAATAGCGCGAAGGCGACCGATCCGGCAACGAAGGCAAAGAAGCCCATCTCCGGCGCGAAGCCGCCGAGGCGCGCCGTCGCCATCTGCTCGGGAATGGCGATCGCCGCGAGCGTGATGCCGGCCGCCAGATCGCCGTTGAGGTCCCTGACGCTCCAGCCGCTCAGCGCCCGCAAAGGCAGCCACGAAGCCAGGTTCATAGCAATTGCGGTTTTTGCCCGATCCATCGCCGACCTTGCCGCGTGACGGCGAAAACGACGGTGGCCATATCGTCGCAATCAGCGGTATCCATTTGAAATTACCATCAAAATTGTCTCTGGAAAAGTCCGGCCGACATTGGAGTTTCGGCAAGGCTTCCTATATAAGCATGCAGTGATTCCCGACTGGATTGTGACCTGATTTGACCGACCAGAAGACACCGCGCGGGCCGGACGGCGGCCCCACC
>RXJA01000226.1 GCA_003963455.1 Hyphomicrobiales bacterium
GCGGTGGCGAGGATGATCAGGCCGAGCATGATCGACTTGGTCGCCGCGCCCCCGACATAGGCGATGATGATCTCCAGGTAAGACACCGGCGCCGACAACAGCTCATAGATCGAGCCGACGAATTTCGGGAAATAGATGGCGAACGAGGCGTTCGAGATCGACTGCGTCAACAGCGACAGCATCATCAGGCCCGGCACGATGAAGGCGCCGTAGGGAATGCCGTCGATCTCGTTGATGCGCGAGCCGATGGCCGAGCCGAAGACGACGAAATAGAGCGATGTCGAGATGACCGGCGAGATGATGCTCTGCAGCACCGTGCGGAAGGCGCGCGCCATTTCCGTCCGATAGATCGCCCATACCGCACGGAAATTGGGGGCTGCGCGCAGGTTCATGGCTCTTGCCTCAGAAGATTGACGAAGATCTCTTCCAGCGAGCTGTTCTTGGTGTCGAGATCGCGGAACTGGATGCCGGCCGCTTCCAGATCGCGGATCAATGAGGCGACGCCTGGACGGTCGCTCTGGTTGTCATAGGTGTAGGTGAGCCGGTTGCCGTCGCCCGACAGCTCGAGGGCATAGCGCGACAGGCTCTCCGGCAGGGCGGCAAGCGGCGCGCGCAGCTCCATTCTCATCTGCTTGCGGCCGAGCTTGCGCATCAGCTCGGCCTTGCCCTCGACCAGGATGATCTCGCCCTTGTTGATGACGCCGACGCGGTCGGCCATCGCCTCGGCCTCCTCGATGTAATGCGTGGTGAGGATGATGGTGACGCCGTCCTCGCGCAGCCGTCTGACCATTGCCCACATGTCCTGGCGCAGCTCCACGTCGACGCCCGCCGTCGGCTCGTCGAGGAACAGCACGCGCGGCTCGTGCGACAGCGCCTTGGCGATCATCAGCCGGCGTTTCATGCCGCCCGACAGCGTGATCGCCTTGGAATCCTTCTTCTCCCACAGCGAGAGGTCGCGCAGCACCTTCTCGACGAAGTCCTTGTCGGGCGCCTTGCCGAACAGGCCGCGGCTGTAGTTCACCGTCGCCCAGACCGTCTCGAAGGCATCGATCGTCAGCTCCTGCGGCACCAGCCCGATCAGGCTGCGCGCGGCGCGGTAATCCCGGCTGATGTCGTGCCCATCCACCGTGACGCTCCCCGACGAGCGGTTGACGATGCCGCAGACGATCGAGATCAGCGTCGTCTTGCCGGCGCCGTTCGGTCCGAGCAGCGCGAAGATCTCGCCGCGCTCGATGTCGAGATTGATTTCCTTCAGCGCCTTGAAGCCGGTGGCATAGGTTTTCGTGACACCGGAGATCGAGATGATGGATGACATGCTGAAAGACGGCCGGCTGGAAAAGGGTGACCTGATATAGGTCGCATCCCGCCCGGCGCAACCGTCAATCGCCGCCGCTGCTGACAGTTCTGGACAGTGAGCCTCGGTCGCTGCGTGAAATCGGGGGAAGCACTAGCCTCGCCCCGTCCAGAACGCGATCTCCCGCGCCTTGGTCCGGAGCTCGGTCTTCAGCCATTGATCGTCGTCGTCCAGATAGCTCCACGGCGTCTTGCCCTCGGCCTTCGTCTCGCGGATGTAGGAGCGGTAGCGGTAGTGGCTGTAGACCGACATCGCGTAGGTGGCATAGGCGGCGGCGAGCTTCCTGTGGCCGCGCACGATCACCAGGTTCTCGTCGTTCTTCTCGCTCGCCGGCGCCGAGAAATTGTGGCTGCCGGTCACCACCACGCAATCCTTCGAATGCGGATCGGTGACCAGGATCTTCGAATGCACGATGGCGTGGCCGATCTGCGACAGGAACTCCCGCCGGTTGACCTCGGCGATCCACGGTCCGAGAGGCGCGTCGAGGCCTTGCGGCTGCGCCACCGCGTAGCGGTCCGGCGTGAAAATCCGGTCGCTGCTCACCAGGCCGATGTCGAGGAAATTCTGCCCGGTGCCGCCCTCGTCGGCGCTGAGCGTCGAGACCACGCCGCGCACATACATGCCCTTTTCCCGGGCGCGCTGGCCGGCCAGCGTATGCAGCCCCTGCTTGCCTGGCGTGAACATCAGGAACAGCACCGCCTGCCTGGCGGAGGCGATGATCTCGCGCAGCGCATCCATGTCAGCCCCGTTCGAGGTGCGGGTGAACCACACGGTCGCCCTGGCGCCCCCGACGGCGAAGGTTTTTGGCGCGTCGTTGTCGGCCATCAGCGCCGGCGTGAAACCGGCCGGCTCGGTCTTCGGCGGCGAGGCGTCCTTCAACAGGTCCCAATGCCTGCGGAAATGCGCCGCGACATCCCTGTCCTCGATCAGCAACCCGTTGTTGACCTGCGTGCACAGGCCGGTGGTGCTCCAGTTGGTGCTGCCGGTCCACACTTTTCTCGGCTCGCCGTCTTGCGACACCACGACGAACTTGTTGTGGCCGAGCCCTTTCGATTTCAGCATCCGGTCGACGGTCGCGATGCCGTGTCCGTTGAGGTTCTTGCGCGCCGCCTCGTTGCCGTCGCCCTTCTTGTCGGAGCCGTTGGCGAGGATGAGATGGAGCCGCGGTCCGAGCCCGATCAGCGCCGTTTCCAGCCTCGCGTCGGCGAGCTCGTAGAGCGCGGCATGCAATTCATCGGCCGCACCTTGCGTCAGCCCGGCCATGCGCAGGCCGAGATCGCCTTCGAGGAAAGCGCGGAATTTGGCGTCGCCATTGGTCCGCAGGCTTTTCTTGAAGGCCGCGGGCGTGAGCCTGTTCTTGGCCATGTAGCGGGCGACGAACTGCGACAGCACCAGCCCGCGGTTGAAATAGCAGGAAAAGCCGCCGCCGGCGTCGGCCGCGAGCGTCTTCCAGTCCGTCCAGTCGCTGGAAATGCCCTTGGTCAGCGGCCTGCCGGGTCCGCCGCTCATCATCGCCGTCACCCGGTAGCGCACGACATTGCCGGCATCGGCCGCGTGGTCGGTCCAGTTGAAGCGTTGGAAAGGCCACACGTCCGACGGCCTGTGATCGCCCGATTTCGGTCTGTCCCTGGCGAAGCCGACGCGGTTCTCCACCGGCTCGATCGTCTCGGTCGCGCCGGCCCTGCGGCCGCGTTCCAGAAGGAAGCCCCGGCATCCCGCGATGAAGTCGCTGGGCGCCCAGGCGACGAAGGCGTCGTCGCCATTGGTGTAGACGCAAACCCTTATGTCCACGGCCATCTGCCGTTCCTCCCCATCCGCTGTTCTTCTCAAGGCGGCGCCGGCCGGCGCGGCCCTTCCATGCGGCCAACGGAACCCGCGCCGGAAGCAGGGTCCCGGATCGGCTGAAACAGAATTTTCGAAAGGGTGACGGCGATGATTGCGTGGCGGCGGAAGACCGGATGTCAATGTTTTGCAGCGTCAGGCATAACTCTATGAACTGCTTCACATTGCGGCTCTTGCCGGCAAAACAAAGGGGCGGAGGTCTTGCGAACCATCCGCCCCGAAATTGGCTCCGGCCTGGCCGGCCTTGGTCAGCTCTTGCTGGAGGCCAGCACCAGCACGGGCTTCTCGCTGTAGAGCTTCGGGAACAGCGACTTCAGGTTCTCGATCTTGGGCAGGTCGTTGTAGACGATATAGGGATAGGTCGGGTTCAGCGTCAGGAAGTCCTGATGGTAGTCCTCGGCCGGGTAGAAGGTCTTGCCGGTTTCGAGCGTGGTGACGATCGGCTTGCCGAACACCTTGGCCTTGTCGAGCTGGGCGATGTAGCTCTCGGCGACCTTCTTCTGCTCGTCATTCTCGGCGAAGATCGTCGAGCGGTACTGCGTGCCTGAATCCGGCCCCTGGTAGTTGAGCTGGGTCGGATTGTGCGCGACCGAGAAATAGACCTGCAAGAGCTGGCCGTAGGTGACCTTCGACGGATCGTAGGTGATCTCGACGGATTCGGCATGCCCCGTGCGGCCGGTGCCGACCACCTCGTAGACGGCGTTTTCGGCGCTGCCGCCGGTATAGCCGGACACCGCCTTGCTCACGCCCTTGACGTGCTGGAACACGCCCTGCACGCCCCAGAAGCAGCCGCCGGCGAAGATGGCCTTCTCGGTGCCGCTCGCCGCCTTTTCGTCCATCGCCGGCGGCGGGATCACCACCGCGTCCTCGGCCGAGCGGGCCGGGCTCTGCCACAAGACGGCCGCCGCCGCGCTGAGCGCCAGCGCAACCAGCGCGCCCTTTGCAAGGAACGGCCGCGCGGCTTTCTTTTCAATGCCGGTCATGTTGGGTCTCCTTGTTGTTGTCTGAGTATATACGAATGAAGCCGTCGGGAGGTTCTCACTTTGCCGTGCGGCGGCGTGTATGCGCCGACGGCGCTCCCCCTCGACCGGCCCTTCGGGCCACCTTCTCCCCAAGGGGAGAAGAGATGGCGACGGCGTTGACAGCCTTCTCTCCCCAACGGGGAGAGGTCGGATTGCCCCGAATTGCTCTTCGCAATTCGGTCGGCAATCCGGGTGAGGGGGCGTGCCAGGCTCACATCACTGAGCAGTGCTATCCGCCGGCTTCATGGCATCCGTCGCAGGCTTCATCGCATCGGCCGGTTTCATCGCATCGGTAGCCGGCTTCATCGCCTCGGTGCTCATTGCGTCGGGCTTCATGGCGTCCGCCGGCTTCATCGCGTCCGCCGGCTTCATCGCGTCGGTCGCCATCGCGTCGGCGGGCTTCATGGCATTGGTCGTGTCGTCGGCGCGGGCGCCGGCGACGAAGACCGAAGCCGAAAGCGCCAGGGCGAGCGCCGGCAGTGTGAGGAACTTGGTCATGGGTAGTACTCCTTGGTTGCGGCGCGCGCAGATGCGGGCCTTGGTGAAGCGTTGCCGCGTCCTGCGGCCCCGCGCGAAGGGAAAGAAGATCAGTTGGCGGCGGCGGCCAGGATCGGTCCGCCGCCCGGGCTCTGCACCAGCACGGCGGTGGCGAACCCGCCGCCGGCGGCCGGCAGCGGCAGCGTCGTGGCATCGCCGTTCCAGCTGCCGAGCTTGGTCAGCGCATGCACGACATTGGCGTGCGGCAGCGTGCGTCCGGTGTTCTCGCCGCGCGCCACCGGCACCTCGACGACGCCCTTGTTGTAGCGCACCAGCCAGATATCGGCCTTGCCCGAAGGCGCCTTGCCGGCGCCGATGCTGACCTTGCCGCCGGCGAGCGTGATGTCGGGGCCCTTCGGATGGCCGCTCGCGGCGATCAGGCCCTGGATCTCGCCCGGCGCCGCGCCCACGGCGTCGTGGCTGCCGTTCACCACCACTTGCGGCGTGAACGGCCCGTCACGGCCGAGCGGCGGCTCGTAGGTGACCTGGCGTTCCGTGAATTCCTTGCGGCCGAACGTGTCCTTCCAGCCGAGATAATCCCAGTAGGTGACGTTGAACGACAGCGCCAGCACGCCCGGCTGGTCCTTGACCTTGATCAGGTTGGCATTGGCCGGCGGGCAGGACGAGCAGCCCTGGCTGGTGAACAGCTCGACCACGGTCAGCGGTTGCGCGGCGGCGGCGCCGATCGTGGCGGCCAGCATCGCGCCGGCGAGCAGGCTTGTCTTCAATCCGGTCATGGGAAGCAATCTCCGTAGCGGGGTCATGCTCCCATTTCGCCGTGGCGAAGGGCTTCGTTACAGCTTCACCGGTTTGTGATTGATGCGCCTTTCTCCTTCTCCCACTGGGGGGAAGGGAAAGGCTACTGCGTCAGCACCGTATCCGAGGGGCGCTGGTTATAGTCGCACTTGCCTTGCACGTTGTAGAAGAAGTCGGCGTTGGAAACGGGCGCCGGCACCGCGTTGCCGCCGTCTTCCCAGGCCTGGTAGCTCGTTTGGCCGCATGGCACGGCGGTGAAGATGTTGACGGTCTGGCCGGTCGCCACCTCCGGCATGTCGGTCTGGCTGACGCCCATGTAAAGCCGGTTCGACGTGCTCGAATCGTTCGACTTCAGCACGCTCGGATTGCCCGATGGCACGTCCATCTCGAGATAGAGCTGGTCCATCTGGCTGACGTCGATCACCGCGCCGGCGCTGTTGGCGGGAAAGAACGTGTTGGCGCAGCTGGTGTTGAAGTAGATCGTCTTGCCGTTGCTCGTGGCGGTGCCGGGGATCGACCCTGCCGGCGGGTTGGTGAAGGCGCTGGTCTGGCCCGTCGTCGTGCACACCTGCTGCTGCACCTTGGTCTGCGTCGAGCCGTTGACCGTATAGACGGTGGTGGTGCCATAGCCCTTCGGCTCCCCCACCTTGTACGTGGTGTTGCCGGACTTGTAGCTGTATTGGTAGCCGTTGTAGGCGTAGTCGATGCGCATCAGGCTCGCGGAATTCGTCTGCCCGAATTTCGTGCCGTAGAGATACATGGACTTGTTCCAGTAGCCCGACACTTTCGTCACCTGGAACGTCGTCTGCACCAGGGCCGGGGTCTTGCGCACGGCGGAGTTGACGCCGACCTGCACCGAATTGATCCGCGCGATCTGCATGAAACTGGTCGGCATCGGATAGCTGGCCGTGGCGGTGAAGCTCGCCGAGCCGTCGGCGGCGACATTGACGCTGGTCAGCGTCGCCGCGCCCTGTCCGCTGTTGGCCGCATAGGCCTGCTGCAACGCCGTCTGGCGGTCGGCCAGCGTCGTCGTGGTGGGCAGCGTGGTGATCGAGATGATCGCGGAGTCGAGCGCGCTCTGCATGTCGCTGCGGGTCGTCACCGCCGAGGTGTAGTCGACGGAGAAGCCGATCGCCGTCACCAGCGGTATCGTCATCAGCACCATCATCGGCATCATCGAGCCGTCGCGGCCGGCGAGGAAGCGCCTCGCCGTTCCGGCTATCCCGGCCGGGCTGAGCTTTCGGGCAGAACTGGACATTTCATGGGCCTTCGTCGTCGCGGCATCGAGCCGGTTTACCATCCGGGCGCCAAGGATGCCCTAAAGCGGTGCATGAATGTTTAAGCGCATTTGAATGTTTCGTGAGGGGAGAGTGAAGGGGGCTGCGGCGCCCTTCCCTTCCCCCCTTGTGGGGGAAGGTGGCCTCGCGAAGCGAGGTCGGATGAGGGGTGCTCCAGCGGAGTGAGACGCCGGCTTTCCCTGGAGCACCCCTCATCCGTCTCGGCGCTATCGCGCCGATCCACCTTCTCCCACAAGGGGAGAAGGGAAAAACCCCCACCGCTTGCCCCTCAACCCCGCCCCTGCTAAAGCGCGGCGCATGACGACGCCCCTCGACCACATCCGCAATTTTTCCATCGTCGCCCATAT
>RXJA01000073.1 GCA_003963455.1 Hyphomicrobiales bacterium
AGCCGGGCGGCAACGGCAGCCTCAGCGGCCAGGGCGTGACGATCTTCCTGATGGAGAACTCGCAGCTCTACATCAACGCCAACGAGCAGGTGAACCTCTCGCCGCCGACCAGCGGCCCCTACGCCGGCATCACCATCTACCAGGCCCACGGCAACACACAGGCGCTGACGCTGAACGGCGGATCCGGCTCGGTGGTCAGCGGGTTCATCTACGCCCCGGACGCCGCCATCACCTATGCCGGAAATTCGGACATGAACGCCCAGGGCAGCTGCCTGCGGCTGGTCGGCGACACCGTCACGATGACGGGGAGCTCGGCGGTGAAGTCGGACTGCACGGCCGAACTCGGGAACCGCGAGATGTATGCGGGCCGGATGATCACCCTGGCGAAATGAGCGCCGATCCCTTCCGAGGATCACGACCCGCCCAAAATGTCGGCGCCGGGCTGCTCGTCGAAGAGCACCGCGCAACCGCGCCCGAGCGCCACTTGCGTCAAGGCCTTGGTCGCGTCCTCGTCCGACGAGACGAAATCGCCCGTCAGCACGCGCAGTTCCTCGACGGCCCTGGACATGGGCACGAGGCGGCCGGCGGAACGGTCGCTCGCGCATGCGTCGATCACGCACAAAAGATCGATGAGTTCGAAATTATCCATGGCGGCCTCCGCCATCGCATCCCTTCGCTCAATCAACGGCGTGAGGCGCGGACTGGTTCCTGCTCCGGATTCATCCTGCGGTCTTGCCGGCGCGAGCTTGAGCCGATGCGGGCCGGCAGGCATGGCTCGATACGGGCCTTGCGTACCGATCCGAGCCCCATGCTGAGCCATGGCGGCCCTGCCGAAGACAAGGAAGATAAGTAAGACACGGTCGACCACCGCCACAAGCCGCGCGCCAAATACGGTCGCAATCATCCAGCCGGGTTGCACGGCCAGACTCCAGGAGCGATCCCAAGGGAAGGCGTGCCCGCCATATCGCAGGAATGGCGGGCACGCTTCGGCCGGCCGCCGGTGAAGGGACTTTGTCCGGCGGCTTGCCAGCCAAATGCATTGAGGGCGATGTCGTTGCGTCGAAATCAGCCCCTCGGGCCTCTGCGTTGGAGGAGTGAGACTTCAGTCCGAACATAGCCCTGGACCGTCGCCCGAGGCCGGAACAATCGCCCTCCGCCGCCGTTGCCCAGCCATCGAAATCGGCGAAAGGAGAGGAAGTCATGGCCGACGGACCTACAGTTGTGAACACGGGCGGCGGAGGCGGCGGCGGAACCGCGGTCGCGGTCGTGCTTGCCATCGTCGTGATCGTTGGGTTGCTGTTTATGACCGGCATCATCAACATCAGCGGCGGAGGCGGATCGAAGGACGTGAACATCAAGGTTGACGCCCCCAAGATCGAGGCGCCGGCAGCGCCGGCCAATACGCCTGCGCCTGCCCCGGCTAGCGGCGGCTGATCGTCGCGAAACGCAGCCGCTCGCCCGGCAGGGCGAGGGTTGACGCTACTCCACATCCGGCCCGCGTGTTCTGTTGAACCGCGGGCCTTTCTTGTACCCGCTCCACCTTTCAGATGGCGTCGAGCACGTCCGTCCATTACCCAAGCAACTCCTGGCCGCGCCAGCGCGGCTGACAGAAAAGCAGCAGACAATCAGCCGTGCATCGACTGCCGATAAGATGCGCCAAGAATTTGCGCGGGTCGGCGTCCATTACATTAGCATTTGCTCATAATAAGGCGTATGAAGAGGGCGCGGTCGCCGACGATCGCAACGTCGGGCGCCGCTTCACGCATGGGAGGAAACCATGGCCGAAGTCGCAATGAAGGTGACGAAACTCGAATCCAAATCGCACGACAATCCCGACGAGGTCCGCGCGCCCGCCAAGACGCGTGTCGAAATCGTCCGGCTGCCGGGCTATACGCTCGGGCGGATGAACATACAGCCGGGCTGGAAGTGGTCCGAATGCGTGAAGCCGGTGGTCAAGACCGACAGCTGCCAGGTCTCGCATGTCGGCTATGTCGTGTCCGGCTCGATCACGGTGCGGATGACCGACGGCACGCAGAGGACCTTCGCGGCCGGCAGTTCCTACACCATCCCGCCCGGCCATGACGCCTGGGTGGAAGGCAACCAGCCGTTCCAGTGCATCGAGGTGCTGAGCGCCGAGCAATACGCCAAGCCGGCATAGCGCGAACGGCCGCCCTCATTTTCGGAAAGCGGAGAACGGGGCGCCATGGGCGGCGCGCCCCGTGTAGCCGCGGCACGATCTCCCCAGGGAGTATCGCGCAAGCTGCGCTCCATCCACGGCTGTAGCTTCAGGTTGTGGAAACTTGCACGATCGAGCGTGGCGGCTTGACAGAGAGCCTCTTTTGTTCTCTTTATGTTCTCTCAATTCCCCTTGCAACAGATGCAGCTAATGCTGCAACGCCACACAAATGGCCATGGGAGCGCGCGATGGCCGCCACGAAGACCGCTGCGCCCGCCACCATCCTGCATGCCGATCTCGATGCCTTCTATGCCTCGGTCGAACAGTTGCTCGACCCGTCGCTGCGCGGCAAGCCGATCGCCGTCGGCGGCGGCGTGGTGCTGGCCGCGTCCTATGAGGCCAAGGTGTTCGGCGTGCGCGGCGGCATGCCGGGCCGCAAGGCGCGCGAACTCTGCCCGCGGCTGATCTTCGTCGGCGGCCATTTTTCCGAGTACCAGCGCCTCGGCGACGCCGCGATCAAGGTGCTCGACGATTTCACGCCACTGGTGGAGCGCATCTCGATCGACGAGGCCTTCGCCGACGTCGCCGGCTGCACGCATCTGTTCGGGCCGCCAGAGGAGATCGCGCAAAAGATCCGCGAGCGCGTGAAGGCCGAGCTCGGCCTGCCGATCTCGATTGGCGTGGCGCGGACGAAGCATCTCGCCAAGATCGCCTCGCAGGTGGCCAAGCCCGACGGGCTGGTGGTGGTCGAGCCCGGCACCGAGCTCGAATTCCTGCACGACCTGCCCGTCACGCTGATGTGGGGCGTCGGCCCGGCGACGAAAGCGCGGCTCGCCGAGATCGGCGTCGAGACGATCGGGCAGCTTGCGCGCACGCATAGCGGCGCGCTGGAGCGGCTGATCGGCCATGCCGCCGGCCAGAAGCTCGCGGCGCTTGCCTGGAACCAAGACCCGCGAAAACTGGAGACGCATCGCCGCGCGATCTCGGCCGGCGCGCAATCGGCGCTGGGCCGGAAGCCGGCGGTGCCGCGCGTCGTCGTGCCGACGCTGCTGCATCTGGCCGACCGCGTCGCCAGCCGCCTGCGCGCCAGGGACCGGCCCGGGCGAACGGTGACGGTGCGCGTTCGCTTCGCCGACATGCGCGCCGTCACCCGCTCGATCACGCTCGACCAGCCGATCCAGGCGACCGCGATGCTGGCCGAGATCGCCGGGGAGCTGGTGCGCGGCGTGCTGGCCGCCCATCCGGGCGAGCGCGACATCTCACTGCTCGCCATCTCCGTCTCGCATCTGGAGGAGACGCCTGAGCTGCAGCTCGAACTGCCGCTCGGCCTGGCCGACGAGAAGCTCAAGCCCGGCAGCCGCAAGGGTCTCGCGCGCTTCGGCGCCGACCGCGCCATCGACAAGATCCGCCAGCGCTTCGGCAGGCAAGCCGTCGGCTACGGCACGGTGGCGCTGGAAGGCCCGCGCTCGGTGCCGGACGGGTTCCGCGAGCTGGCGGAGAAGGAGCTGTGAGGGATGATGGTCAGCTATTCCGCGCCCCCACGGGGGTGGGCGAGGAACCCAGGCGCCGCGACGCCGAAATTCCGCGATTCCGCAGGTTGCCAGAAGATCGGCGCTGGATTGCATTATACGCCGGAGCAACTCATCCCAGCCGAGAGATCGGAGTCATTCGATGGCCAGTGAGACGGCAGCGCCGGATGCCGAGGCCGCGCCACCCGGCACCGACGCCAAAGCCGAGCGCTACAATCTCGGCCTTTGCCTGTCGGGCGGCGGCTACCGCGCCATGCTGTTCCATGCCGGCGCGCTGTGCCGTCTCAACGAGGCCGGGCTGCTCGAAAAACTGGACATGGTGAGTTCGGTCTCGGGCGGCTCGATCGCGGCCGGGCTGCTGGCGGTGCTTTGGCCCCGTTTCGTTTTCGCGGGCGGCGTCGCCACCAATTTTCATATCTATCTCGACAGGATACTGGAATTCTCGCAGGTCTTCCTCGACGCGCCGTCGATCTTCAAGGGCCTGTTCAACCCGTTTTCCAGCGCGGCGCGCGAAGTCGCCGCCGGCTACGAGAAACACCTGTTCGCCGGCTCGGGGCCGACGCTGAAGAGCCTGCCGGAAAAGCCGTGGTTCGTGTTCTGCTCCAGCAATCTCGACACCGGCTCGCTGTTCAGGCTGTCGCGGCGCTACATCGCCGACTACCGCATCGGCGTCGCCTACCAGGCCGACCTGCCGGTCGCGACAGCGGTTGCCGCCTCGTCGGCCTTCCCGCCTTTCCTGTCGCCGCTCCGGCTCGACCTCACGCCTTTCGCCTGGAAGAACGATAAGCTCGACCCCAGCGTCGGCGCGCCGGTGCCGCCTGCCCGCGCCGTGCTCACCGATGGCGGCGTCTACGACAATCACGGCATCGAGCCGGCGCTGAAGCGCTGCCGCTGGCTGCTGGTGAGCGACGCGGGCGCGCCGTGGCAGGCTTCCAGCGCGGGCTACTGGAACTGGTTCTCGCAGTTGAAGCGCGTCGCCGACACCACCGACAACCAGGTGCGCTCGCTCAGGCGCCGCGATCTCGTGGCGCGTTTCCAGGCCGCCAAGGACGCCGACGATCGCGGCCTGCCCAATGACGCGACCCGGCCCGACTATGCGGCGACGCGCGGCGTCTTCTGGTCGATCGCCAGCAGGCCGGTCGCGACCGAGCCGGCTTTCGTTCAGACCGCCGCCGCCGCGCCGGCGGATATCGCCACCGCGCTGCATTTCCTGGGCAGCAAGGAGACGGTCGACCTGGTGAACTGGGGCTATTACGCCGCCGACCAGGCGTTGCGCGCCTGGTACGAGCCGGCGGTCGCCGCCGGCAAGGGCGTGCCGCTGAAGGCGGGCGACGTGAAGCCGGGACGATGCGCAAGGGCGTCGAAAGCGCTGATGAGCGCGTTCAAGGTGTGAGCTGCTGTTCCTCGCCCCTCGGCACCTTCTCGCTTTATCTGCCGTGGCCAGCCAATGGGACATTCCCGAATAACGCCAACTGCTTGCAGAGGTCGATCCCAAGACCGGGGCGTTGATCAACTATGAGGTCGAGCACGATTTTCGTCGTCCTGGGCATCGTGATGCTTCTAACCCCGCGCACACTTCGCCGGGGCAGACTCTGCCATCTATTAGATATTTCTTTTACAGCGACAATTAATACAAATTCAGACAATAGTGCTGCTATTTTATCACAGACTCCGTACAAGAATATAAATACAGTCTAGGCTGGATTTTCTTGTTGGGGATCACGTTCATGAAGAGATTTATCGCAGTTGCCGCGCTGGCCGGCCTCAGCGCCACCGCCGCTTCGGCGGCGGACATGGCTGGCCCGGTCGCCGGGTCGGCCTACGATTGGAGCGGCTTTTACGCCGGCGCCCATATCGGCGTGGCCAATGGCCACATCAAGGCGACGGACGCACAGCAGCCCGATGGCGGATTCTACACCGATACCGGCGGAGCGGGATCGACGTTCAATTTCAACGATACGAACGTCGCCGGTGGCGCGCACATAGGCTACCAGGCTCAGTGGAACCAATTTGTCCTCGGCGGCGAGGCGACCTGGACCGCAACCGGAATCGACAAGACGATCACCAGCCCCTACTTTCCGCTCAGCGACACCGAGACCGGCAAGCTGAAGCATTACGCTACGGTGGTTGGCCGGATTGGGTATGCCTTCGACCGCTTCATGGTTTATGCCAAGGGCGGTTATGCCGGCGGTGAAGTAAGCTTCAGGGCGTATGATTGTTGTACCCTGGCCCAAGGGGTCGGCTACGAGCAAAGCGGATGGCAGAACGGCTATGCGGTCGGCGCGGGGATCGACTACGCTCTGACCGATAAGCTGGTGCTTGGCGTCGACTACACGCATATCGATCTCGGTTCGAAGACCAGAACCGGGAACAACGTGTTCGACGACGGCTCGCTCGGCTCCAATCCCGAGACTTTCAAGGTCAAGGCTCGAGCCGACGCCGTCATGGCACGCCTCACCTATAAATTCGGCGCGGGTTTTTAGTCTGGCCGAATCCAAAGTTCTCCGAAGCTGGCAGAGGCCCGTAGCTTTCGCGCAACGGGCTTCCAATAACGAAGATCACTTGTCGTTTGAGCCGCTTGGCCCCTTGTGGGATTAGCATTTCTGCCGCTTTCGCCAGCGGCCCTCCTGGCGCAATCCAACCCGGTTCATCCCCTCTCCGGTCTGTGCTAACAGAAGCGCCTTCCGCAATTCCAACCAATGGACAGCGATATGGCAGGCGAAAAGGTAGCTCTGGTTACGGCGGGCGGCAGCGGCATGGGTGCTGCGGCGGCCAGGCGCCTGGCGGCGGACGGCTTCAAGGTCGGCGTGCTCTCCTCCTCCGGCAAGGGCGAGGCGCTGGGCAAGGAGCTCGGCGGCTTCGGCGTCACCGGCTCCAACCAGTCGAATGAGGACCTGAAGCGCCTCACCGAGGGCGCGCTCGATCGCTGGGGCCGGATCGACGTGCTGGTCAACAGCGCCGGCCACGGGCCGCGCGCGCAGATCATCGAGATCAGCGACGAGGACTGGCACAAGGGCATCGACACCTATTTCCTCAACGCCGTGCGCCCGACGCGGCTGGTGACGCCGGTGATGCAGAGCCAGAAATCGGGCGCGATCATCAACATCTCGACCGCCTGGGCGTTCGAGCCGAGCGCGATGTTCCCCACCTCGGCCGTGGCGCGCGCCGGGCTTGCCGCCTTCACCAAGATCTTCGCCGACACCTACGCGGCCGACAACATCCGCATGAACAACGTGCTGCCCGGCTGGATCGACAGCCTGCCGACGACGAACGAGCGCCGCGACAGCGTGCCGATGAAGCGCTACGGCACATCGGAAGAGATCGCCGCGACGATCTCGTTCCTCGCCTCGGACGGGGCCGCCTACATCACGGGACAGAACATCCGCGTCGACGGCGGCATCACCAGGGCGCTGTGAGGTGAAGCGGGCGCCGCCTCAGATCATCCGGGCCGGCGGGAATTGAGAACCCACAGAAAGACTATCGAGGCGACCAGGACAATCGAATTGCCGACCACGATGTTCCAGAACCGGGTCGGATCATCCGAGAGCGCGACCCAGTGCAGCTTGCCCCGGACTTCCCCCGTCTTGATGCCGCAGGCAATGTTATAAATCGCAATGGCCGCAAGCGCGGCCATCAGCACAAACAGGTCGTTGTTCTTGTTGCGATCCATGAAGGAGATTTTAGCCGCGCTTGGTGAAATTTTGCTTACCCAAGGTAATGCGGCGGCCACGGCACCGGCCGCCGCGCGCTTTCGCGATTACTGGTTGATCTCCGGCTCGACGAGCTTCGCCAGGTTGCGCAGCGATTCCTGCCAGCCGAGATAGCAGGCCTCGGCGGGGATGGCGTCGGGGATGCCGGCCTGGGTGATGTTGATCTCGGTGCCGACCGACACTTTCTTCAAGGCGACGGTCACCTCCATCTGGCCGGGCAGGTTTGGATCGTCGAACTTGTCGGTGTAGCGAACCAGCTCGCCCGGAACGAGTTCGACATAGTCGCCGCCGAAGGCGTGGCCGTCGCCGGTGGTGAAGTTGCGGAAGGACATCCTGAACGAACCGCCCACCTTCGCGTCGAGGCTATGGACCGTGCAGGTGAAGCCGTTCGGCGGCAGCCACTTGGCCAGCGCGTCCGCTTCGATGAACGCGCGGTAGACCTTTTCCGGTTTGGTCGTCAGGACGCGGTGCAGGTGGATGGTGCTCGGCATGTCTCGATATCCTTCCTCAGTTGATCGATGCCCCAAGGACGGGCGGCCCCCGGCCGATCCGACAGAGCCTGTCAAATTTTTCGCCCGGCGGCTACCGTGGCGCCTGCAACGGAGGCAACAGGATGAGCGCTTCGATCAGGCTGGGCATCGTCGGCGGCGCCGGCTGGCTGGGTGGCGCCATCGCGGCAGCCGCGCTGGAAGCTGGCGTTGTTCGGGCGCAGGACCTCGCCCTCTCCTACCGCAGCGCCAGGCCGGATCGTTTTCCCGGCGCGTTGTGGACGAAGGACAACCAGGCGCTTGCCGACCGCTCGGACGTCATCCTGCTTTCGGTGCGGCCGCAGGACTGGCCCGCGCTCGCCGTCGACGCCAGGGGCAAGCTGGTGATCTCGGTGATGGCCGGCATCCGCCTTGCCGAGATCGGCGCGAAGCACGGCACGCGCCGCGTGGCGCGCACGCTGCCCAATGCCGCTGCCGAGGTCGCAAGATCCTACACGCCGTGGATCGCGAGCGGCGAGGCGACCGGCGAGGACCGCGCTGTCGTGCGCGCGATCCTTTGCGCCTGCGGCTTGCAGGACGAGGTCGGCAGCGAGCGCGACATAGATTATCTCACCGGCCTGACCGGATCGGGCCCGGCCTTCCCTGCCCTTCTGGCCGACGCCATGATGCGCCACGCCATCGCCTTCGGCCTGGAGCCCGCGGTCGCCCAACGCGCCGTCAACACGGTGCTGACCGGTACCGGCCGGCTGCTCGAGCTGAAGGATGCTTCGCCGGCCGACACGGTGGAGGCTTTCCTCGGCTATCGCGGCACCACCGCGGCCGCGATCGAGACGATGCGCGCAGCCGGCTTCGGCGAGGCGGTCGCAAAAGGGCTGGCGGCTGCGTTCGAAAAGTCGATCGCGATGGGCGAGGCGTGAGCGGGCGACTCAGATGCACCCATCCATAGCTGGCTGCACAATATTTCGGCAGAAAATCTTGCAGAATTGAGTAAAATTAAGAAGATATCACGCCATAATTGCATTAGTTATCTCTTATTCTATCTACGCAGAATATCGATAAAAATATCGGCGATTTTCTCTGTACTATTTGCTTGTTTTCGGGAACGATAGTCCGTGTCGCAAGTTGGTTCGTAGCGGTCGCTCGAACTTGCAACCAGCCATCCGGGCGGGGCAGCGCGGAAGGATTGTCCGATGAGCTTCGTCGTCAACGCGGTAGGCGTTCCTCTTCCCTATAGCGGCGCATCCAACCATTGGTTCTCGGCGGCGGGCTCCGGGCCGACGCTCAACGGCAGCTCGGGAAACGACAGCTTCTACGGAGCGTCGGGCGTCAACGTCACCATGTATGGCGGCTCCGGCGACGACATCTATTACCTCTATTCGGCGGGCAACAAGGTGTTCGAGAACCCCGGCCAGGGCGTCGACACGATCAACACATGGATGAGCTACACGCTGCCGGACAATGTCGAGAACCTCGTCGTAACCGGCATCCACAACTATGCCTTCGGCAATGCGCTGGACAACATCATCACCGCCACGGCGGGCGGCCAGACCCTGGACGGCGGCGCCGGCAACGACGTGCTGATCGATGGCGGCGGCGGCGCCGACACCTTCATCATCGCCAAGGGCAACGGCAGCGACTCGATCGTCAATTTCGCCTCGAACGATACCGTGCGCCTGGATGGCTACGGGTTCACCTCGTTCGCCGCCATCCACGACAACATGATCCAGGCGGGACCCAATGTGGTGCTGAACCTCGGATCGGGCGAGATCCTCGAATTCAAGAACATGACCATCGACAAGCTGCAGCCCCACCAGTTCGAGCTGCCGGTCGACAAGTCCGGCATGACGCTGTCCTTCAGCGACGACTTCAACTCGCTCAGCCTCTGGAACGGCCACAATGGCGTCTGGGACACGAACTTCTGGTGGGGGGCGTCGAACGGCAGCACGCTGACCCGCAATGGCGAGTTGCAGTGGTATATCGACGCCAATTACGGCCCGACCAGCTCGGTGCATCCGTTCAGCGTCGACAATGGCGTGCTGACGATCACGGCGGCGCAGACGCCGGCCGACATCAAGCCGCTGATCAACAATTACGAATACACTTCCGGCATCCTCACCACGCATGACTCGTTCTGGCAGACCTATGGCTATTTCGAGATGAAGGCGGACCTGCCGGAAAACGCCGGCGCCTGGCCGGCCTTCTGGCTGCTGCCGGAAGACGGCTCCTGGCCGCCGGAGCTCGACGTCGTGGAAAAATATGGACAGAACCCGAATTCGCTGCTGGTGACGGCACATACCAACCAGACGGGCCAGCACACGACGGTCGGATCCACGGTGAACGTCATGGACACCGCCGGCTTCCACACCTATGGCCTGCTGTGGACGCCGGACAAGCTGGTGTGGACCTATGACGGCGTCCAGGTCGCCGAGGCGGCGACGCCGTCCGATATGAACAAGCCGATGTACATGCTGGTCGATCTCGCGGTCGGCGGCCAGGCCGGCGCGCCGCCCGACCATCTCGCCACACCGGCGGAGATGAAGATCGACTACATCCACGCCTATACGCTGAACGACCTGCCAAGCCAGGCGGCGGCCCTGGCCAGCAGCACGGCAAGCAGCACGCAGCACCATCTCGCCACGGCAAACGAGCATTCCGCCTGAAGCGTGGCGGCCGGGCTTGGAGAGGGAGTGCGGGAATGGCTGGACAGTTGGGATTGCGGCCGGTTTTGCGTCGCGCCGTCGCCGATGTCGGGCTGTTCTCGCTGCTGATCAACCTGCTGCTGCTGGTGATCCCGCTTTACCTGCTCCAGGTCTATGACCGGGTGCTGCCCTCCTCCAGCGTCGAGACGCTCGTCTATCTGTCGGCCATGGCGGTCGCGGCGCTCGGTTTCCTCGGTTTCCTCGACGCCGTCCGCGCGATCTACACGCAGCGCATCGCCGCGACGGTCAATGACAGGCTGGGCTCGACGGTCTTCGCGGCCTCGCTCGGCGCCAGGAATGCGCCGTCGCCGCTCACCGATCTCGCCTCGGTCTGCGCCTTCATCCGCTCGCGCGGCGTCTCGGTGCTGTTCGACCTGCCCTTTGCGCCGGTCTTCCTCGGCCTGCTCTACCTGATCCACCCGGTGCTCTTCTGGGTGACGCTCGGCGGCGCCGCGCTGCTGGTCGTGCTGGTCGTCGCCAACCAGATCGCGATCGGCCGGAACGACGCGCTCTCGGCGGAACGCTCGGCCCTGGCCGGCCAGGCCGAGCAGGCCTTCGCCCGCAACGCCGAGACGCTGCGCGCCATGGGCATGGTGGAAAACGCCGCGCGCGCATGGGGCCGGCATGTGGCGGCAGCGCTCGTGCTGCACGACCGCTCGGCCAGCGCCAACGCCGTCTTCAGCGGCGCATCGCGGGCGCTGCGCATGATGCTGCAGCTTGCCATCCTCGGCGCCGGCGCCTGGCTGGTGCTCAAGGGCGAGATGACGGCCGGCATGATCTTCGCCTCCTCGCTGGTGTCCTCGCGCGCGCTGCAGCCGCTCGACCAGTTGATCGGCTCCTGGCGGCAGATCGTCGAGGCGAAGAGCGCCTGGACGCGGCTGCGAAGCGCGCTCGCGGCGCGGCCGGCGGAGGCGCGCAAGCTCACCCTGCCCGACCCGACCGGCGCGATCGCCGCCCAGGATCTTTTCTTCATCGCGCCCAATGCGGCGTTCGGCGCCGAGCCCATCCTGAAGCGGCTGAGCTTTGCGATTCAGCCCGGCGAAGCGGTGGCGATCGTCGGCCCGAGCGGCGCCGGCAAATCGACCCTGGCGCGGCTGCTCGTCGGGGCGGCCCAACCGAGCGGCGGCTCGGTCAGGATCGACGGCGCCGAGCTCAGGACCTGGGACGAAAACCAGCTCGGCCGGCATATCGGCTATCTGGCGCAGGAAGTGGAGCTTTTCCCCGGGACGATCGCCGACAACATCGCGCGCTTCGACCCCGACGCGGACGATGCGGCAATCGTGGAAGCGGCGAGGCGCGCCGAGGCGCATGAGTTGATCCTTTCGCTGCGCGACGGCTACCAGACGGGGATCGCGGGGACGCTGTCGGGCGGCGAGCGGCAGCGGATCGGGCTGGCGCGCGCCTTCTACGGCAATCCGCGCATCCTGGTGCTCGACGAGCCGAGCACGCATCTCGACGGCGCCGGCGAGGCAGCGCTCGAAGCCGTGCTTGCGGCCGCGCGCGCCGCCGGCGTCACCACGATCGTGATCACGCACCGCCCGTCGATCGCCGCTGCCAGCGACCGCGTGATGGTTCTGCGCGGCGGCGTCATCGAGGCGTTCGGGCCGAGCGCCGAGGTGTTGCGGCAGTCGACCGTCGACAGGGGCAAAGGCACGCAGCGCGGCACGGTGGTGACGGGTTCGTTCGCGCCCATCATCCGCGCCTCGCAGACCATCCGGCACGGGTCCTGAACGATGGCGCGAAGCATCACATTCGAAGGCAGCCCGCGCACCGACTTCCGGCGCGCGGCCTGGGCCGGCTACGCGGCGGTCGCGCTGCTTATCGGCGGCTTCGGCACTTGGGCGGCTCAAGCGCCGCTGGGTGGCGCGGTGATCACGCAAGGCACGATCGCGGCCACCGGCGGCAACATCCTCATCCAGCATCGCGAGGGCGGCATCATCAAACAGCTGCTGGCGCATGAAGGCGACCGCGTGCGCGAGGGCCAGGAGCTCATCCTGCTCGACCGGACCGCCCCGGAGGCCGATCTCAACCGGCTGACGAGACAGTGGATCGCGCTCAAGGCCAGTGCGGCGCGGCTGGAGGCCGAACGCGACGGGCTGGACAGGCTGGCGCCGATCGCCGAGCCCGCGCCGGCGCCGTTCCAGCAGGAGTTCCAGAACCTGATGCGCGAACAGCAAAAGGAGTTCGACGCCAGGCTCGCGCGCTTCCGCTCCGAGCAGTCGATCCTGGCGCAGCGAGTCGCCATGCATCGCGAGTCGGTGAAGGGCCTGAACGCGCAGAAGGCGGCCATCGAGCAGCAGGCCGAGGTGGTGAAGAAGGAGCTCGACATCAAGACCGACCTTCTGGGCAAGGGCCTCACCAACCGCACCGAATACTCGCAGCTTCTGCGCTCCGAGGCCGACCTCGTCGGCCAGGCCGGCGCGCTGGAGGCGGACCTCGCCTCGGCCAACACGCAGATCGTGGAGGCCGAGGCGCAGACCGAACGCGCGATGACCCAGCGCGTCGAGGAGGCGCTGACCAGGCTCGACGACGTGCGCACCAACCTCGCCGACATCGAGGAGCGGATGCGCGCGGCGCAAGCCGTGTTGAAACGCACGACGATCACCGCGCCGGCGGCGGGCATCATCGTGTCCTCGACCTATAATTCGCAAGGCAGCGTGGTCGCGCCCGGCGAGAAGATCATGGAGATCCTGCCCACGTCATCGGGCCTGGTGGTGGACGCCAAGCTTCGCCCGAAAGACATCGACCAGGTGCATGTCGGGCAATCGGCAAAGCTCCGCCTGTCGGCGCTCAACACGCGCCTGACGCCGGAAGTCCCGGCCACGGTCAGCGAAATCTCCGCCGACCGGCTGATCGACGAGGCCACGCGCGAACCCTATTTCCGCGCCAGGCTGAAGATTAGTGATGCCCTGCCCCCCGGCGTCAAGAGGGAACAGCTCTATCCCGGCACCCCGGTCGACACCTTCATCAGCACCGGCGACCGGACGTTCTTCGAGTATCTGGTCCGCCCGATGGTTGATTCCTTCGCGCGGGCGTTCAGGGAGCGGTAGGTGGCCCGCACGACGCGCTGGCGTATTTGCGGAGAGAACTTGTCGTTGTCTTGACGATCAGGCCTCGCCCTGTACCTGGCTGCGAATATCGTCAGCCAGCGGGTGCAGCGCTTCAGAGGGCAATGAGCCCACAAGACTGTAACCCATACCGTTCGACGCCCAAGCCCAGCCGTCAACCTTGCCTTGGGTGTGGGGCGTCATCGTCCGCGTCTGGTCCACGGCCATCGGTCTTGTCAACATGACAAGGCGCGTGCCCTGGTCATTGTCATACATCAGCATCAGGCCGGCGCCGTGAGGTGTGGAAACGACGCGGCCACCCATCAGCCGATAGCCGGACTTCGACAGGTCCGGCAGGACAGGCTTGCGTCCCATCCGTTCAGTCGCCCAGCCAACCAGTTCGACCATATTGTCGGCCCGGAGTTCCACCGGCCTGGTCCTGTCTCCGGCATATGTAGTGAAACTGTCAGAGGCCTCGCGAGCGAGGGCGACCACACCTTCGGTTGGAGGCACCATCATATCGCGCATGTACCAGCCGCCGGATCCGCCGGCGAACAGAAGCACGGCGGCGGCGGCGGCAAGCCGCCAGTTGGAGATCCTGTTTTGCCGTCTGGTGGCAATGAGGTGGTTGAGATTGAGCCTTGATGGCACTGGCTCGCCAGCGATCGGATCAAAGGCGCCCTGCAAAAGGGTGCGCTGGACTGAATAGGAAGCAAAACGATTGGCGACATCCGGGTGCTTGTCGAGATAGGCGGAGACTTCCTCGTTTCGGGCAGCGTCAAGCCGGCCGTCGACATAGGCGTGGAGATCGTCCTCGGTGATTGGCCTATCCGTCATTTCACTCTCCGCAGATGCGAGCCCGGTCTAACGCCCCTGGCGGGGCTTTCCAAGATCTGCCGCAGGCGCTCACGCGCGCGCGACAGTCGCGACATCACGGTTCCGATCGGGATCGCCAGCACTTCGGCCACCTGGGCGTAGCTGAGGTCTTCGACAGCTACCAGCAGCAGCACGCTACGCGGTTCCTCGGCTAGTTGTTGGATCGCCGAGACGACGTCGGCTCTTGCGAGGTCGTCCTCCTGTGTCGGCGGATGCGCCATGAGATCATCTGCGATCTCTTCTAAGGCAACGTGCTGGCCGCGCCGGGCGGCCTGCCGCAGCCGGTTGACTGCAAGATTATGCAGGATCGCGAATACCCAGGTGCGGGCATCCTCATTTCGGCGCCGGTGCCAATGAGAGATCACGCGTTCAAGGCAGTCCTGCACGAGATCGTCAGCAGCGACCGCGTCGTGAACGAAACCGCGGGCATAGCGTCGCAATGCCGGGATCATCGGTTCGACCTGGAAAAGAAGATCATCCATCGCACTGCGTCCCGTGGTTGGCCCGCCTCGAGCGAGGCGGGCCATTTTCACTTACTCTGCCTGAACCTGAACAATCTTCCCGGGCTTGCCGTCGGCAGAGGTGGTGGCAACGACGAGATAGCGCTTCTCATCCTTATGCTTGGCTTCGACGATCTGTCGGATCGGACCGACCGCGTTAACAATAGCCGAACCGGCGGGATTGGTCATGAATGCTGCCAGGCCCTGGAGCTGACCGGTGCCATCGGGCTTGTCGGAAAGCGCAAGCACGTAAGGCATCTTCGGAATGAGGCCAGCGACGGCAGCCTGCAGAACCTGCGTCAGCCCCTGATTGAAGAGCGTGACGCTCGTCGACTGCTGCTTGTCCTTGTCACCCTTGGCCGCGAGCTTCAGGTGAGCGGCGTCTCCCGCCCCGCCGAGCGGCACGAGGTTTTGCATCCCGTCGCCTTCGGGAACCGCGTTCGGAACATAGGCGACCGCCTGCGGCGCCTGGCCGATCGGGATGTTGGCGATAACCTTGTTGGCCAGCGTATCGATGACGGCGAACTGGTCGGCATTCTCGAGGCCAACATACACGCGCGTGCCATCGCCCGACGGCCAGATACCGTGCGGCAGGTTTCCGACCGGGATGGTCGCGACCTGCTCGAAATTATCCGTGCGATACACCTTCACTTCGTTCAGGCCACCCACGGTCACGTAAGCAAAACTGCCGTTCTTGTTGACGACGAGATTGACGTGGTTGGTGATCGGCCCGGTATCGATGGTCTTGATCAGGTCAAAGGGGGCCTCGGCATTGAAGACCTGGGTCTTGCCGACATCCTTCAGCGTGAACCACACCTGCTTGCCGTCGGCGGAGGCGGCAATGTTCGGGCAGAAGGGGCTAACCTGCTTCACATGGCCGACGATCTGATGGTCTGCGACGGTGACGACGGCGACATCCGGATTGAAGGAAGAGCAGATATAGCCGTATTTGCCGTTCGGCGAGAATATCTGCATGCCGGGGCCAGGAGCGACCTTGATGCGGGTCTTTTCCTCGAAAGTGCCAGCGTCGATCACGGAGATATAGTCTTCGCCGCGGACCGTCACCCAGACTTCCTTGCCGTCGGGCGTAAAGAAGGCCTCATGCGGAGACCGGCCGACATAGGTCGTGTGCTTCACGGCGTTGGTTGCTGTATCGACGAAAGTCACCGAATTGGAGCCGATCGACACGATCGCGAGCGTCTTGTGATCCGGGGAGAAACCCATGCCGTGGACGAGGACCTGGCCCTTGTAGAGGGGGCTCAGGTTGCCGGGCTGTGGATCGCCGAGCTTGATGACGCCGAGGAGTCTGTTGTCGACCGGGTCGGAAACAGAAACCGTGTTGGAGAACTGCTCGGCCGCGTAGACGCGGTCCTTGTGGCTGATCGGAATGTCCGGGTCGGAGGCGAGGCCGGGCGCCTGGCCGGCAAAAGCTGCCACGGGGGCGATCACGGTGCTTGCCAGAAGAGCAAGGATCTTCAGGTTGGTTCTCATGTCTCGGTCCTTTTCAGTTGGCAGGCTTCATCATCATCATCTGCATGGCCGGGGCCGTTGATGATGTCTCTTCGTGAGGGCTCAGTGTTGTCTTCGCACCGTTGGGATCGACCTGCGTCGGCACCGCGCTGGAGGCGGGAAGCGGATCGCCGAGCGCCATGCGCATGGCCGCGATTTCCTGTTGCTGATCGACAATGATTTCTTGCGCGATCCGCTTGAGTTGCTCGTTGCTGCCGTAGCGCAGGTAGGCGACGGCCATGTCGATCGCTCCCTGGTGATGCGGGAGCATCATCTCGACGAAATCGCGATTGACATCGCCTGTCGGCTTGACCGCCATGTCGTTCATCATTTTCGCCATGGCTGCATCGTTTTCCTGCAGAAACGGTGCTTCGTCTGTCGAGCCGGAAACGGTTTCATGATGGTGGGCTGGCACATCCTGGGCAAAGGCCCACACCGAGACGACGGTGAGCAGCGATGCGGTTACCAGAATACCGGTACTGCGAAAGAAGGCGGTCATTGTTATCTCCTGATCTCTCTCGAAGAGTTCAGGAGGGTAGACACCGCAGGCAGCGGGTTATTCCGGGCGAACTGAAATTTTCTTGGCGATGCAGCAACGGGTCGAGGCGGCCTGCGGCATCAAGATGAAAACGCAACATTGGCTGCCTTGGACGCCGTCATCTGGAATCCATGCAGGCGCCCGGGAAAGCGTTCCTTCGTCGTCGGCGCTTATAGGGCCTCTCGCACATTCAGATGCACGGGCGTTTGCGAAGCATACCCTGTGATGGTCGAACTTCGCCTACACCGCCGTGCCGACCAGCGCCCCGATGCCGGCGGTGAGCGCCATGGCGAAGGCGCCCCAGAAGGTGACGCGCAGCGTTGCGCGAAGAATGTTGGCGCCACCCGCCTTGGCGCCGATGCCGCCCAGCAGAGCGAGGAAAAGCAGGGACGCCACCGAAACCGCAGGCACCAGCATCGAAGCCGGCGAGACCAGCACCATCAGCAGCGGCATCGCCGCGCCGACGCTGAAGGTCGCCGCCGAGGTCAGCGCCGCCTGTATCGGGCGCGCCGTGGTCATCTCGGAAATGCCGAGCTCATCATGGGCATGGGCGGCCAGCGCATCCTTGGCCATGAGCTGATCGGCGACCTGGCGAGCCAGGCCCGCCTCTAGCCCGCGCTTGACGTAGATCTGCGCCAGTTCCTCGCGCTCGAATTCGGGCTGGGTCCTGAGTTCCTCGCGTTCGCGGGCCAGGTCGGCATTTTCGGTGTCCGACTGGGAGCTGACCGAGACATACTCGCCGGCTGCCATCGACATGGCGCCCGCCACCAGGCCGGCGATGCCGGCGACCAGAACCTGCGAAGTCGGCGCGGCGGCCGACGCCACGCCGACGATCAGGCTCGCGGTCGAGACGATCCCGTCATTGGCCCCCAGCACGGCGGCACGCAGCCAGCCGATGCGCGACACCAGGTGGTTTTCGGCATGCAGGCGGCTCATGCTTTTCTCCTGATCGTGCCTTCGAGTTTGGTGGCGGCGGCGACGGTGTTGGAGATCGTGCCGTATTTGCGGACGTTCTTGTGCAGCAGCTCCAGCCGCTGGTCGGTTTCATCGGTGTCGACGACAAGCTCGTAGTCGATAGAGGCAATCCCCGGCGGGCTGTCGCGCCGGACCGCGTGCAACGCGACCTCGACGCCGCGCAGCTTGAAACCGAGCATCGGGGTGACGCGCTCGATGCCCTTGATCATGCAGGCGGCGATGGCCGCGAGAAACAGCTCGGCCGGATTGAAGGCATCGGCCCGGCCCTCGAGACAGGTGTCGAGCACAAGCGCGGCGTTCTTCGTCGTGGCCACGCTGCCGCGCGCATCGGTCCGCCTGGCTTCAACGCTGTATTCGAACATGGCGCCACCTGCTTCGCCGCCGCTCTCACCGGGGCTTTCTTGCTGAATTCATGAAATGACGCGCGCGGCCCCACATGAAACCCCGCCGAAGCGGGGTTTCCAAGGAGCGCAGTCGACCGTCAATAGGGCGAATGGCACTGGCGTCGCGGGCCGTTATAGGGTTGGAATGTATTGTCCGACGCGCGATACGACCTGTAGTGGTCGTAGCACCATTGTACATGGGCATTGCCCGCATAGACACGGTTCTGGTCGTTGACGATCGCGCTGCCGATCACCGCGCCGGCCGCGAAGGCGGCAAGCGGGAACCAAAAGTCGCCGTGCCGGCGATAGCCCCGATGGTACTCGCGGTAGCCACGGTGCCCGTTCCAGTATACGCCGTCGTCGCGCATGATATGGCGATGTAGATGGCGGTCGCCGTGGCGACGTATCCATCGATCGCCGTTTCGGGCTTCCACGGTCTGGACGTTGTTTGTCGCTGCCGGAGCCTGCGGCACGAACATCTGCATGGCATTGGCCGGCAATGCGGCGGAAGCGGCAATGGAAGCCGACAATGTGCCCGCCATTATGCCTGACATGATCTTGTTCATGATTTTCTCCAAGCGGGGTGATTACCCCCATGTGTTTGAACGATCAGCAAGTTATGCCGACGCCTGCATTCGCTTCTTCGAGAAGCGGCGGCTGTATTGCTCCCTCCGGCTCAGACTCGTCCCAAGAGAACCAAGACAACGACGACGATCACAACCACGCCGAGAAACGCCCACGCCGCCATGGCCGAACTTTGTCCTCTGTTCGCCAAAGTTATGAGCAATGCGCGAATTGTCCTTGATTTCGATCAAACAAACCGGGCGGTGGCGGCGCGGCCATGCCGTGCCGCCGAACTGGCAAGATTGCTGGACATCGTCGGCCTACATGGTCCGTTTCTTGGAACAGCAATCGCAGGGCCGGTCCCGAGGGGGGTCGGCGCGGCTCCTGGCGAGAGAGATTCAGTTCGCGACACGAACCAAGCGACGGTGTAGGATGGTATCACGGAAGGCAGAGGGCCTTCAGATCGGCTTCGTGCCTTGCTCCACCCAATGGCCAACTTCGACGATGCCCAGACATTGGCGCAGGCAATCGTCAACACGATCGCCGAGCCGTTGCTCGTGCTTGATGAGGACCTTCACGTCCTGGCGGTCAGCCGCTCCTTCTATGAGACTTTCAAGGTTGCCCCCGAACAGACGCTCGGCTCTTTGCTCTATGCGCTCGGAGATGGCCAGTGGGACATCCCGGCGCTGCGCCTCCTTCTGGAAAAGATCATTCCCGAGAAGACCGCCATCGACGGTTTCGAGGTCGAGCATGATTTCCCGGCCATCGGCCGCCGCACGATGCTGCTCAACGCCAGAAAGGTTCGCTACGACCACAGCTCGGCTGTGACGATCCTGCTTGCCTTCAACGATATAACGGCCCGCCGCGTCATAGAGAGGGAAAAGGAAGAGCTGCTGGGACGCACGGAAGACCTGCTGCGGCAGAAGGATGTGCTTCTGCGCGAGATGGAGCACCGGGTTGCCAACAGCCTGCAGATCATCGCCAGCATCCTTTTGTTGAAGGCCCGCTCCGCCACCTCGGAGGAAACCCGCCAGTATCTGAAGGAAGCCCATCAAAGGGTGCTTTCGGTCGCCGAGGTGCAGCGCCATCTTCACACCTCGGCTGGTATCGAGGAGATCGATGTCGAGTCGTATCTGTCAAAATTGTGCGCCAGCCTGGCCTCCTCGATGGTCAGTGAAGACCAACCGATCGCGGTCAACGTCACGGCTCATGGTGGCTGGATAGACTCGCAAAAGGCGGTGAGTCTCGGCCTGATCGTCACAGAGCTCGTTCTCAACGCGATCAAATATGCCTTCCCGATTGAGAAGGCCAAGGCGCTGATCCAGGTGTCTTACGAGACCGACGGCAGTGACTGGAAGCTGACGGTCTCGGACAATGGCGCCGGCAAGGCCGCCGGGGCGCCGAGCGCTGGCCTCGGAACGGCTATTGTCGAGGCTTTGGTGAAGCAGCTCGAGGCCCGGATGGATATCATCAGCGACGGCAGCGGCACCAGCGTGTCGATCACGAGGGCGACATTCACGTCGCGCATACCGCGGGCGGCGTAGGGAACAGCCTGCCGCTTGAGCACTCCGAGCCGCCGGCCTGTCCGTTTTCGACAGCAACCCGAATAGGCCCGAATGAACTTCTGGCAAAGCCCCATCTCGGACGATTCCTGGCTTCTTGCCGTTCCGCCGTCATTGCCCGGTACGATCGCCCTGGCCGGCTTCATTCTCCGCTGAACACCGGGTGAAAGACGCTCGTCGCCAGCCCCGTGCAGGCTTGCATGAGAGCCGACGAATTGCAGTACGTCGAAAAGCGCAGCCCCTCCTACATCTCGTTGTTTTCGACAATACCAGCTTCACCGTTCCGCCGACAGAAATATTGTCCGCTTTTAGGTTTCCTCTCTTGAATACATATGTCAATCATCAATAAACTCGATTCATTAATCACTATGCTTTCAAAGACGATTTTCAAAGATATATCTCGTTTTTCTTGATCATGACGGAACGAAAACCTCTGTAGATCGTTTTCGATCAACAAGGGACGTCAACCACCCTTTTAAGGAAAAACCATGAAAAAGATCGTAGCGAGTTTGCTGGCGGCCACATTGTCGGTGTCGTTTGCGGCCGTCGCCGCCGTGCCCGCCAATGCTGCTCGGATATTCCAGCCGCAAGCGCCTTTCGCGTCTTCCGATATACAGTCGGTCGACTACAAGCCCTGGATGAAGCATCGGAGCATCAACCGCAATCGCAGTTTCTCCGGCAGTGGCGACGCATACTGGAACGGGCATCGCGGCTCGCGTGACTATCATCGCGGCTATCGCCGTCACGGCGACTACTGGTTCCCGCTGGCGGCCTTCGCCACCGGCGCGCTGATCACCGGCGCTATCGTCAACGGCGAGAACAACCGCGTGTATCGCGGAAACTCGCATGTGCAGTGGTGCTATGACCGTTACCGGAGCTATCGCGCTTCGGACAACACGTTCCAGCCCAACTATGGTCCTCGTCAGCAGTGCAATTCGCCCTACTGAACACTGCATGCGGTACTGACGACGATGCCTATCTTTGAGGCCCGCCACCAAAGTGGCGGGCCTTCTTACACATTGCGCGGATCGGTTTTCCGAACAGGTATCGCCTGGGGATAACGGAAGAGTTTCCTCGTAGTTTTATTTGCGAATAGTACGCTTCTATAATTCAATGTATATTTGGAACCAATTTTTGATTGATCCGTTTTATTTGATGATCGCAGCTTTTACGATCTAATAATCAGGAAGGAAGAATTGATCATGAACATCAAGATGCTTTCCATCGGAGCCCTGGCGCTCACGATGATGACCGGCGCAGCCCTGGCTGGCGGTACAACCGGTACCTCGGCGCTCGACGATCAGGCCAAAATGTCGCCCTTCTTCACCGATGCAGGCATGAAGACCATGAAATCCGAGAAGGAGTTCAAGGTCGCGTGGTTGGCGATGAAGGATGACGACCGCGCCGGGATAATGAAGGAATGCGGCGATGAGGCGATCGCCAAGTCGCACGACAATTTCTGCAAAATGACCAAGCAGCTCGGCGGCGCGAACTGATAGCGTATTCGTGCGGACGATGGCGGGTGACGCAGCCCGCCGTTTTCCGCATCGAAGACCATAGGATGGCGGCGGGGCATACATCGTCGCCAAGGGTAAGTCGGGGCAGAGGGTCCCGCAGGCAGCCTCGACAGTCTGGTCCTGGCAAGAGCGATATGGCTTTTGAGTTTGGCGGCACTCCCGGAATGACCGACCAGTTGCCAAGGCCGACAGAGCGAATTGTGCTCGCGGGGATGCTCCCAGAACCATTCGTCCGCCCTGGAGCAATCGGGAACGGCTTCTGGCCAACCGAATTGCCGCCGCCCGCTGTGGACATCGCGTCGGCAATCACCCAATCTCGCCCCATGGGAACATAAGCGCCTCGAAGAAGGCGCCTACCTCCGGGTGCGCATGAACAATCGCTGGACCCTGT
Source organism: Hyphomicrobiales bacterium (assembly GCA_003963455.1). Taxonomy (GTDB): domain Bacteria; phylum Pseudomonadota; class Alphaproteobacteria; order Rhizobiales; family Rhizobiaceae; genus Mesorhizobium. Next base: position 22,465 of record RXJA01000073.1, read on the forward strand.
ACGATCCACGCCTGGCCTGGATGCTGGTTGCACCGGTGCTTCTGCTGCTGATCTTCTTCCTGGTGCTGCCGATCGCGGTGATGGCGGCCTATACCTTCTTCACCTTCGTGACCGCCGGCGTCGAGACCAGCGCGCTGACGACGGCCAACTGGCAGGAATTCTTCACCGACAGCTATTATTCCGGCTTCCTTCTGAAGACGCTGAGGGTCGGCGCGATCACCGCGCTGCTGTGCGGGGTGCTTGGCTATTTCCCGGCCTATTTCATCTGGGCGACGAGCTTCAGGCACAAATGGCTGCTGCTTCTGCTGCTCATCGTGCCGTTCTGGATCAGCTTCACCATCCGCACCTTTTCCTGGATCAACATCCTGGGCGAACAGGGCGTCATCAACGTTGCTCTGCTCAAGATGGGCATCATCAACGAGCCGCTGCAGATGCTCTACAACGAGGGCGCGGTGATCCTGGGACTGCTGCATTTCCTCCTGCCCTACATGATCCTCAACGTCTATGTGAGCCTCGAGGGCATCGACCGCACGCTCATCTCGGCGGCGCGCTCGATGGGATGCACCAGCGCGCAGGCGTTCCGCGAGGTGACCTTGCCGCTGTCGCTGCCGGGCCTGGCGGCGGGGCTGCTGCTCTGCTTCGTGCTGGCGGCAGGCAGCTATGTGACGCCGCAACTGCTGGGCTCCGGCCGCGACGCGCTGTTCGGCAACCTGATCTACGACACCATCATGGGCGAATTGAACTGGCCGATGGGCGCCACCTTGTCGATCGTGCTGTTCGTCGTGCTCGGCTTCTTCGCCGCCATCTACACCCGCTACATGGGCATGTCGCAGATCGTTAAGGGGTTAGGCGGATGAAGGCCGCGCGACCGAACAAGGAAGGCAGATGGGCGTGGCGGCTGACCGGCCTGGTCACGCTCTGCGTCTACATCTTCATGTTCGCGCCGATCGTGGCGACCGTCATCCTGTCGTTCAACGCCTCGATGTTCGGCGGCTTCCCGATGACCGGCTTTTCGCTGCAATGGTACGCCAAGCTGATGGACAATGACGCGGTGCTGACCGCCTTCCGCACCTCGCTGTGGATCGCGCTGGTCACCGCCGCCGTCACCACGGCCATCGGCGTCGTCACGGCCTTCGCGCTGGTGCGTTTCGACTTTCGCGGCAAGCAGGCGCTGAGCACGCTGGTGATCCTGCCGGCGCTGGTGCCGGAAACCATCCTCGGCGTCGGCCTGCTGGTGCTGATCAAGGCGATCGACCAGCCGCGCACCATGCTGCTTCTGGTGCTGGGCCATATCCTGCTTGCGGTGCCCTATGTGGTGCTGATCGCGCAGGCGCGCATGGTGGGCATAAGACGCGTCTATGAGGAGGCGGCGCTCTCGCTCGGCGCCTCGCGCTTCTCGTCCTTCCGCGAGATCACACTGCCGCTGCTCATCCCGGCGGTCGTCGGCGGCGCTCTGCTCGCCTTCACCATCTCGTTCGACAACACGTCAGCCAGCCTGTTCTGGCGACCGGCGGGCGTCGAGACCATGCCCACCCAGATCCTTTCGATGCTGAAAATCTCGATAAGCCCGGAGATCAACGCGCTCGGCACCGTGATGATCCTGGTGACCGTCGGCATCCCATTGATCGGCGGGCTCGTGCTGCAGAGCCTTACGAAGTTGAAAAGACGCGGCGAACCAAAGGGAGAAGCATGATGAAACTATCGAACGGCAAGCGGCTGGAGCGGCTGCACGACAGGTACCTCAACGGCGACGTAAGCCGCCGCACTTTCCTGACGCTGACCGCCGCGGCGGCGGCCTCGACCGGTCTTTCCATGCCATGGATGGGACGGGCACTCGCAGCCGTGCAGGAAGTCCGCTTCGACGGCTGGGGCGGCACGGTGCAGGACGCGATCGACAAGTTCGCCTTCCAGCCCTACACGGCCAAGACCAAGATCAAGGTGGTGCAAGGCACGTTCGGCGACGAGGACGAGATCATCACCAAGATCAAGACCGCCAAGCCCGGCGACTACCAGGTCATCCATTCCTCGGGCGTCAACTACTACATCAAATACGTCAACGGCGGCCTCACCTCGGAGATCAACGAAGCCAACATTCCCAACATGGCGAATGTGCTGCAGCCGATGATCGAGCCGTTCCGCAAGCTGACGCCGAAGCTCTCGGCCGTGCCCTACGACTACGGCACCACCGGCATCGCCTACAACACCAAGGTGATCTCGCCGGAGGAGGCCAAGGAAAAGGGCGCGGCACTGCTGCTCGACAAGAAATATGCCGGCAAGGTCGGCGGCTATTCCGACATGACGACGCGTGTCTGGTACGCGGCCCTGGCCACCGGCCAGGATCCCAACAACCTCAAGGACATGGACACGATCTGGGCCAAGGTGCGCGAGACGCGCGACCTCGCCAAGAAGTTCTGGAGTTCCGGCGCGGAGCTGATGGACCTGCTCTCAAAGGGCGAGATCGTGGTGACCGACGCATGGTCCGGCCGCGTCGCGGCGCTGCAGGACCAGGGCCATCCGATCGGTTATCTCGATCCGGCCGGTTCCTATGCGTGGATGGAGGACATGCTGATCCTGAAGGGCTCGCCGATGGCGGAGTGCGAGGAGTTGATCAACTTCATGCTCGATCCGGCGACCTCGATCGCGGTGGCCGAGGGCCAGAGCTATCCGCCGTCGCTCGACCCGACCAAGGTCAAGCTGACCGACAAGATCGCCAAGCTGCCGGCCTTCGACCCGACGGGCACCATGAAAGCGCTGACCTTCGCCGATCCGGTCTACTGGGCGACCAACGAGGACGCCTGGACCAAGCAGTGGAACAGGATCTCGAAAGGTGCCTGACGGCCAGGAGCTTTCGCAGCCGCCCCGGCCGGCCACGGCCGGGGCATCCCCGATGGCAGGCACCCTTTCCGGCGTCGGCGCCGAGCAGCCCGCGGTCGAGTTCCGCAACATCGACATCGCCTATGGCAAGTTCGTCGCGGTGCGCGATTTCTCGCTGTCGATCGCCAAGGGCAGCTTCGTCACCCTGCTTGGGCCGTCCGGTTGCGGCAAGACGACGATCCTGCGCTCCATCGCCGGGCTGGTCGACATTTCGGCCGGCCAGATCATGATCGGCGGCCGGCGCGTCGACGACGTGCCGATCTACAAGCGCAACATCGGCTTGGTGTTCCAGAGCTATGCGCTCTTCCCGCACAAGAGCGTCTTCGACAATGTCGCCTTCGGGCTGAAATACCGCAACGTGCCGAAACCCGAGATCAGGCGCAAGGTCGGCAAGGCGCTCGACATGGTGCGGCTGCCGGGCAGCGAAAAGAAACTGCCCTCGCAACTGTCGGGCGGCCAGCAGCAGCGCATCGCGCTGGCGCGCGCCATCGTCTTCGAGCCGCAGGTGCTGCTGCTCGACGAGCCACTCTCGGCGCTCGACGCCAACATGCGTGAGGAAATGCGCGTCGAGATCAAGAAGATCCAGAAGGAGACCGGCATCACCGCCATCTTCGTCACGCACGACCAGGAAGAAGCGCTTTCCATGTCGGACCGCATCGTGGTGATGAATGCCGGCTCGGCCGAGCAGATCGGCGCGCCGGAAGAGGTCTATGAGCGGCCGGCCACCGCCTTCGTCGCCGACTTCCTCGGCAAGGCCAATATGCTTCCCGGAACGGTGAGCCGATCCGACGGACCGACGACGGTCAAGCTGGCCAGCGGGCAGACCGTCAATGTGTTGTCGCCTCTGCCGCTGGCCCAGGACAGCGCCGTCACCGTCGTGGTGCGGCCGCAGAAACTGTCAATCGGCGGAGCGAGCGCCAACCGCCTGCCCGGCCGCATCGTGTCGGCCTCCTATCTCGGCGGCAGCGCCATCTACGAGGTCGATATAGGCGGCAAGACGAACATCCGCGCCAACGCCTCTATCGACGGCCGCGTGCTCAGCGAAGGCGAAGCGGTCGAACTCGGCTTCGACCCGGACGGCTGCGTGCTGCTCGACGAGGCCGGGCGGCGGATTTCCTGACGTCGCCGCCGCCCTCGACCCCAAAACTCCATTTCCACGGCAATTTCGACGCCAGCTCCAACGCTGGCTTCCCCGGTCGTAGGCGACAAGTCCTCCCATCGACGACGCGAAGGATCGCGCCGCAAGACGATGGAGATGACAATGACGACTTTGGAACACACCGCCCATGAAACCGGCCGCGAGGGCTTCGGCCTGCCCGGCTTTGCCGGCCGCGCGCTCAGGCTTTTCTTTCGCGCGATGCGGATGCGCAGCGACCGCGCCGCCATGCAGGCCATGCCCGATCACCTGCTCAAGGACATGGGCATCGCCCGTTCGGAAATCGACCATTACACCTCGATGCGCTACGCCGCCGACGCCGACGGGATGGACATCCGCAACGCCGGATGACCGCCGACGGCGATCACTACCACGCTGTCGAAAAGCCCCGGGCTTCCCAATGCCTGGGGCTTTTTTGCGTTTCGGCGCATACGGGTCAGGCGGCGTCGACACGTCGTTTCAAACGGTACGCCCCACGCAATTTCCACGGTAGGCGTATCAAAAATTCCACGGTCGCATCCACTCTCGTTCAAACGCTCCATCGGCAAACAGAGGCCGTCACGGCAACCAAGCCGCAAACAACCTTTGGAGATGAAGATGCAACCCAACACCAAACCCGCACGGCTTCCGCTCAACGGCGTCGACACGCCGAACCTCCTGGCGACGATCAATTTCGTGGCGGGGCAGCCGGAGCTGGCCAAGTTCCAGTTCCGCGCCCACAACGAGTGGATCGAAGGCACACACAGCAAGACCGTCATGAACGGCTTCTTCGGCGCAGGCCAGGAGCAGAGGCACGAGAAGCCGCACTATGCCGACGCCGACCATCCGGCGATCCTGTGCGGCGCCGACGCCGCGCCGACCCCGGTCGAGTGGCTGCTGCACGGGCTGGCGGGCTGCCTGATGGCGGGCGTCGCCAACATCGCCGCCGCGCGCGGCATCAAGCTCACCAAGGTGAAGTGCTCGGTCGACGGCGACATCGACCTGCGAGGCATCCTGGGCATTTCCGACGAGGTCCGCAACGGCTTCCAGAACATCCAGGTGTCGTTCGAGATCGAGGGCGACGCGCCGGCCGAAAAGCTGCAGCAGCTGGTCGAGCAGTCGCGCGCCCGTTCGGCGGTGTTCGACGTGCTGACCAAGGGCGTCCCGGTCACCGTCGGCATCAAGACCATCCAGTAAGTCGAAACCGGCGGTCCGGAACCGATCCGGGCCGCCTCCCTCCCATTGACGGAACAGAACATGAGACGTGCTGACGTCGTCATCATCGGCGCCGGCCAGGCCGGCCTTGCGCTCAGCCATTGCCTCGGCCAGGCCGGCATCGACCATGCGGTGCTCGAGCGCGGCCGCATCGGCGAGCGCTGGCGCTCGCAGAGCTGGCGCTCGCTCAGGCTGCTGACGCCGAACTGGCTGAACGCCCTGCCCGGCTCGCCCTACGAGGGTCGCGATCCCGAAGGCTTCATGAGCAAAGGCGCTTTCGTGGAAAGCCTGGAGCGCTACGCCTGGCAATGGCACGCGCCCATCGAGACCAATGTCGAGGTGATCGCCGCCAAGCGGACCAGCGACGGCTTCGCCTTGCGCACCGGCGCCGGCGACTGGACGGCACGCGCGGTCGTCGTCGCGACGGGACATTGCGACCGGCCGGTCGTCCCTTTTGCGGCTGATACCCTTCGCGGACCGCTCAGCATCCATGCCTCGCAATATCGCTCGCCCGGCGAGCTGCCAGGCGGCGGCGTGCTGGTCGTCGGCGCCTCGTCCTCCGGCGTGCAGATCGCCGACGAGCTCGCCCGCGCCGGGCGGCGCGTGATGCTTTCGGTCGGCAAGCATACGCGCCTGCCCAGAACGTGGCGCGGCCAGGATATCTTCTTCTGGCTCTGCGCAATGGGCCTGATGGCGCAACGCGAGGAAGACCTCGCCAATCCGGAAAGCGCCAAGCGCCAGCCATCGCTGCAGCTCGCCGGCCGGATCGACAGGGCCGATGTCGACCTCGCAACCCTGCAGGCGCTCGGCGTGGAACTGACCGGGCGGGTGCGCGGCGTAGGCGACCGCGAGATCGCCTTTGCCGGCGATCTCGGCCAGCACATCGCGGCCGCGGAAGCCAAGCAGGCGCGCCTGCTCGACCAGATCGACCGCTTCACGGGCTCGCGGACACCATACCGGCCCGAGCCGGTTGCGCTGCCACCGGCCCCGAGCGAGCGGCTGTCGCTGACGGACGGATCGATCCGCAGCATCGTCTGGGCGACCGGCTATGCGCGCTCGTTCGACTGGCTGGAGCCGCTGGCGCTCGGCGCCGATGGCGAGCTCGCCCAGCAGGGCGGCGTCACCAGCGTGCCCGGCCTCTACGCGCTCGGCTTCCGCTTCCTGCGCAAGCGCGATTCCAACTTCATCGGCGGCGTCGGCGCGGACGCCGAGGCGATCGCCACCGAAATCTCCCTTTATCTCGACCGCAACGGCCGCAGGGCGGCCTGAGGACCACTGACATGGCAAGCAACCTCATCTCACTCACGGCTCCCCCCAAGCGTGGCCATTACGATGCGATCATCGTGGGCGCGCGCTGCGCCGGCTCGGCGACGGCGATGCTGCTCGCCCGCGCGGGCCTCAAGGTGCTGGCGATCGACCGCAAGCCCTATGGGTCAGACACGCTGTCGACGCATGCGCTGATGCGTCCCGCCGTGCTGCAGCTCTGGCGCTGGGGCCTGCTCGAGCCGCTGCTCAAAGCCGGCACGCCGCTGATCGGGACGACCACCTTCCACTATGGCGAGGAGGAGATCACCATCCCGCTCGCCGCCAGCGGGAACCTGCCCGGCCTGATCGCGCCGCGGCGCACCCTGCTCGACCGCATCCTGGTCGATGCGGCGCGCAAGGCCGGGGCGGAGATCCTGCACGAGGTGGCGGTCGGCGATCTCTTCGCCGACACCCGCGGCCGCGTGCGCGGCATCGAAATCCGCGCCGCCGGCCGCGCATCGCTGCGGGTCAGCGCCGATATCGTGGTCGGCGCCGACGGCGTCGGCTCGCTGGTGGCGAAATGCGTCGACGCCCAGCCCTTGCGGCGCGGCGCGGTATCGGCCGCCCATGTCTATGGCTATGCGCCGGTCGAGGCCGGCGCCGGCTATCACTGGTATTTCCGCGACGGGATCGCCGGCTCGTTCATCCCGACCAATGACGGCCTCGCCTGCATCGTCGCCTCGGTGCCGACGAGCCTGTTCGACCAGCGCTTCCGCCTCGGCCACGCCCGCGCCCGCATGGACGTGCTCGAGGCGCTTTCGCCCGCGCTGGCAGAACAGGCGGCCCGAGCGCCGAAGGACGCGCGCCTGCAGGCCTTCCGCGGCGTGCCGGGTTATATCCGCCAGCCGCACGGCCCCGGCTGGGCGCTGATGGGCGACGCCGGCTTCTTCCGCGACCCGATCACCTCGCACGGCATTTCCGATGCGCTGCGCGACGCCGAGAGCCTCGCGCGGGCCATCCTCGACGGCTCGGAGGCGGCATTCGCGGCCTGGCAGCAGCAGCGCGACATGATCGCCAACCGGATCCTGGATACCACCGACGCGATCGCCCGCTTCGACTGGACGCTCGACGACCTCGGCGAGCGGCATCGCCGCTTCAGCGCCGTGCTGAAGGCCGAGGTGCAGGCGCTGGCCGGGCAGCCCATGCCGGCCCGCCGCGCGAAGCCCTCGACCTATCGAGCGCCAGCCAACCAGGACGAGCCGCCGGCCGGCGCGGACCTTTTTCGCAACGGAACAGGAGCAGGATCATGACCGCACATATGACGAAGGACGGCTGGATCGGCGTCGTCAAAGGGCGCCCGCGGCCGGGCGCCTTCGCCGAGCGCTCGCGGCGCACGCAGCCACAGGATATCGACGCCTTCGCCGCGATGACCGGCGACCGCAACCCGCTGCATTACGACAAGGCGCTGGCCGAGGCTTCCGTGTTCGGCAAGCTCATCGTGCAGGGCGGCGTCACGTCCGGCATCCTGAACGCGGTGGTGGCCGAGGACCTGCCCGGCCCCGGCTCGGTGTTCCTCGAAGTGTCGTGGAAATTCGTCAAGGCGGTCGGCGTCGGCGAATTGATCACCGGCCGCGTCGAGGTCAAGGAGGTGCGCGCCGACAAGCCGATCACGAAGCTGGAGACATCGGTGCGCAATGAGGCCGGCGAGCTTTGCCTCACCGGCACCGCGACGGTGTTCACCGTGCCTTTGGCCAGCGGCTGAGCGTTTCGCGAAGGGCTGGTCATGCGCCCGCCGTCTCGGCGATGAAGGCGCGGACATGGTCGATGAACTCCTCGAAGGCGGGCTCGCCTTCAAGCAGGATGTGGTTCTGGCTCTCGAGCTCGATGAAACGCGCGCCGGGAATGCCGGCGGCCATGGTGCGCCCGGATTCGACGGGAGCGACATTGTCGTCCCGCGCGTGCAGCACCAGCGTCGGCACGCGCACCTTCTCCAGCAAGTCGCTGACGTCTATCACGGAAAAGGCGCTCTGGAGGCGCCAGGCATCGTCGGGGTGGACGGTGCGCAGCATCAGATCATCCATCCAAGCGAAGTGTTCGTGCGTGGCGCCTGGGATGAACATGGAGCAGAAGGCCTGGCGGAACATCGGGTTCGGCTTGCCCCAGCTCTCGCGCATCAGCGTCGCGGCGGCCTCGCGCGTCGCGATCTCGCCCGCGTCGCCGCGCGCCCGCCAGCCTTTGACGTAGCCGCCATAGAGGATCATGCCCGACACTTTCTCCGGGTGGCGGATGGCGTAGGCGATCGAAACCGCGCAGCTCTGCGACAGGCCGAGCAAGGTGAAGCGGTCGAGACCCGTCGCCTCGACCACGCATTCGAGGTCCGACAGCATGGTCTCGAACGAGATGTCAACGACGTGCCGTTGCGACAGGCCGTTGCAGCGCTCGTCATAGCGCACCAGCCGGTTGTGGCGCGACAGTTCCCGCATCCAGTGCCGCCAGATCGGGCTGTCCCAGTCGAAGGTGAGATGCGACATCCAATGCGCGGCGCGCAGGATCGCAGGGCCGCTGCCGGTGCTGGCATAGGCCAGCCTGGTGCCGTCGAGAGCCCGGCAGAATTGCACGGCGCGGCCGGGATCCTGCGGCGACGCGGCGGATTTCGACGGCGACGGCGGCGTGGGGGACGCCGGCTGCTGCGCGCGGCCGGTGGCTTGGGCGGCGACCGACCGGACCGTGTCTTCCAGCGCCTCGATCTCGGCGGCGAGCCCCGCGTCGCCGGGCACGAGGCGGCGCAGGCGCTGGGCGAACGGCAGCGCCCGTCGCGGCTGGTCCGCCAGACGCTCGACGAGCTCGCGCAGGACGCCGAGCTCGACGATCTCCACTTCACTTGCGATCGCCTGCCGCCAGGACTCATAGTCGAAGCATCGTTCGAGCGCGAGATCGGCCAGGAAGCCGCCGCGGATCGAGGCCAGGACGGCTTCGAGTTCCTCGGTCGAGCGGTGCGACAGGTCGGCCTTCACCAGCGGCGCCAGCCGCGCATAGTCCGTCTCGAGATTGAGCGCCACGGCATTGCGATCGGCGATCAGGGCGGGTCCACCGTCGCCCAGGACCTGTCGGATCTTCGACAGGCTCCACCGCAGCGCGCCACGCGGATCGTCGGGAATGTCCCAGAATATCTCGCACAGCCGCTCGCGCTGGTGCTGCCTGGCGGTGACTGCGAGGTAGGCGAGAAGCGCCCGCGTCTTGCGCGATGGCGGCAGGTCAAGCGGCTGGCCATCCCGCGTCACCTGAAAATCGCCAAGCACGCGCAGTTCCAGCCTGTGCTGAGAGCCGTTCATGCGTTCACGCGCTTGTCGATCGCCGTGATCCCCTTTGGCCTTGGCCGACGCTGCGAAGGCGCAGCCAATAGCAAAAATGACTAATTTAGGAAAGCTTGGTGCGTCAGGGCAGCAGAAGCTTCAGTCGGGAGAGCCTGAGGCGCGCGAGCCGTCGCGCGGGATCATGGAAGGCTTTCAGGCCGGCCTCGACCAGGAAGGCCAGCGTCATCAACTCGATCAGGAGTTCGTCCGCCGCGTCGAAAGCGGCTCGCGAGCCGGCGGCGAGGTGCCGAAGCAAAGCGCGCGCCTCCTCGGCCGCATCGGCGCTGCCGGCGTCAATCAGCGCTTCGAGCCTGGTGAAGCAGTCCATGTCGATTCTCTCCGCCCGACCAAGGCGATAGACGGACCCGGCGGCGAAGGCATCCACATATGTTAAGCGAGGTCCCGCGCGCCTCGCCGGCCCGGCGACGGGCCGCCCACGGAAATCAATGCTGCGTGTCGCCGGCCGGGTGCAGAAGATCCCAGGCCGAGCCGATGCGGCCGTGGAACTGCGATGCGAAGCGTTCGGCTTCGACGCCTTCGAGGCCGTCGTCGACAAGGGCCTCGATGGTTCGCCGCACCAAGGCGAGCTGCATCTGACGCGCATGGTTTTTGTCGGCTTCGCGCATGATGGCCGTGACGTGATAGGCTACGACAGGCTGGCCAAGACAGGACAGGAGCGCGCCCGACCATGCCGTCGCCGCGGTGACTGCTTCCTCGATGTTCATGCCGGCGCTCCTCATCAAAGATGCTGGGCGCCTCCCCGGCAGACGGCGGCGATATGCGCCGCTTCTTTTCTGATTTCGGCAGCCGCGCGCTGATCCCTCGCGGCCAAGATCAGTATCCTTCAGAACACCATTAAAGGCGATCGGATAGTTAATCGATGGTTAACGCGAACGATCGTATCTTAGACGTTCAGCCTCTTCGAAACGCGTCCGTCAGTGACCGGGGACGTTCCGCTCCGCCGACGGCGCCAGGCTCCGTGAACCGGGCACCGAAACCGGCGCGCCGTGAAGCACCCAGTCGGCCGCGATCTGGCCGATCACCGGGGCGAGCTGGATGCCGTAGCCGCCGGCGCCGGCGGCGGTGATCAGCGTTGGCTCCGAGGCATCGATCGGTCCGACGAAAGGGCGATGGTCGGCCGTGACCGGATAGAGGCCCGCCCAGCCCCGGCCGAGCCGCGCTCCAGGCAGGTCGGGAACGCGTTCCAGAAGCAGCTCCGCCAGATCGACCTTCGACTGCTCCTCGCACTGGTCGTTGTAATTGTCGGGATCTTCCGGCGCGGCCGACTTCACCTTGTGGATCTCGGCGATCAGCTCGCCCGGCTTTTCGTGGCGGAAATTGAGGCCGCTGCCTTCGCCGTTCACGAGGTCCATGACCATCGGCATGGTGTAGCGGAGCGGTTCGTCGAGATGGATGGCGACGGCCTCGTGGCGCTCGGGCCAGATGTGCAGGCGCTGGCCGAAAAGCGCCGCGACCCGAGGCGCCCAGGCGCCGCCGGCATTGACCACGACATCGCAATCGATCAATCGTCGCTCGCGATCGATCGGGTCGCCGTCGGTCTCCAGAGCGTAGCCGCCCGGCCGCCGTTGCACGCCGAGCAGCTTGCGGTACTGTCGGATCTCGCCGCCCTTGGCGCGCACCATTTGCGCCAGCAGATTGCACATCTCGTGCGGGTCGAGGAAGCCGTTGTCGGGCCCGAACAAGCCGCCTTCGAGCCCGTCGGGGTTGATGTGCGGAACGAGCTCCCTGAGTTCGTTGGCGCGGACCAGGCGCGACCGCAAGCCCGCCTCGGCCTGGATCTCGACCGATCGCGCGAACAGCTCCATCTGCGCCGGCGTGCGCGCCAGCCGCAGATAGCCGATATGGTTGAAGGCAAGCCCCTCGCCTTCCCACTGGCGGAACCGGCGCAGCGAATGGACCCGCAGCATGATCTCGAACGGGTCGGTGAATTGCGACCCGACGACGCCGACCGACCTGCCGCTCGACCCCGACGCGATCGACTGGGCTTCCAGCACCGTCACGCGGGCGCCCTGCTCGACAAGGTCGAGCGCCGTGCACATGCCCAGCGTGCCCGCGCCGATCACCACGACATGAGGAGAAGCTGTCATATAACGGCCTGCCTTCACGACTGCGCGACGATCTCGCCGAGGGTCTCGTCGACCGCCTGAAGGATGGCGCCGGCGTCTTCCCCGGTCATCGGCGTCGACAGCGCGAACAGGCCGTAGCTGGCTGACAGCACGCCACGGCCGAGCAGGCCCTTGTGAAAGGCGTCGAACTTTTTCCGCTCGGCCTGGCCGGGATAGATGGAGCGGTAGTCCGTGACGGGATGCGACGTGAAATGCACCTTGAACAGCGAGCCCAGCCCGACGCACTGGCCGGCTAGCCCATGCTTTTCGAATGAGGCCGTGACGCCGTCTCGCAGGAACTCACCCAGGCGATCGAGATGGGCAAAGCTCTCTTTCGTCAGCGCCCGCATCGAGGCCAGGCCGGCGCGCATCGTCACAGGATTGGCGGTGAAGGTGCCGCCATGCGGAAGCGCGGGCTTGCCGCCGGTCGGGTCGAACACCGCCATGACATCAGCGCGTCCGCCCACGGCGCCGACCGGAAAACCGCCGCCGATGATCTTGCCGAGCGCGGTCAGGTCGGGCTCGATGCCCCACAGGCCTTGCGCGCCGGACCATCCGAGGCGAAACGAGATGACCTCGTCGAAGATGACCAGCGCGCCCGCCGCGTGGGCGATCTCGGCCATGGCGAGGAGGTAATCCCGGCGCGCCGGGATGAGGCCGGCGCGGTTGGGCATCGGGTCGATCAGCACGGCCGCGATGGCGTCGCCCTCGGCGGCGAAGACGGCGCGCAACGCCTCGGTGTCGTTGAAGGGCACGGCGATCACGTCTTCCAGCACGCCGCGCGGCGTGCCCCTGGCATAGGGCGTCGATCTCGGCAGGTCGCCCCAGTTGGCGGGAGACGAATCCAGGCTCACTTCGGCGAAATCGTAGGAGCCGTGATAAGCGCCCTCGATCTTGACGATCTTCGGCCGTCCGGTGAAGGCGCGCGCGGCCTTGATCGCCATCATCACGCCCTCCGTGCCGGAGTTGGCGAAGCGGATCTGATCCACCGAGGGCAGCCGCTCGACCAAAAGCTCGGCGAGCTCGATCTCGCTCAGCGTTGGGGCGCCGAAGGCCGTGCCGAGCGGCAGTTGCGCGGCCACCGCTGCCGTGACGTCGGGATGGGCGTAGCCATGGATCATCGCGGTGAAATTGTTGATGCAGTCGTAATAGGCGTTGCCGTCGACATCCCACAGCCTGCAGCCCTCGCCACGCGCGGCATAGATCGGAAACGGATCGACGAAGACGGTGGTGCGCGTGTTGCCGCCCGGCATCACCTTCCTGGCGCGCTCGAACAGGGCTTTCGATCCGGGCATGGCGTCGGGATAATGCGGCATGGCTCTCGCAGATGTTGAACAGCGGCGACACAACCGCTCGCCGGCAAGCTACGGTTCGTTTCCGCGCCGGCGCAATCGGCCAGGCCGGGCATGCGACCCGACCAGGATCGGCACTATGCTTTCGCGGCGGCCGCAGCCGCGCGGTTCGGATGCCTCAGATTGGTCGGCGTGATGCCGGTCTGCTGGCGGAAGACGCGGCTGAAATGGCCGGCATTGGCAAAGCCGCAGCGATAGGCGATCTCGCCTATGGCAAGGTCGCTGCCTTCCAGCAGCGACTTGGCGTAATGCACCCTGAGCGCCTGATAGGCGGCCATCGGGCCGATGCCGAGCTCGGCGCCGAACAGGCGCTCGAGCTGGCGGCGCGAGCAGTTCAGCCTGGCGGCGATCTCGGCGACGGATAGCGTTTCCTGCAGGTTGCTTTCCATCAGGAGCAGCGCCCGCTTGACCGCGCGGCTGGCGGCCGCCGGGAAGAGGTCGCCGACCGGCTGCACGTCGCGGCTGGAGCGGATGCGGTCGAGCACCAGGATCTTGGCGGCCTTCTCCGCCGCCTTCTGGCCGATGAACTGCGAGACGAAATAGCCGGCGAGGTCGGCGGCACCGGTGCCGCCGGCGCAGGTGGCGCGGCCGCGATCGACGGAATAGAGGCTGTCGGCATGGGCGCTCACATCGGGGAACTCGGCGCGGAAATCCTTGATGTGGAACCAGCTTACGGCGGCGCTGTAGCCGTCGAGCAGGCCATAGCGCGCGAGCACGAAGCTGCCGGTGCAGAGCGCGGTGATCGGCACGCCCTTTTCGGCGGCGCGCATCAGGAACGACTCCTTTTCCGAGCTCAGCTTGCGGCTGGTGTCGAGCAGGCCGCCGACCACCACGACATTGTCGAAATCCTCCGGATTGCCCATCGCGCGGGTCGGCAGCAGCTCCACGCCGCAGCTGGCGCGGATCGGCAGGCCGCGCTCGCCGACGATCTCCCAGTCGAACTCGACCCTGCGGCTGCGGTCGCCCTCGTCGCCGGCGAGCCTCAGCGTGTCGATGAACAGCGACAGCGGCGACAAGGTGAAATCGCGCACCAGGAGAAATGCGAACTTCTTGGCCATCTTCTTTCCGGGACCGTTCCCTGCCCTCGTTCATCGCGAGATTATGCGAAAGATCCCCGGGCCGGCCTACTGAATGCGACCCGCATCCGGTCGAAACACCAAAGGCCAGCGGGGTTAGCGCCGCTCGGCGGCCCGGCTCGCCAGCGAGATGACGATGCGTCCGAGCACGATCCCCGCGACACCCGCCGCCGCCTTGAGCAGGGCATCGAGAACCCGCGCATGCCGGCCGGGGTCGAAGAGCTGCAGGAACTCCAGCACGCCGGCCACCGCGCAGATGAACAGCACGATCTGCGCCACGCGGGACGGAAAGCCGAGCGCCAGGGACAGCCCCAAAAGGACGTAGGCCAAGGCGCGCTCCGCATTGGCGTCGCCCAGATGCGGCCGCAGCTGTATGGGCGACAGCGTTGCAAAGGTGATGAGAGCCAGCAGGAGGAGCGCGGCGAGACGGGAGATGGAGGTCATGCCCGCTCATACAGACTGCAAGCCGGCATAACAATATTTACCGGTGCGCGGCCGGAGATCGGTCCGCTCACACCGGCGCGCGACCTTCTCCGCGACGGGATCTGGCACGAATGCCGTCAGACCGACACGGCTTCAGCACGCTTGCCCGGCAGCGGCTGTCCGAAATCCTGCCGGCCGTTCAGCGATGCCCGATAGGCCATCGGCGACTTGCCGTTGACGCGTTTGAAGGCGTTGCTGAAGGCGCTTTCGGACGTATAGCCGAGCGAACGGGCGACGACGGCCACGGGCGTCCGCTCCTCGCGCAAGGCGCGCTCGGCAAGGCGCATACGCCACTCTGTCAGATAGGCCAGCGGCGCGACGCCGGCGACCGTCCTGAAATGGACGGCGAATGAGGTGCGCGACATGGCGCAGGCTTTCGCCAGCTCGTCCAGATGCCAGGCGCGCGCCGGATCGCCATGCATCAGGCGCAGCGCCGGCGCGATGCGCGGCTCCGCCAGCGCCCTCAGCCACCCGGCGGGCATGAGGCTCGCCTTGTCGAGATGCGAGCGCAGGATCTCGATGAAAAGCAACTGCGTCAGCTGCGCCGAGGCGAGCTGCGCGCCCGGCTGGCCGGCGTCCCTCTCCTCGATCAGCCGGTCGAGCAGCCAGCGGAAGATGGCCGCCTGGGGCGACGCCGCCCGCGTGTGGATCCATGGCGGCAACATGTCCGCCAGTAGCCCTCCGCGGGCCGGATCGAGCAGGACATGGCCGCCGATATGGGCGAATTCCGAGCCATCGCCCAGCGTCGCCAGCGTCCGGCCGGAGCCGGAAAACAGGCTCATGGCGTCGACCGGTGGAACGCTCGGGTCGCTGGCGAGCACGAAGCCGCGCCGCGCCGCCAGCAACCCGACATCGCCTGTCTCGAAGCGGAAGGGTTCTGGCTCGCCTTCGAGGGTGACCCAGCAACTGCCCTTCGCCACGGCGAAGAACTTGATCTTGTCGCGCCCGGGAAAGCTGATCGCCCATGGCCCGCCAGCGGTGAAGCCGCCCGTGACGACCGCCTCGGCGCTTGTGAGGGTGAGGACGTCGGAGAAGGGATCGACCACCATTTCCGTACTCTCGCGCAGGAAATGCGCATTTTCAAGCATTCACAGTACAGGCACCCCTCCCTACTTTCCGCCCACCAAAGCGCAATCGGGCGCGGCGCCCATTCGAACCTCGAGGCATCAAAATGACAGACAAACTCGTCCTGGTGACCGGCGGCACCGGCTTCATCGCGCAACACTGCATGCTGGCCCTGTTGAACGCGGGCTATCGCGTGCGCACGACCATCCGCTCTCCTGGCAGGGAAGCCGAGGCGCGCGAGCATCTGAAGGTCGGGGGCGTGGATGCCGGGAACCGCCTCTCCTTCGTCATTGCCGACCTCACCAACGACCGGGGATGGGCGGAAGCGGCCGCCGGATGCGAATATGTGATGCATGGCGCCTCGCCCACGCCTTCCGGCGACCAGACCCGCGAGGAGGATTGGATCGGGCCGGCCGTCAACGGCAACCTCAGGGTGCTGAAGGCCGCGCGGGACGCCGGCATCAAACGCGTCGTGCTGACATCAGCCTTCGGCGCGATCGGCGTCGGCCACAAGCCAGACCACAGGCGGCCCTTCGACGAGACCGACTGGAGCGACCTGACCGGCAATGTCGCGCCCTACCAGAAGTCGAAGACGCTCGCCGAGCGCGCCGCCTGGGATTTCGTGGCGCGCGAAGGCAACGGGCTGGAATTGGCGGCAGTCAATCCGGTCGCCGTCTACGGGCCGGTGCTGGGGGCGGACTATTCGCATTCGATCAGGCTTATCGCCAACATGCTGGAGGGGCAGCCGGGCTGCCTCAATGTCAGTTCCTGCTGCGTTGACGTGCGCGACGTGGCGGACCTGCATCTTCGCGCCATGACCGATCCGGCCGCCAGGGGCGAGCGATTCCTGGCAACGGTGGGCGAGAGCATGTGGATGGTCGAGGTCGCCGAGTTGCTGCGGCAGCGGCTGGGCAAGGCCGCCGACAAGGTTTCGACGCAGGTGTGGCCCGACGAGCAGGTGCGCATCGCCGCTGAAACCAACGCGCAGCTCAAGGGCGTGGTGCCGCTGCTCCACTACGACATGAGCGCGACAGGCAGGAAGGCCGAGCGCCTGCTGGGCTGGACGCCCCGCTCGCGGGAGGAAGCGATCATATCCTGCGCCGAAAGCCTGATCCGGCTTGGCCTGCTGCGCGGTTGAGCTTCCTTGAACGGCGCGCGGGACCGGTGCATGCTTGCCCGTGCGCTTTCGGCGAACCGCCTGGCGCCGCGCCCCTCGGACGAAACCTGCGGAGCTACCGGGCGATGACGACCATCCATCAATTCGCCGTGTCGGGGGGCTGGAATGGGGCCGGCATGGGCATCGGGAACGGCAACCGCGTCGGGCGAATAACAGTTTTGCGGTTTGTGGCGGAGACGGCCAATGACCGATGCCGGCGTCGCCCCTCATCCGCCCTTCGGGCACCTTCTGCCCGTATAATGACGGGGAGAAGGACCTGGCCGCGGCATCCTGGCCCGGCGGCTGGGCGTATCTGGAACAGGGCTCTGGCCCAACCCGGACATGCACGAACGGGATGGCCATTATAACCAGACTCTTTATAACGGTCGCTGACATAGCGACCACCAAGAGGAGACGATGCGTTACATACGTCCGCTTTCAATCGAAGATGCCGTTGGCGAGCTCGCCAAGGCGGTAGGGCCGGCCGCGATCCTGGCCGGAGGCAGTGATCTTCTCGTCAGGATGAAGGGCGGCTTCGTCGAGCCCGAGCTGATCGTCGACATCAAGCGCATAGGCGGCCTGAGCGACATCACCGAGACGGCCGACGGCTTCCGCATCGGCGCCGCCGTGCCCTGCGCGGTGCTGGGCGAGAACAAGGCGCTTCGCAAGGCATGGCCGGGCGTGGTCGAGGCCGCGAACCTGATCGGCTCCAAGCAGGTGCAGGGCCGCTGCACCATCACCGGCAATCTGTGCAACGCC